>CBFHKY010000028.1:0-34072 GCA_965656525.1 Pseudomaricurvus sp. | reverse complement strand
TCCGTGGCACGACAAAACAACTTCGGTGGTTTGTGGAACAGCTTCGCGGTGCGTGGTTTTGTCGGTGATGAAAATCTACCCAGTAATTATCTGGTCAACGGTTTTAACGCTGGGCGCGGCTTTGGTGGATCCCGTGACCTTTCCGGTATCGAGTCGGTAGAAGTGTTAAAAGGGCCGCGTGCGGCATTGTTCGGGCGGGGTGAGCCCGGTGGAACGGTGAATCTTGTTACCAAACGTCCGACCTTTGATACTGAGGGGGAATTAAAAGTTTCAGCGGGCAGCTTCGACACCTATCGAACGGATGTAGATTGGATGACATCACTGTCTGATACCGTTGCCATTCGGCTGGTTGGCTTTTATGAAGATGCCGACAGTTTCCGAGATACGATTGAGACGGTTAAACAAGGCTTCAGCCCTTCGCTGGTTTGGCAAATCAGCGAGCAAAGTCAGTTGATTTATGAATTGGAATACAGTCACCAAGAAGTGCCCTTTGATCGGGGTGTTCTTGCTCTCGATGGCGAACTAGGGCATATCCCCGAAAGCCGCTTCTTGGGGGAGCCGGGTGACGGCCCTTTAGAAACCGATGTGCTGGGTCATCAAATCGAATTTCAACACCACTTCAATGACGAATGGGCCGCACTGATTGGTTTCAATTATCGCGATACCTCTCTTGAAGGGTTTTCGACCGAGGCGGAATTATCCGGTAGCCGACAGCTGCTGTCTGTTGATGGGGAAACATTAACGCGTCAACGTCGTTATCGTGATTATGATGCATCTTATCAGGTGATTCGTGCCGAAATTAATGGCGATTTTGAAATGAACGGTTTGCAACACCGTGTCATCATCGGTGTTGACGCTGATCAGTTCGAGAACGATCAAGTCTTTTTACGCGCCCGAGCGCCGTCGTTATCAACCAACCCAAGCCTTGAGCAATTGCAGGCCATTAATATTTTCAATCCAGTCTACGGCCAGTACCCATTGCCGACACCTTCCCCTCAGACAGATCGACTGGAAACTCAGGAATCGATTGGTGTTTTCGTGCAGGATCAGATCAGTCTGACCGATAAAGTAGACTTAAGGCTTGGTGCGCGCTATGACGATTACCGTCAAAAACTCAACAACCGTGCCTCGGCGACAAAGACCAAGCAAAGTGAAACGCGTGTGAGCCCACAATTGGGCGTGGTCTATGCGGTGTCGGATTCCGTCTCTGTTTATGCGGCTTATGGCGAAAACTTCCGTCCGCTTTCAGGCAGCGATGTAAACGGCAACGGTTTTGATCCTAACCAGTCTACTTCCATCGAGGCGGGCGTAAAATTTGCTATGAACGACGGCGCACTGGTTGGCACTGTTTCCGTTTTTAAGGTTGAGCAGGACAACATTCTTGTCGTCGACGATCCAAGCGCCTTCACGTTAGCCGCCGTTGGTGAAGCTCAAAGTCAGGGGGTTGAGCTTGATGTGAAAGGTGAGCTTGGCAGTGGCTTGAGTGTGTGGGCGTCCTATGCGTATGTTGATGCAAAAACCAACAACGATTTTTTTGACGCAAACTTTGGGCGCACTGTTCCAGCCGGTACTTCGCTTCTAAATATTCCCGAACAACAAGCGAGTGTGCAATTGCTTAAGCAAACTCAATTGGCTGGAAGACCCTTAGATATCGGCGGTGGACTGCTGTATGTGGGTAAGAGAAACGGCTATTTTGGTGTTGATTTTGATCTTCCCAGCTATACGACCGCTCGTATCTTTACGGCTTATCAATTGACTGAAGCGATTACTCTACGCGCGGATGTGAACAACGTGTTTGACGAAACGTATTACACTAACTCGTTCTCGGACCTTTGGGTTCAACCGGGAACACCGCGCAGCGTCAATGTTTCTGCGGCCTTTCGATTTTAATGAGAGAAGTGTTTGATGAAAAATACCACGCTAAAACTGCAGGCTGATTCCCTGCGCGTCGCTCGTTCGGGTACAGATGTGCTCTGCGGTATTTCTTTTGCTGTAGCCAGCGGTGAAGTGTATGCACTTCTCGGTGGCAACGGCGCTGGCAAGTCGACGACCTTGCTGAGTTTTCTTGGGTTCTTGCTGCCATCAAGTGGCTCTGTACGAGTCAACGGTGTTGAGGTCGGAAGTGATCTTGAGGCCGCGCGTCGCGCGATTGCCTATTTGCCCGAAGCCGCATCGCTTTATGAGCATCTTGATGCCCGTGAAAACCTTCGCTATTTCTTGCAGTTGGCTGATGTGCCTTTGAGTAGCCATGCCATAGAGGAGGCATTGGATCGTGTCTCACTCAAGTCGCAAGCGCGAGACCGTAAACTCAAACATTATTCCAAAGGCATGAGGCAAAAAGTGGCGATTGCTCTCGCCATCTTACGCGATACAGACATACTGTTACTGGATGAGCCCACATCGGGCCTTGACCCAAGCGCTATCGACGAATTCCACGATCTGGTTTGCAGTCTTGCTAATGCTGGCAAGACAGTGCTTATGGTGACTCATGATGTCTATGGTGCCTGCCAAGTGGCGGATCGGATTGGTCTTCTTCGGGGGGGCGATTTAGTGGGTGAGTTTCAAGCCTCCCAAGATGGACGGATAGACACCGAAGTGGTGCATCGAGCCTTCTCGCTCAGTTCGGGGCCGTTCAATACGGAATCATCACAAAGGGATGATCAGGCGTCGAAGGTTTTAACATGAATCACGTATTGATTGTCGCTCGTGAAGAGTGGCGTTACTGGTTGCGCTCAAATTTGATGTTGGGCGCGATGTTGTTGTTTGCCTTGTTACTGGTGGCAACCAGTGTGTTCACAGCGGTGCGTGTTGAAGCAGAGCGTCATGCTCGCTCACATCAGCAGTTAGAGGCTGAAGAAACGTTTCTTTCCCAGCCCGATCGCCACCCGCACCGGATGGTGCATTACGGACATTATGCGTTTCGTACTCCGGCACCGCTTGCGCTGTTCGATCCTGGACTTGACTCGGTTACCGGACAGGCCATCTTTTTGGAGGGGCACCGACAAAATTCGGCCATGTTTGCCGATTCGGCTGCCAGTGCAAACCTCGGGGGTTTTTCTTGGTTGACTCCAGCGTTGGTGTATCAACTATTTGCGCCACTATTGATCATCTTGCTCGGCCATGGAGCCATTGTTCGTGAGCGAGAAGCGTCTACATTGGTACCGTTGTTAGCACAAAATCTCGGTGGTCGATCTCTGTTTGCGGGCAAAGCCTTGGCACTGTTTTCGGTGACAGCACTGCTTTTGCTGCCCATGATTCCGAGCTTCTGGTTGGCGTTATTAGCCGGTGAATCTATTGTCACTTTGCTTTCCGTGGCAGGGGTGTATTTTCTTTACCTTTGCCTTTGGGGTATGGCTACTCTGCTGGTGTCATTGTTGTTGATGCGCAGGACAACCGTGCTCGCAATTTTGACCACACTGTGGTTAGTGTTAACGCTGCTGACGCCTGCTATTGCAGTCAATCATGTGGCGCAAGAGATACCACAAGCAGGCAAAATTGAATTAGAGCTCGCGATGCAGGCAGATCTGCGCAAACTCGGGGATGGCCACAATGCCAATGACCCAGCCTTCGCTCAGTTGCGCGTTGAGCTACTAAAAAAGCATAACGTTACTAGAGTGGAAGATCTGCCGGTTAATATTCGTGGCGTTGTGGCGCAAAGCGGCGAAGCAACACTCACAGAAACCCTGAATCATTATGCCGCAAAGCAAATGCAGGGCAATGCACAGCAAGCGCAACGTCTATCACAGTATGGATGGCTATCACCGGCATTGGCTGTGGGTTTTGCCTCGCGTGCCATTATCGGAACGGATCTCGACAACCATCACCGTTTCCTTCGTGAGGCTGAACAACTGCGCTACGACTTTGTGCAGGGGCTCAACCGCATACAGGCAACTCAGCTGGATTATTCGGACGATATAAATCGCAGTAGTGACGCTCAGGCGGAACGCCGTTCACGGGTGAGTGCCGATAACTGGGAAGTTTTGGAAGAGTTTCATTTTGAAACTGCTCCGGTATCTATTCGGCTGGTTGGCGCAGCGCAATCCATACTCATGTTATTCGGTTGGTTTACTGTGTTGATTTTTCTGGCAGTGTATTTTGGGGGGAGGGTGAAATCATGAAATTTTATCCTGCAATATGTCGTGAAATGAATTTCATGGCAAAAGATAGAGCCGTTACCTTTTGGTTACTGGTGATATTTTGTTTGTCCGCACTGTCTATTTGGTCTGGTCTTACCGAGGTTAGACAACAGGAGCACACTCTTCGACACTTGATTGAAGCCGACAAAGAAGATCGTTCAGTGGTGCTGTCCCAACAGGGAGACGCTGGCTGGGCAGCCTATTACAGTTTTCATCTCACCTATGATCAACCTTCTGATTTTGCTTTTGCGGCGCTGGGGCAGCGGGATGTGATGCCTTGGAAACACCGTGTCCGTATGCTGGCCCTTGAAGGACAGGTCTATGAGCGTGATGTTGGTAATCCGGTACTGGCACTGATTGGCCGCTTCGATTTTGCTTTTCTGGCGGTCTTTATTCTGCCCTTAGTTATTATCATGTTATTGCATGATCTTAGGGCTGGAGAGCGAGCTGCAGGGCGTCATGATTTATTAGTGGCGACGGTGGGAAAAGCGTCTTCCCTCTTTTTTTTACGGGCATCCCTGCGTGTGGGGGCGTTGTGTGTCAGTACACTTGTTCCCCTACTTTTGGGTGGATGGCTTGCTGACACCGCCGCCAGCACCTTGTTTTGGTCAAGTGTCAGCGTGTTTGTCTATGTCGTGTTCTGGGCGCTTATCAGTTACTGGTTGGCTGCATGGCGACAACCGGCTGCCGTCATTTTGGCAGGGCTGATCGGTGTTTGGATTTTGTTATCGGTAATCATTCCCGCCGGGGGGCGTCTTGCCATTAATCAGCTTGTACCGATTCCTGCAGGGGCTGACATTATCATGACTCAGCGAGAGGCGGTGAATGATGCTTGGGATTTACCTAAAGAAGTCACCATGGCTGCTTTTTTGCGACATTATCCGCAGTGGTCTGATTACGCGGTCGTGCAACGTCCTTTTGAATGGAAATGGTACTACGCTTTTCAGCAGGTCGGGGATCAAAAAACAGAGCCTCTATCCAGTGCTTATCGCGAAGGACGTTTAACACGGGATAAAATGGCAGCGGGTTTGGCGTTTATTGTCCCACCCGTCATGTTAGAACGTGTGTTGCAGAAGTTGGCCGGAACTGATGTTCGCGCAATGCTTAACTATGAAGATCGCGTTCGTGCATTCCACGCAGAATTGCGTCACTTTTACTACCCCAAGCTGTTTCGTGGCGAGTCGACTGAACCGTTTATTCCAGAGGACCTGCCGGTTTTTGATGGCGCTGTGGGTAAGGTTAGCAAGTGATGGAATAGTTTATGGGTCGGTTTGTTGAGCGTTGTTGGTTTCATCGTATTGATGGAGCCAGCAGAACGTGACCGTTATTAACCACGTTTCGTTTTAACGTTTCATAAAATCAGGTATCTTATGAAACGTTGATATTTTCAAAGAGCACAGTATGTGGCTTAACAGTAAGCGGTTTAAAACAATCAGGTTTTACATGGCGTTTTTCGCGCTACTGGCTTTTTCTGTCCAGTCGTTCGCTGTTGTCAATTTACACTGTGGCCCAAGCGTTCATCCAACCAATACCGCTGTGATGAAAGCCAATACGGTAAAGATTGAAGGTGTGATGGGTCTGGATCATAAAAGCCATATGCCTACCCATGATGCCCCAGTCGATTACGCGGATAACTCTCTAATAGCGGCTGACTGTTGCGACCAAGATTCTTGCTCCCAGTCTGGCTGTATTTCTACGAGTGCTGCGGTGGTAAGCAACACCCTGCCGTTGGTTGCATCATTCACCCGAACACTCCATACCGAGTATCCAGGTTCCCTCCTTACTCAGAGTACCTCTTCATTGTTTCGCCCTCCGATTACCCACTAAAGTAGGGTCAGTGCGCCTGGAAATCAGGTTTTGCATTGTTTACTCACACTGGCGGGGGGCTTAAGACTCCCAACACGATTATTCTGAACGCGTTTTCTTAACGAATGGCGTTTGTGGCAAAAATTTTTATTGGGACCATTATGAAACTGTTCAATATTTATAGAGCATCTTTCTTGCTGATGACCGTATTGTTGCTTGTTGTCGGCTGCGCAGACGGTGAAAAACTGGCTGTCAAAACCGCAGCCACGACACACTTAGACGTTTACAAAAGCCGTACTTGCCAATGTTGCCAGCACTGGGTGGATCATGTTGAAAGCGCAGGGTTTGATACCAAAACGCATCATCCAGAAGATTTGAGCCGTATCAAAACGCAGTATGGCATTACGCCTGAGTTCCAATCCTGCCACACGGCAGTATCGAAGGGTGGCTATGTATTCGAAGGTCATATCCCTGCACGCTTTGTCCAGCAGTTCCTAGCAGATCCACCCGATGGTGCCACTGGCCTGAGTGTACCCGGTATGCCTGTTGGCAGCCCCGGTATGGAGATCGGCGACAGGCTCGAGCCTTACAAAATATGGCTGTTAAAAAAGGATGGTTTGGCTGAAGTGTTTGCGGTTGTAAGCCGTCCTGATCAGCAATAAGAGGGCGATGTAGCGATGACTATTCAACGAGTGCTTTGGTGGATCGTGTTGGTTTGTGTTTCTGCGTTTGCTCATGGGCAGGCTGAAGATCAACGGCAGAGGCTGACCTTGGATGCAGCAATCGCAAAAGCCATTGCCACGGATCCTTGGCTCAGTGGCAGTCAACATCGCGAAGACGCTTTGCACAGTGAATCGGTTTCAGTATCGACGTTACCGGATCCTAAAGTCAGCCTGATGGCGGCAAACTTTCCTGTCGACAGTTTCGACATAAACCAAGAATCTATGACTCAGCTTACCGTGGGTGTCAGCCAAAGGTTTCCCCGCGGGGATAGTCTGAAACTGTCTGCTCGACAGAAACAAGAGCTGGCTGCACAGGAGCCTCTGCTTCGGCAGGATCGACAAGCCAAGGTGACATCGATTGTGACTCAGTTATGGCTGGAAGCGTTCGGCGCACAGGAAAGTATCCGTCTGATTGAGCGCGATCGATCGCTCTTTGAGCATTTAGTGGAAGCTACCGAAGCCAGTTATTCTGCCGCGCTTGGACGTGCTCGCCAGCAAGATATTATTCGGGCCCAGTTAGAGCTTACACGGTTGGATGATCGCTTGACCGTTTTGCGACAACACATGGATTCCGCTCAGCAAAGGTTGTCGGAATGGATTGGCGGCTTGGCCCTTCAACCTTTAGCACAGACTCAGCCCACACCATTTGCGGATTGGGTAATTTTACCGTCTGGGTCGCTTGCCAGTGAGCGTGAGCTTTATGAGCACATTCACAGACACCCGCTGCTGTTGGCTTTTGATCAACGAATCGAGGCAATGCAGACAGGGGTGGAGTTGGCCCATCAAAAGTACAAGCCGGAGTGGGGGCTTACCGCTCAGTACGGCTACCGAGCGGACGACTTGTTGGGTCGAGAGCGGGCTGATGTGTTTTCTGTTGGTGTCACTTTCGATCTGCCTTTGTTTACCGGCAACCGACAAGACAAAGAGGTCAGCGTTGCTCGCTCTCGGGCGGAAGAGTTAAAGGTGAGTAAGTTATTGATGGTTCGCAAACTCTTGGCTGAAATGGAGGCGACACTCACTCAAATCCAGCGTTTAGACGAACGTCGTCAACTCTACGATCGTCAGTTGATGCCACAAATGGCCGAACAAGCCGAAGCGGCTTTGGCGGCTTACAACAATGACGATGGCGATTTTGCCGAAGCTGTTCGTGCCCGCATCGCTGAGCTAAACGCAAAGATTGATTTTTTGACCATCAAGCTTGATCAGTTAAAAGCCATGGCCAACCTGGATTACCTGCTCTTTGAAAACCGCACTGAACTCACTTCACACAAACGCTCAGCAACCGTTTTTGCGGAGCGCGGCAGTCACACGGAAGAATTTACCCCATGAAGCATTTATCGAAGCAATCCTGGCTTATTGCTGCGGCTGTGTTAATCGCGACTGCTACTTTGGCGCATTACGCGACACTATGGTTTTATAAAGACGCCAATAAAGTGCCTGATAAGGCCGCCGCTACCAATGAGCCACTCTATTGGGTCGCACCGATGGATCCGAGCTATAAGCGTGATGAGCCAGGGCAATCTCCTATGGGAATGGACTTGATTCCGGTGTATCGCGATGAAAGTAGCGCGCAAAGCGCCGGGACGGTCATCATATCGCCCGATGTGGTCAACAATCTTGGTGTGAGAACCGCGCCGGTAACGAAAGGTCAGCTTGATGTTGCCATCAATACCGTAGGTTATGTGCAATACGATGAAGATCGTCTGGTGCATATTCACCCCAGAGTAGAAGGGTGGATAGAAAAGCTTTATGTGAAAGCGGCCGGTGATCCAGTGCAGAAAGGTGCACCGCTTTACGATCTGTATTCCCCGACGCTGGTGAACGCACGGGAGGAGTTTTTACTTGCGCTGAAACGCGGCAACCCCACATTGATTGAAGCGGCCATGGCGCGTCTGTCGGCTTTGCAGGTGCCAGAGGCTGAGATCGAGCAGTTAAAACAGTCTGGCAAGGTGAGTCAAAGTATCACTATTAAGGCACCACAATCGGGTGTGCTAGACAACCTTATGGTGCGCGAAGGCATGTTTGTTAAACCGGGTATGGAAATGATGTCGATTGGCCAGCTGGAGCATCTCTGGGTGATTGGCGAAGTTTTTGAGCGCCAGGTTATGAGTGTACAAGAGGGGGATGCGGTTCGAATGCACTTGGATTATCTGCCGGGAAGAGAGTGGTCCGGCGCGGTGGACTACATCTACCCTTCACTGAACCCCAAAACTCGTACCGCTCAAATTCGGGTGCGCTTTGATAATCCTGATGGTTATTTAAGGCCGGGAATGTTTGCACAAATGGCCATTGCTACGGGCCCTGCGCAAGAAACGCTATTGATCCCCAGAGAAGCTTTGATACGCACAGGTGATCAATCGCGAGTGGTATTGGCCAAAGGCGATGGGCATTTCAAATCCATCGAAGTGATGGTAGGGCGCATCAGTGAAAACCGTGCAGAGATATTGTCTGGGCTTAACGAAGGTGATTCGATTGTGATATCTGCACAATTTTTATTGGATTCGGAATCCAGTAAAACCTCTGACTTTCGTCGCATGAGTCACACTGAAACCGACATAGATTACAGCCAGCATGAGGGCATGGATCATAGTGCGATGGAAATGGATCACAGCCAACATCAGGACATGGACCACAATGAGATGGATCATAGTCAGCACGCTCGGGAGAGCCAGCCATGATCGCCGGTGTTATTCGCTGGTCGATACAAAATCGGATATTCGTACTTCTGACTACTCTAATCCTTGTGGGAGTTGGTGGCTGGTCTGTTAAGCATACCCCCGTGGATGCGATTCCGGATTTATCCGATGTTCAGGTGATCATTAAAACCAATTACGCCGGGCAAGCCCCACAGGTGGTAGAGGATCAAATCACCTACCCGTTAACCACCGCCATGCTTTCCGTGCCTGGTGCCGTTACCGTACGAGGCTATTCCTTCTTTGGCGATTCTTACGTGTACGTCATCTTTGATGAAGACACCGACGTCTACTGGGCTCGCTCGCGGGTATTGGAGTATTTGTCACAAGTGGCGCCGACTTTACCCGCCAAAGCGCGGCCTCAACTGGGGCCAGACGCCACCGGTGTTGGCTGGGTTTATCTCTATGCTTTGGTTGATCGCACTGGGCAGCATGATCTCAGCCAATTGCGCAGCCTGCAGGACTGGTTCCTAAAGTACGAGCTGCAAGCCGTTTCAGGCGTGTCAGAAGTTTCCGCGCTGGGCGGAATGGTGAAACAGTATCAGGTCAAGGTGCACCCAGATAAGCTTCGTGCATTCAACATACCGCTGTCTCACATTCAGTTAGCCATCCAGCGTGGCAATCAGGAAGTGGGCGCATCGGTGGTGGAAATGGCCGAAGCGGAATACATGGTGCGTGCCACTGGCTACATTCAAGGTCGCGAGGATCTGGCCAGTATTCCGCTGGGTTTGGATGCAAATGGAACACCTCTGTTGCTGAAAGACGTGGCTGATATCGACGTAGGTCCGCAGATGCGCAGGGGGATTGCTGAGCTGAACGGTGAAGGCGAAGTGGTTGGCGGTATTGTGATCATGCGCGCTGGCGAAAACGCCCAGCAAACCATCAACGGTATCAAAGCTAAATTGGAAACGCTAAAGGCTGGTCTTCCAGACGGAGTTGAGATCGTCACCGTTTATGATCGCTCTGGTCTGATTGAACGTGCGGTTGAAAATCTATGGCACAAGTTGCTGCAGGAATTCATCGTTGTGGCATTGGTGTGTATGGTCTTTTTGTTCCATGTGCGCTCCAGTCTGGTGGCCATTGTCAGTTTGCCTGTTGGGATACTCGCGGCATTTATTGTGATGCACCTGCAGGGCTTAAACGCCAATATCATGTCTTTGGGCGGTATCGCCATAGCCATTGGTGCCATGATCGATGGTGCCATTGTTATGATCGAAAACATGCATAAACACATGGAAAAAACGCCTCTTACCCACAACAACCGTTGGCAGGTGGTAGCCGATTCCGCCGCCGAGGTCGGACCGGCGTTGTTTTTCAGCCTCTTGATCATCACGGTGAGTTTTGTGCCGGTGTTTACTCTCGAAGCGCAAGAAGGGCGTATGTTTTCCCCGCTGGCTTTCACCAAAACCTATGCCATGGCCGCCAGTGCTGCATTAACCGTGACATTGGTGCCCATACTGATGGGCTATTTTATCCACGGTGAGGTGTTGTCTGAGCACAAGAATCCACTGAATCGCTGGCTGATAGCAGTGTATATGCCAGCTCTGAAAACCGTATTGAAACACCCTAAAACGACGTTAATGTCCACAGTACTGATCACATTGTTGGGTTTTTGGCCGGTCACGCAAATTGGCAGTGAGTTTATTCCGCCGCTGGACGAAGGCGACTTGATGTATATGCCAACCACGTACCCTGGGTTGTCCATTGGCAAGGCCAGAGAGCTCTTACAACAGACGGACAAACTGATTGCCACTGTGCCCGAGGTGAAGAGCGTTTTCGGAAAAATCGGCCGAGCCGAAACGGCCACCGATCCAGCACCGCTGACCATGATTGAAACTTTTATTCAGCTTAAACCAAAATCCCAGTGGCGCGAAGGTATGACCACAGATACGCTTAAAAAAGAGCTGGACAGCTTGGTGAACTTTCCAGGCTTAACCAATGCTTGGGTAATGCCGATCAAAACGCGGATCGACATGTTGGCCACCGGCATTAAAACCCCCGTGGGGATAAAAGTGGCGGGTCCTGACCTTAAGCAAGTTGAACGCATCGGCAAGCGCTTGGAGCAAGTCCTAAAAGATGTGCCAGGTACGGCATCGGTTTATTCAGAAAGGGTCGCTGGCGGGCGTTACATTAAAGTCGATATTCAGCGGGAACAAGCCGCTCGCTATGGTCTAAATATCGCAGACGTGCAACAGGTGGTGGCAACCGCCATTGGCGGCATGAACGTCGCACAAACGATTGAGGGGCTGGAGCGCTACCCGATTAATCTTCGCTACCCACAGGATTATCGTAACTCGCCGGAACAGCTCGCGCTGTTGCCGATTGTGACCGCCAATGGTCAACGTATCGCACTGGGCGATGTGGCCCGGATTTTCGTCGAAGATGGCCCACCTGCCATCAAGAGTGAAAACGCACGTCTGAACGGTTGGACATTTGTCGACACCGATGGCGTAGACATTGGCAGTTATGTGCAGCAGGCCATGAAGCTAGTTGCGGAGCAAGTTGAACTGCCCGCAGGCTATTCATTGAATTGGTCGGGGCAATACGAATACATGCTGCGCGCCAAAGACAAACTGACCTATGTTGTACCGTTAACACTGGCCATCATTATCGTACTGCTGTACTTCAACTTTCGAAGCTTTATGGAAGTGGCAATCATTATGGGCACATTGCCGTTGGCCATGGTGGGCTCAGTTTGGTTGATGTATTTGCTTGGTTACAACTTTTCAGTGGCGGTGGGTGTAGGTTTTATTGCACTGGCCGGTGTGGCGGTTGAAATCGGTGTGATCATGCTGGTATATCTTAACCAAGCCCATCGCCGTATGTTGGAAACATGTAAACAAAACGGGACCACGCTAAGTGCAGACACACTACAACAGGCTGTACTAGAGGGTGCGGGTTTACGAGTACGCCCGGTATTGATGACAGCGGCTTCGATTATTTTGGGGCTGCTGCCCATCTTGTATGGCACAGGTACAGGCTCGGAAGTGATGAGCCGCATTGCAGCTCCTATGGTGGGTGGAATGCTGAGTGCGGTAGTGCTTACGCTACTGATATTACCGGCGGTGTATTTGCTCTGGAAACGTAAATTTGTTTCAGCGAATGCCGACTGATCTATCTGTAGCCGTTGTTTGGAGTTGGATAATTATTGAACCATGCTACCCTTCAGCTATCCGAGTATAGGTAACAACATACATAACGAGGAGGTTAATCATGTCACAAAAGGCCATTCTGTATCGCATGGAAACAGACGAACACATTTGCCCTTTTGGATTAAAATCTCGCGATTTGTTACGTCACAAAGGGTTTGACCTGACCGATAATACGTTCAGCTCCCGTGCTGAAGTGGATGCGTTTAAACAAAAGCATAATGTGAAAACTACACCACAAACCTTTATTGATGACGAACGGATCGGTGGTTACGAAGCTTTAAGAAAGCACTTGGGAATGTCACAAGAAAGTGATAACGGCACCACCTACAAGCCGGTTATTGCTATTTTTGGCAGCACCTTTTTGGCCGCTTCGGCGCTGATGTGGGCCACTGAAGGGCGTTTTATTTTCTCGACCTTATTGGCCTTTTTTATGGGGCTTAGTATGTTGGTGTTAGCTGTTCAAAAACTCCAAGACCTTACGGCGTTTAGCAATCAATTTGTGACTTACGATTTGCTCTCGATGCGGCATGTGCGCTATGCCTATATTTACCCGTTTGCGGAGGCTTTTGCTGGCCTTGGTATGCTCGCAGGAATTTGGCCGTGGCTATTTGCTCCAGTGGCGTTCTTTATTGGTTCGATTGGCGCTGTATCGGTTTTCAAAGCGGTCTATCTTGATAAACGCGAACTTAAATGCGCCTGTGTCGGAGGGGATAGTAACGTACCGTTAGGCTTTGTGTCTCTGACTGAAAACGTGGTAATGGTTTTTGCGGCTATTTGGATGGTGGCAAAATTTTAAAATAGGTTATTTAAATAATTAACATCGTTAACCAGAATGCTAAAAGGTCGTTATTTACATCAACGCCAGCTTCATCCATTTATAAGGAAAACGAATGACAGTTGATTTAGAAGTGATTGTTCCCACTGATCAGCAAGTCGAAAACTTATTTTCTTTGTTAAAAAAACGACAGCACAGTATTAGCCACGAGCAGCTACCAACGTATGCAGAACATGTAAGCTTCGTCAACAATCACCCGTACCGAGCGTGGTTTTTGATTCGGCGAAAGGATTCTTATATTGCGAGTGTCTATGTGCAGTTTGATAATTCGGTAGGCATTAATAACACAGAGCATCTTTTGGGTGGCGAAATCCAGAAAATATTGCAGTGTGTACGACAACAGTTGGCACCGTTAGAGCCTGTGCCGTCTGTGCGATATAAAGATTTTTTTATTAATGTAGCTTCTTCAGATGTTCTATTGCAGAACAAATTAAAAGAAATTGGCTGCAGCGAACATCAAAGAAGCTATCTTATTACTGATGCTTAACTTGCTTTAGGTCTTCAGCTGTTTTCGAGGCGGAAACCCACTTTAATCACAACTTGGTAGTGGCCCACTTTTCCGTCCACTACATGGCCGCGTGTTTCCATCACTTCAAACCATTCAATGTTCTTGACGCTTTTGCTGCATTCAGCAATGGCATTATTAATCGCATCTTCAATAGTGGTTTTTGAAGAGCCAACGATTTCCAGTTTTTTATAAACGTGATCACTCATCTCATTCCTCCAGTTATTGATGTGGTAACAGTATGCCATACAAAAACATTAATTTCTGTAGTCAGTTGGCTGTGTGTCGATCAAAAAATGGCAGGTTTTTGATTATTGCTTACACCTAACATTTTTTTGATTTTGTATATAAAAAATACGTGTACGTACTTATTTTATTATACGTTTTAGGCCTGAACTGGTTTACACATTGTAAAAATATTTCGATTTTTACAATGTGTAGTGGTTAAGGTTGTTTAGGGGGCTAACCAACTTATGCTTGCCTCGGTGTAGAATGCAGAGATAATAAATTGGCAGCGCAGAAAACCATTTTCTAATAATAATGTTGAGCCGTTTCTCGGTTTACCAACCTCAGATTGAAGCAAAGTGTTCTCTTCATCATCTATACAATGATCTGCTTTTCTCTTCATTCTGTACGGCAAAAAGGCAGCCATTAAATGACAATCAGTGAAGCATCCTCTCGTCACAGTCATTGCAAAATATGCACCGCGCAGTGTGGTGTGGTGGTGGATATTGCAGACAATCGCATTATCCGCGTTAAAGGTGATCGTGAGCACCCCCTCAGTAAAGGTTATACCTGCCCTAAAGGTCGTGCTTTGGGAAAGCTTCATCATCACCCAGATGCGATCACGCAACCGTTGGTGCGCAGCCAAGAAAAATTGCTCCCGACAGACTGGGATACCTGTTTGGATGATGTCGCCGCCCGTTTGCAAGCCGTGGTCAATGAGTACGGCCCCAACGCTGTCGGTTTCTATTTTGGCAGCGGTCTCGGTATGGATTCATCGGGCTATCGCATGGCCGAGCAGTTCCACAAAGCATTAGGTGCGCCACCGAAATTTTCACCCATGACCATTGATGGTGCTTGCAAAGTCTTGGTGTCCAGTTTGGTGGGGGGCTTTCCGGGCCTTAATGCCAAAACCGATGATGATCACGTAGATATGCTGATCTATGTTGGTGTCAACCCGATGGTAAGTCACGGGCACAATACGGGGATGTTTAATCCGCCAGCCAAAATCAGAGCCGCAGCGGCACGTGGTGAGGTTTGGACGATTGACCCAGTACATACCGAGACTGCAAAGTTTTCTACTCGCCATGTGGCGCCGTTACCCGGTAAGGATTACGCCATTCTAGCCTGGCTGGTGCGTGAGATATTGGAAGCTGGTCCAATCAATCCCGCCCAGTCAATGATTGGCGTTGAAACGTTGAAGAGTGCGTTATCGGAATTTGATCGCGCAACGGCAGCGGCTATCGCGGGTGTTCCAGAACAAGATTTAGATGATCTGTTAGCGGCTATTCGCCGGCAGGGGCATGTAGTGGTTGAAACCGGTACCGGTGTGTCGATGACTTCCAGTGCGAATCTGACCCAGTGGTTTGCTTGGGTGTTAATGATTGTAACAGGCACGATGAATCGCAAGGGTGGGGCTTGGTTTCACCCCGGTTTTACCATGCAGTTCGACAGTTTTGAATTGCCCTTACTGGATAATCCCTTTACGCCAGGGGCACCCACTATGCCTGAAGTCTCAGGGCTGATTGGCGAGTGGCCTTGTGCGGCACTCGCGGGTGAAATCGAGGCTGGTAATATTCGCGCACTGGTGAATTTTGGTGGCAGTCTCATGCGTTCTTTTCCAGATGTAGGGCGCTTAGAGCAGGCGCTCAAACGGCTGGATGTTAATGTTGATTTCGAAATCATGACCAATGAAACCACGGCGCTTTCAACCCATATATTGCCGACCAAAGACCCTGTTGAACGACCGGATATCTCCCTTTGGGATACTTTGTGCGGCAGCCTTTCTATGTTGTACAACCCTGCGTTAGTAGAGCCCATGGGTGAACGGCGATCAGCCTGGTGGGTGATTTCTCAAATCATGCGGCGAATGGGGCTACCCGTAGATGAACACGTGCCAAAAACGCACGATGACAGCGGTGCTGACGAGGCGATGCTGGCGGCACAGATGCAGGGTGCTCGTTGCAGCTTTGATGAACTTGTATCCCAAGGCAATGTGTCGAAGCCGTTAGAAGTCCCCGGTACTTGGGTGGACAATCACATCGATAACATCGGTGGTTGGCGGTTGGCCCCAGAACCATTGATCGCCTTATGGAATGAAACCCGAACTGCGGATCAAGCGCAGATCGGCCAACCTCTAGGGCTGTGTTTGACACCGCGGCGCCAGCGCCGAAAACTCAATACAGCACTCAGCTTTTTGGGCAGCCCAGCCGATATTCTGTTGCACCCCGATGACGCCACTGCTCGTGGCATCGCCGATGGACAGCAAGTTCAAGTTAAAACACCACAGGGTGAGATCGTCCTCACGGCGAACATCAGCGATACGGTCCGCTGTGGTGTTGCATCGATCCCTCACGGTCACGAATCTGCGAATGTGAATTATCTCACCAGCGCCCAATCAGTAGATAAGCTGACGGGCATGGTGCGCTATTCCGGTATTCCCATTGCCGTTACACCGTTACCTTAATTAAAGGAGTACCTTTTATGTCGCACCCACATTTATCTTTACCACTACCCGATCCCGATAAGGTGTATCGAGTGGTTCAATGGGCGACAGGCCGTATCGGTCAATCCAGCCTGAAAGAGTTAATTAATAGCCCCCAGTTTGAGGTGGTGGGTGTTTATGTGCACTCCAAAGAAAAAAGCGGCATCGACGCCGGTGAGCTGTGTGGTTTGCCTGCGGTAGGGGTGTCAGCAACCTGCGATATCGAAGCAATTATTGCGCTAAAACCCGATTGCGTGGTGGCGATGCAACAGGGGTGCTGTTTGGACGATGTCTGTCGACTGTTGGAATCTGGTATTAACATTGTGACGTCTCGGGTGGATTTTCTTGACCCCGAGTACATGGATCAGGACGTGCGACGTCGAGCAGAAGCGGCTTGTATAAAAGGCGGCGCATCCATTCATGCCAGTGGTTCCAGCCCCGGTTTTAGTTCAGAGGTTTTGCCGTTGGCTTCTCTGGCGATGTCACGCAAGATGGATTGTTTAACTGTTGATGAATTTGCCAACCTGCCAGCCAGTTGCCCAGACAATCAAATAGTTCAGGGGATGGGATTTGGCCGCGAGCCGGGTAATGAGTTCGATGCGGGCTTGTTGCACCATATCTCACACGGTTTTAAGCAGTCCATTAATGTGGTGGCGGATGCTTTGGGTTTGAGCTTGGATAAAATGGAGGCCTTTGGTGAAACCGCTAACGCGAACGAGCGTTTTTTGTTGCCTGGGGGAACTCCCATTGAACAGGGCAAAGTAGCGGCACAGCGCATTACAATAAGCGGCATCATTGATGAAAAACCGATTTTGAAATTCCGTATTAATTGGTATTGCACCACGGATATCGATAAAGATTGGGAACTGATGGAGAACGGCTGGCAACTGCATGTACAAGGGGATAGCCCCATTAAAATGTACATTACATTCCCTGTGGAAGCCGCAAAAATGTCCGAAGCTATGGCTACCCTCACCGCATATCGAGTGATCAACACCATACCGGCTGTCTGTGCGGCAAACCCCGGTATCAAACGATCTTCAGATTTACCCTTTATTGTGCCAACGCTGTACTAATTGGGTACACAAGAGTATGTGCTATTTCTGTTGCTGATGAGCCTGACATAACCCTTTGTGCTCATCAGCCACAGGATATGTTAGACCGGCTATTTACCCCGGCTTCTGGGGCTGAAATCTCTTAACATTTCATTGTGAAGTTTGTTCAGTATTCGTACCAGACTTGCTTGATCCTGTTCGGTTAGCTCATCGAAGTATTCCACAAATTTTGTTTCAGCACTAATGGCCTTAAACGCCGATTCTATGGTTTGAACGCCACTGGCGGTTAAGCCAATTTCAGCGGCTCGCCGATCCGATTCGCTGGGTTGCTTGGTCACTAAACCCTTGCGCTCCAGTTTGGTGATGCGTGGCGACAGTACAGCATTGGAAACGCGCAGCATATCCGCCAAATCAGTGGCTCTTAATGTTTCTGTTTGGGCGTTCCAGATGGCTCCGAGCAAATTAATGTCGGCACTACTGAGGTCAAAACTTTCGCCCACACGTTCCAATTCTTTTTCAACCAAATGGCTGACTCTAGAGAGATGCCACATGGCGGGCACAAATCCAATTTTAATGCCCAGATCGGAATAGGCCATGTTTGGGCGGGGGCGATTTTTATCTGTGGATTGGCTCATAGTTTGTGGTGCTTTGGTTATGGCTTGCGAGCCGAGTGTGACGGCTACCCGGTGCTGTGTGGCCGATCATGATGAGTGTTGCGAGTAACATCCAAAAACGCACAGCGATCAAGTGAGTCGTTACCCCAAAACCCTGTTATTCGGTTAGCGTAACAGAAAGGGGTTTTTTATTTCTAGAGTGGGTACAATCGGTAAGTTTTTTGTACTTAGTGTTTCAGGTAGCTTTCAGGTTGAGTCGTTAGTATGTTCGCTGCCATAAAATATAAAAATAAGAGCCTTGATGGGTTGCTTGGCAATGGTCTCTGGTGCCCGTGCTCTGGTTGTTTTCAGCTTAAAGGAATTTTATGAATAATGTGCTTGATCGTATGAGGTCTATATACCCGGGGTGGGGGGTTCTTTCCGGGTCGTTCGTTTGCTCAGCTATGGCTTTGGGCTTTACGATGTATATCTTCGGTTTGTTTGTGGTTCCAGTGAGTGAAGAGTTCGGCCTTTCCCGTGCCAATGCCAATAATGGGATGATTGCACTGCAATTAGGGTCTACTTTTATGGCGCCTTTGGTCGGGCGGTTGATGGATCGATTCTCTGCCCGACACATCATGATGATTGGTGGGGTTTCGTTTGGCGGGGCTTTGATCGTGGCATCCCAGACCCATTCGTTATGGATAATGTTGTTTGTGCTCACAGTGCCGCTGACCTTTGGCTATGCTTCTTGTGGAGTGTTGGGTGCTAACACCGTAGTGGTTGGCTGGTTTAAAAACCGACGCGGTCGCGCATTGGGCACTCTGGCGTTGAGCACTTCCGTGGGTGGCATTATTTCGCAGCCAATTACCGCTGTTTTAATCGAGTCATTCGGTTGGCGCACGGCGTTGTTACAGGTGGGTTGCTTCGCGATGGTGACTTTTCTACTGGTGGCTGTTTTCGTTATTCGTAACCGCCCAAGTGGCAATGAGCAAGGTTATGATGCCGAGTTTGCGGATAGCACCGACACGGCTCGTTCTTCGGCAGAAGATGCTGATGACGCGGCCGATAAAGAAGAGCAGCAGTATGGGCGCTTATGGACCTTCGGACAGTTATTTCGCAATCGTAATTTCTGGTTGCTCTCCATTGGCATCGGTTTGCTGCAGGCCAGTGATCAGGCGCTGTTGGCTTCTCAGGTTCCTCATTTTCTGGATTTAGGTTTTGATATTGGCACCGCGGCATTGCTGGCGTCGGTGAAAACTTTTTCTGCCATCGGCGGGAAGATAATTGTGGGGTACCTGGCCGATAAAGTGGATCTTAGGTGGCTGTTCTTTTATGTGGCGGCATCGAATATCGGTATTTTATCGATTTATATGATTGACCCTTCGTTCATAACCTTGCTGTGTGCCGTCTCTTTGTTGGGGGTTGCTGTAGGCGGTGCTTTTCCGGTCTGGACGACTTTAATATCGTGGTTATTTGGCGCAAGAAGTTTCGGAACCGTGATGGGGGTGATGATGGTCTTAACCAACCCCTTAGCTATTGTCTTTTTAAGAGTCATCGGTTCCGTTCACGATAAATATGATAGTTATGTGCCTGCATTTGGTGGGTTTATCGTCATGGTCATTATCGCGGTGATTCTGATTTCCATGTTGAAACCGGAAAACAGTGTGCCTAAGGCTAAGAAAGAGGCCGTAGCTTGATTCATCACCAGAGCTACTGAAATAAATAGCGACTTGTTTGCTAATAAGAAACTCGCAAAAAGCCCTGAATCAATTCAGGGCTTTTTGCGTTTTACGGAACCATCATTTACAGAATCATAATTAACGATGATTACCGCGATATAGGCGCATACACCTTCAGTGATGGCGGGATCAGCTCACAGCCAAGGGCAGAGCGATCAATCGCCTCTGCAGTTTGGCGTCACGCAACTGGAGCGATCAGCTTGGCGGTTTCACGCTTCAAAATATCGTATAAATCTTCTACAGCAGGCGAAGCATTTGAAGAGCGAAGCAACATAAGCTTCGTGTTTGGAAGTGCGGGTAGATCAAATGTGTCAGTGACACATGTAATGTCTTCGGGGGTGCTATGTTGAATTCTGACGGCAATGCCATAGTGGGCACGAAGCGAGGCCCAGATGCCAGGCAGGCTCGGCGTAGTCACCTTTCCCTGCCAGCGTTTGTTTGCGTTTTCTAGGGCCGAGAGTGCCGATTGCCGGAAGAGGCAAGGGTAGTTGAATAATACTAAGGGTACAGGGGCGTTTTCTGGGCTGAATATAAAGTCTTTGTGTGCCAACCACTGCATCGGTAATTCACTGATTAGGTCGCCATCAGCGGCAGAGGCATTTTCCGGGAAGAACGCGATGGCCGCGTCTAGTCGACCAGCCCTGACCTCCTCAGCCAGAATGTGATTGGGGCCGGCCTGAACCTCGACGTGAATGCCGGAGTGTTTGTACGAATATTGTGTCAATGTGGCGGGCATCACGTCGTCAAAAAAATCTTGCGGTAGACCGAGTCGAATGGTTGAAGAGGTCGCAGCCGAGCCTAGTGCGAGCGCGGCTTCATCATTAAGGGCGATGATGCGACGAGCGTAGTTGATCAGTAACTCTCCAGCCTCGGTGGGAAACAAATTTCTACCTTTTCGGACAAACAGTTGGGTTCCGGCCTGCTGTTCAAGCTTTTTAAGTTGCATGCTCACCGCTGACTGAGATCGCCCCAGTTGAACAGCCGCACGTGCGAAACTGCCCAGTTCAGCTCCGATGACAATGGCACGCAGTGCATCGATATCAAAAGTAATATTCACTTCATAATTCCGAAAGTGTCAGTTCAAATATATTCGATATAAAAAACTATATCTCGGTGCTAGCATCGTCGTCAATTCAAGTACAGCGTATACAGAGATATCTGTCAGCCTACCTTTGTACATGTTTAAGATGACATCACGAGATGGTTATGATGATCGAGAGAATCGCTCTCAAAGAAGCCCCCAGCTCAAGGATGCTGCCGATAATTTTTGCCGGCGGTATGATCTTGGTAATGGCCTTTGGGGTGAGGGCTATTTTTGGTGGTATCGTCGAGCCGCTGTCTCAGGAATTGTTCGACGGTAAAATCGAAATATTCTCGCTCTCCATTGCGATTCAAAATTTGGTTTGGGGCTTGGCACAGCCCGGTTTTGGTCTTATCGCTGATAAATTCGGTGACCGGCGAGCGTTATGGCTGGGTTTCTTTTGTTACGTTCTTGGCTTGGTCGTTTGCGCTCTGAGCACGAATGCATTTGCCTTGCACCTTGGTGCTGGGATATTGGTTGGTTTGGGAGTGTCGGGAACTGGGTTTGGTATTGTTTTGGCGGTTGTTGGGCGAGCTGCGCCAGAAGAAAAACGCAGCTACTATCTTGGTATTGCCACGGCAATGGGGTCTGTTGGGCAGGTGGTGTTTCCATTGCTTGCGTCTTGGTTAATAGAATGGCTCAACTGGCGCTCTACGCTAATGGTAATGAGTGGCGTACTTGTGTCTATGGCGTTATGCATTCCGTTTCTAAAAGGGCCTGAGCCGCTGACGCTCGATGAGGCTGACTGTGTTCCGATCACTCAATCGATTCGATTGGCTTTTGGTTATCAGAGCTATTGGTTGCTCAATGTTGGTTTTTTCGTTTGCGGCTTTCATCTCGCGTTTATTACGGCTCACCTGCCAAACTATGTACAACATTTTTGTGTGTCATCCATTTCGCCTGAGCAGCTGCGTGCATTAGGCCTTCAAGCGTTGGCTTTGGCCGGCTTTGCGAACATCTTCGGTACATTGCTGGCTTCACACTTAGGGAATCTTTTTGCAAAACCTTATGTGCTTGCGGCGATATACGCGCTTAGGGCCGTGGTTATTGTCATATTCATCTCTCTGCCAGTGACACAGGTCTCGGTGATGATTTTTGCCTTGGTCATGGGTGGGTTATGGCTTTCAACAGTTCCACTAACCAGTGGTTTAGTTCTTACCATGTTTGGCTCTCGTGCAATGGGAACGTTGTTTGGTTTTGTCTTTTTGAGCCATCAACTTGGCGGCTTTTTTGGCGTTTGGTTTGGCGGGGTGATGTTTGATCGTTATGGCAGTTACAATCAGGTTTGGTATCTCGCCATCGCCTTGAGTGTGTTTTCTTCCGTCATTCATCTATTGATTAAGGAGCGTCCTGCGCCTCAAATGGATTGGGCTTATGTTCAATAATCTGATGTTCTTGTGGTTGGCCGCTATCCCCCTGATGGGAAGTCCAGGCCCTGCAACCCTGAGCCTTGCAGGTGTTGGATCCGCTTTTGGTTTCCGAGTTGGTCTGTCTTATATGTCTGGCATCATTGTGGGAACTATTGCTGTCTTGCTCGTGATTGCTACAGGTGTGACAAGTCTTGTTCTTACCCAGCCAACATTACTGATTATCCTATCGAGCGGGGCTGGGGTTTATATGCTCTACCTTGCGCTGAAGATTGCAACTGCACCAGTAGGTCAAGCTATTGCCTCCTCGGAATATGCCCCATCGTTTTTACCTGGGTTCAGCCTTGCCATTGCAAATCCAAAAGCTTTTGCGGCGATTGGTGCCGTTTATTCGAGTCACACTGTCGTGGTTGACAGTTTGATGATTGACACCGGCATCAAACTGTTGGCATTGGCTTTATTTATTATCATCTTCAGTGTTATTTGGCTGGCTTTTGGTGCTGCGTTTTCACGGTTTCTCAGAAAGCCGCTCATTGGCCGCATAATCAATATCATGTTTGCCTGTATGTTGGTGTTGTCAGTAGCCGCGTTATGGCTAGAGCAGTAGTGTTGTCAACACCTAGGGCCAGCCGATTTTTTGGGGCCGGTTCAATAGACAAGCTTTTTGTGCATAAGGCTTCAGGTGAGCTTCTTGTTCAGGGAGCCTTCAAGCGGGTTTAGGGAGCCTTCGAGCGGGTTTAGGGAGCCTTCAAGCGGGTTTAGAAAGCCTTCAAGCGGGTTTAGAGAGCCTTCAAGCTGGCTTAGGCGCATACACTTTCAGAGATTGTGGGATCAGCTCGACCGTAATCGGGAGGTCTTTGTGCAATTCACCGTCGAGAGCGTAGTGATCCGTATCGCACTCCACCTTTATTTTACGGACTTGGCGGTGATGAATGCCCTCGGCTTGATGGGCCGGATTGATGGATGACAATCCAAGTTGCAGCATTTTAAGCCATTGTTCTAGGCTTTCATTAGACGCTTCCAGCCAAGTAATATCCAGCAGACCATCAGACAGATCGGGTTCACCGTTGCCCTGCGCAAGAATACTGGTTAACGGTGAGGCGTTGGCAATCACCAAGCTGGGGCTGGATACGGCTATGGGCTCCTGATCGTCTAAATAGAGCGTTAACTGAAGCGCTTCATTGTGGCACACCGCATCGTACAAGCCTTTTAAATAGGCCAGCTGACCACTCATGTTTTTCTCTTCTCGGTCGGCGGATTCAATCATGCGTTGCTCAAACCCCAACGCAGAAAGTAAGAGCATAGGCTTGTCGTTACAGCTGGCGGTGTCGATGGCTTTGATGTGCCCCTCTACGATCAGCTGGCAACCGGTGTCTATAGGCGAGAGCTTGGATTGAATCCCCCAAAGGGAGTGAGCCAGAGCATTAGTGGTTCCCAATGGAATAATGCCCATGTGTATGTCAGAGTTAACGATAGCGCCTGCGGCTTCACTGAGCGTCCCGTCGCCGCCGCAAACCACGATCGTATGTACACGCTTTCCCGCGGCATCGGCGGCGAGGTCGCCAGCGCTGATCTCTGGGCTTGTCAGCTGTACTCGAATATCAAAGTAAGGCTTCAGGGCGTTTAGTAGAGGCTCTTTGGCGCTTTCCCATTTGCCACCTCCTGCGACTGGATTAGCAATTATCCAAGCCTGCTTATTTAAACCTATTAAACCTTCTTGCTGATATTGCTTTAGAACACGCAGCTGCTTTTTATTCAAACGCGCCACCGATCGAGTTTTGCGTATGCTTTCGAGGATGTCGTCCACACTGGCTTCGGGGCGCAAGCACAATAGATAGGCTGCGACCACCATCACCGAGCGGCCGCGTCCAAGCGCGCAATGAACCAAAACGGTGTTGTCGTTTTGTCGCTGTCGATGTATCCATGTGAGTGCCCGATTCAATTGAGCAATGGTCGGTACCGAGTGATCCAGTACGGGCACATTTAAATAATCCACTGGGCTTGCCGCCGCGCTCCAATCCAGCGTGGCAAACTCAGCGGTAACGTCCAAAACGGCCGTAATATTTTTTTGGGTGATCTCGTCGATATCACTAGGCAACGATCGACCCGCAACGTAGAGATCCGAAAGAATTTGATCCATGAGCACAAAGCTGCGCTGTCGACGTTGGCTGTAGTTGTACAACCTTACCCCAGCAATCACAGGCCAAAATAGCCAACGTACCCAAATAGAGAGGGAACCGTTTTCGCGCTTGCGAAATAACTCTGGGTAATTCAGCCGGTAAGCCACCGCCACCGCCAGCAAATTGCTGCCGCTCCACAGGGCTAATAACCGCACAGGCCACCCAACAGGTAAAATCGCTATTAACGCACAGGCGCAAGCCCCTAAAAAATAATACCTAGCTATTGGCACATATCCTCCTGAACCGGTTTAATTCCTTCATTCACCCCCCCAAGTTGTGGGGGATAGGTTTGCTCGGCGCCAATCGCGTTAAGCACTTTAAGGGCATGTCTTTACGGTTGAATCAATAAGACACTCCTCGTATTTCTTTGATGAGCTTACCGCGTTTAAATGACGAATAGCTGACTTGCTTGGTCGGGTTCGCTATTTCTCTAATTCATTTTGAATAATGTGCTCATATTCACGAATACGCTGTACATAGCGAACGGGTTCCGTACCGCGCGCATAGCCGTATTTTAAATCCTTGTAATAGCGTTTTTCTGTCATAAGAGGCAGCACTTGCTTAATGTCGCGCCAATGGTACGGGCTTAAATCTAATTGTCTGGCTAGGCTTTGCGCATCGTGTAAGTGCGCGCGTCCGATGTTGTAGGCGGCAAGCGCTAGCCAAGTTCTGTCTGGTTCTTGTACCTCTTCTACAAAGCGTTCTTTGCGCAACTGGGCTAAATATTTAGCCCCGCCAAAAATACTCTGTTTAGGGTCTAGCCTGTTTGTCACGCCCATGGATTTAGCTGTATTGAGTGTGAGCATCATAATGCCACGCACGCCCGTTGGGCTCTTTGCATTGGCTCGCCAATGAGACTCTTGATAGGCTTGCGCCACAAGAAGCTCGTAAGGAATCTTGTACTGCTCGCTCGCTTGTTTAAAGTAATCTGTGTATTTCGGCAACCGCTGATAAACACGCTGGATCAGTTTACGGGTGTCGACGTAATCAAACACTTCAAAAAAGCCATAATATTCTTCTTGCAGTGCGGCCAGTCGTCCACTGCTTTTGTAGTCATTAAACCAAGTGTTGATTTCATCTTGCAGATCTTGGCGTTCATGCGACATCATCCAAACCAGTGATTCGCTTCGTGCCAAGTTAAACGGTGCAATAAGCTCGGGGAAGTAACGTCGATTAAGGTCAACAATATTGGAATCGGCAACGGTGCAATCAATGTTTCGTTTCCAAACTTGGTAAAGCAGTTCTTCTGTCGATGAATCTACACTTTCTTCCCAGCTCAGTTCTGGGTGATCTTGTTTTATTGCGTTTAAACGCTCACTGTAACTGGTGTTGGCCGCCACACGAATATTCAGGCCTATGAGCTCGTCAACAGATTCAGGTTGTACATTGTCGCGTCGGCACACCACTTGTTGAGTCACATCTTGATAATCGGGGCCAAAGCGAAATAAATCCGTACGAGTTTCGGTTTTCGTGAGTCCAGCGGCGGCTAAATCGCCCTCACCGTTTTCAACTGCTTGAATCACATCACCTATTGATGTTTTTTCGATAATTTCAAGCTTCAGGTTGTGGTGTGAGGCGAAGGCAAGCGCCATATCATATTCCGGCCCAGCCCGTTCGGCTGCGCGATCTAAGTAATACGTGGTGGGCGCGTTGCGTGTGATCACCTGTAATACACCCGATGCTTTAATATCGTCGAAACTTCGAGTGGATTTCTGAGCTTCGTTTTTAGATGGTTGGCAGCCGTTCAAAGCGCTTATGGCAATCAATAAACCCATAAGCGCAAGGGTTCGCTTATGGGTTGAAAAAAGCAATTTGGCTGAAAAGTATTTCATGGCCAGTGTCCCCAAAAAGAAAGTAACAAAATAAAAAAACAAAGCAACCAACAGAAAAGTACTCTAGATCCGATAAAGTATTCTCAGCCGAATAGAGCACTCTAGGTCTAGCTAAGACCAAAAAAGCAGAGGTTGATGCTGAAGAGCGCGCTGGCTCAAACAGCGAAGCTTGATGAACTCAGCTCGTCAAACGTAGCAAAGTTAGTGTTAGCACGTAAAAATAGTGCCTTGATTCAATCAATTGGAAGTCCCAGTACTCCACACAAATCGTTACACACAGGGTAAAAGCCATTTTTTGTTAAGTCCAGTGGCAATTCCAAGTGCACATCCAAGTTCACAACAGAGCTTCCGTTGCTGTTGGTAGCCGCGTATTTACGCCGATATTTTTGGTGTTTCACAGGTGAAAAAAATGCAATCCAAAACGAAGGCTGCCTCGTAAGTTAACACTTAAGCTTCAAAAACCGACTCTAGGTTGATGCTGTGAACGCTGTTGAATTTTCGTGGCTGTCTTGTTGCAGTGCTTTTTAAAAGGGGTCATGTTGCTGACTCTGTGTTCACACAAATCAAAGAATGGTGTTATTGGATGAACAAACTGATTTTACTGCCGTTAATTGCTCTGCTGGTTGCGTGCTCTGGTGTAGAGGTAGAGGATTATCAAGGCGTAACGCCAGAATTTAATATTCAAGATTATTTTGAAGGGGATCTGGTCGCACACGGGATTGTTAAAAACCGTGGTGGCAAGGTTATTCGCTATTTTACGGCGGATATTAAAGCGAGCTGGGACAACGGCGTAGGCATCTTAGACGAAACCTTTGTGTTCGATGATGGTGAAAAACAAAAGCGCATTTGGACGCTGCAAAAAGAGGGTGATCATCACAACCATTACATCGGCACGGCTTCCGATGTGATTGGTAAAGCACACTTGCAAGCCGAAGGTAATGCGCTGTTTCTGCAATACACTTTGCGTCTGCCTTTCAGAGGGGGCACCATCGATGTGAATGTGGACGATCGAATGTACTTGGTTAGCCCGAACGTTCTGATCAATGAATCTGGCTTATCCAAGTTCGGTTTTGATGTCGGCGAAATTGTACTGACCATCAACAAGTTATCACCAAACCCTGCATTGCGCCTTTGGTGATTGATTAATCCGCCCATTGCCAAAGCGGGGTGTCCAATAACCCCTGATCGACGACCACTGTTTCGCCCAACATTTTGTTAAGCCCGATGGAATTACAATCGTAACAGGATTCTAGGGCCGCAATCAGGCGAGGGGCGTGAGAGACAACCCACACTTGCGTTTCCTGCGCGACCCGACTAATTAAACGCCCCAGTGCTGGCAGTAAGTCTGGGTGCAGGCTTGTTTCCGGTTCATTGAGAACCATCAGGGAAGGGGGCCTTGGGGTCAGTAAGGCCGCGACCAGCAACAGGTAGCGCAGTGTGCCATCAGACAGCTCGGATTGATTCAGCGGCCGCAACAACCCTTCTTGCAAAAATTGCAGCAAAAAACGATTCCCCGAATCGGCATCAAAATTGATACTGGCCCCAGGGAAAGCATCTTCAATGGCGGTGTACAACGCATCGCGATCACCAATTTCGTGAATCGTGCGAAGCGCGGCAACCAAAGTGTGACCTTCGTGATCCAGTACTGGTGTACGAGTACCGATCTGCGGTGTACGGATGATGGATTGTGGGTCGGTACGAAAAGAATCGTAAAAACGCCAGTTGCGAATGGTTTGCCTGACCGCATGAACCTCCGGCACAGCCACAGGGTCACTGATTTCACTAAGAATACTGTCGTGGGTGTTCAAATGTGCATCATAGACTTTCCACTGACGCCCGTCGCGAACTTTCACGATCGGCCCCACACGATCAATCAGGCAGCTACTGGGGCGGTACGCATCCCCCACCCAAATGCATTCACGTTTGATTTCTGGATCGAGCTGAAACATCGAAGGATCGTTATAGCCCGCAGCCCCCTGCGGTGCAGGAACGCCCAAAGAAATCGCGTAGCTGAATTCCTCGCCACTAAACCCCAACTGCAAACGCTTGTGTTGTTTTTTGGCGGTTCCTTGAATCGGCGCTGTGCCGTTTTTCATGCCTTTGGTAAAGCTGTCTGGGCCCGCCCAGAAGGTGTAGCCCAGGCCGCCCTCCTGAGCGATGGAAGAAACCAGGTTTCCTTGGGTGGTTTCTGCCAATAAGCGCAAAGATTTGTACAAGTTCGACTTTCCACAACCGTTTGGGCCGGTGACCACATTCAGGCTGGCCAATGGCGCAGTCACGCTTTTCAAACTTCGATAATTGGATACAGCAAAGGTTTTGAGCATAGCGGGGGTGGCCTGTGGCTTTAAGGAAACGGCTAAGCCAGTGTATCGGCAAAGTTGTGACTGATCGAGCGGCGGCAAGCAGAAGTAGAAGTAGAAGTAGAACACTATTCTGTAAATAAATGATAACAATTAACATTTAGCTTATCATTTTTTGGTTATCTTGCTAACATCGCGCCCCAATAAAGTCGTTACACACTGGGGAGACCATGAAAAAGCCACTGTCCTTGAAAAAGTCATTAACGTTTAAAAAGCCATCAAGCTTTAAGCAACCACTGTCTTTGGCGATATCCAATGCCATCCTCGCGTCATCTGTATTGGCGACCCCCGTTGTTTGGGCCAACAATAACTCGGCCACCTATATGGAAGAAATGACCATTACGGCCATCCGTGAAGATCGCAAAAGTCGTGGCGCGACCGGGCTGGATTTGAGTGCCTATGAAACCCCGCAATCGCTGACCATCATAGATGCTGCGACCATTGATGACTTTGGTCTAGGGGATATCAATAGCCTGTTGAAAATGACCACCGGTGTGAATGTGGACTCCACCGAGACCGATCGCACCTACTACAACGCTCGCGGGTTCGACATTACCAGCATGCACGTTGATGGAATTGGTATGCCATTCGGTAACCTGCTGGTGGGTGATCTGGATACCGCGATTTATGAAAAAGTGGAAGTACTGCGTGGCTCTAATGGCCTGATTACTGGCTTGGGTAACCCCTCGGGCACCATTAACTATGTGCGTAAACGACCCACCAATGAATTCAATGGTTCGGTGAAACTGACGGCCGGAAAATGGGATAACCGTCGTGCTGTGCTTGATGTTTCCACCCCGCTGACCGAATCCGGCAGTTGGGCCGCCCGAGCCGTAGTGGTCGGTCAGGATAAAGACAGCTGGCTGGATCATTACAGCAATGATCGTCAAATTGCTTACGTTATGCTGGACGGTCAGTTGAGCGATAGTGTCACTCTGGCGGTCAGTTACACACACCAAGACAACAATAGCGATGGCGTTTTGTGGGGTGCGGTGCCCGTTATTTATAACGACGGTACTCAGGCCGATTACGATGTGTCGACCAGCATTGCGATGGACTGGACGTACTGGGATACCCAAAGAGATGAGATTTTTGTCGAGTTGGGCTGGCAAATTAATGATGACTGGAGTGTAAAAGCGTCTGCCATGCAGACGGACTACGAAGAAGCCTCCGAAATCTTTTACGTTTACAGCAATACCGGGTTTGACCCCAACACCGGTTTGGGTATCTTGAGCTACCCGGGCAAATACGATGTGCAAAACGACGATCTGGTGTTGGATGTAAGCCTGAACGGCACCTTCGGTGCCTGGGGCCAAGAGCACCAGCTGCAATTGGGTATCAGTTCGGCGGATCGCGATTCGACATCACACGCCCAGACCGCATTAACCGGTCTGAACGTACCAATGCCAGCCTTTCCTGGTTGGAGCGGTCAAGAAATCAGTCGCCCCCAATGGGATGCCCCCTACGAATCAGCCAACGAGGATGTAAGCCTGAATCGCATTTACGGCTCTTTGCTGTTGTCACTGACAGACGACTTTAACCTGATTTTGGGGGTCAACCGCGTTGACTACAACAACGAAGGCGTCAGCTACGATGTGTCTACCGATTCTACAGAAGATGGTACTAGCCCTTATGTTGGCTTCACTTGGGAGGTGATGGATGGGTTAAACGCCTACGGCAGCTACAGCGACATTTACCAGCCGCAATACGTACTGGGTGAAAACCTAGAATCTTTGGGGTCTGCCGAAGGCAAAAGCTACGAGTTCGGTTTCAAGCGATCCTTTACCAACAATACCTTGGTAAGCGTGGCGCTTTTTCACACAGAACAATCCAACCTGCAAGAGTTTAAAGAGTACGGTGACGGGGATGGTATCGACGACACCGATTACACCGATGACTTTGACTACTCGATCTACCGTGGCATTAATGTTGAATCCGAAGGGTTTGAAGTGGAAGTGGCGGGTCACCTGACCGATGAACTGACCGTTCAAGCCGGCTTTACTCAGCTGACTAAAATGGAAGATGAGCGTGGCGACGAAGCCCGTACGTTTATCCCACGCAAAACGCTGAAAATGTTGGTGAGCTGGAATCCTGCAGCGGTAGCTGGTCTAGACATGGGGCTGTCGACGCGTTGGCAGGATGAAACCTACTTTGATTCCACCTACGGTCGTGTCACTCAAGACAGCTATGTGGTTGTGGGGGCTTATGCCAATTACGCAATCACCAATGATCTCACGTTGGGTTTGAATGTCGATAACATCACGGATGAAAAATACTTCAGTTCCGTAAAATATGAACAAGCGTATTACGCCGCACCGCGCAGCGTTAATGTGTCTGCCAAGTACAGCTTTTAATCGGACGTTGCTGCACAAAGCCGAGCTTAAGTCGCCTTAAACTCGGCTTTACTTTGCAGGTTTAAGAAGCATAGTTTGTGTCTGGGGGCGGCTGCCCCCTTATTGGTTTTTGAGGTTAAGCCGTGAATAAATCCCTGTTTAAAATCCACAGCTGGGTTGCGCTCTTCGCTTTTATTCCTCTGCTGGTGGTGTGCATTACCGGCAGTATTTTGGTGTTCAAACACGAAATCGATGCCTTGCTGATGCACGATAAAGTGCGTGTTTCACCGGCAGCTGAACGCGCCCCTTTGGATGATCTGAAAGTGGTGATCAACCAGCAACACCCGAACTACGAAATTGTCGGCTGGGTGCTGTTCAAAGACCGCGCGCGCGCCGATGTGGTGTATGTGATGGAAAAGGGCACTGATGCGTGGTCTTATCTATTGCAAAACCCATACACCACAGAGTTACTGGCTGAACCGGTTCCGCATGATCACTATTTAACGGATTGGCTGCTGGAACTGCATTACACGTTTTTGTTGCACGATGTTGGTTTGCTCATTGCCAGTATCTTTGCCATTGCGTTACTGCTGCTTGGGCTTTCTGGGTTTATTCTGCACCGCAAATTCTGGAAAAACTTTTTTACCTTGCGTTGGAACAGCCGCATGGTGGTGTACTTTTCCGATCTGCACAAAATGGTGGGCATTGTCAGTGCTCCGGTACTGGTGATTCTGGCGTTTACCGGTGCTTGGTGGAACATATCCAGCTACCTGCACGAACTGGAAGAACACGCCGATGGGCATGAACACCACCTGATGCAAGAACGTTTATACAGCGACAGCGTGTCACTGGATAAACTGGTCGCAGAATCCGAATCCTCTATCGATGGATTCACTGCAAGGTATTTGTCGTTGCCGTGGGAACCCGGTGTGGGTATTACCGCATGGGGAGAAGTGCCCACCGGCAATATTCTTTCGAGCCAGTACTCCAGTACGGTGTCATTCGATGATCAAACCGGCGCCAAGACCGCCACCTACGACATTCGTGAAGCGGGCACAGGGGCGTTTATTATCGATACCTACAGCCGCCTTCACTACGGTACATTTGCGGGGCTCTTTTCCAAAATCATCTGGTGTGTGCTTGGCGCAGCCCCGTTGATCTTGGCCATTACCGGCGTAACGCTGTGGTTTAAACGGCGTAAGCAGCGCGCCAGGGCTAAATTCAAAAAGCGCCAGCAAGCATTGGGTTTGGCTTGAGCGTGAAGGGCGTGTTGTTAGCCAGCTGTTAGATTTACAGATGAATATTGAGCAAGAAATCCGTACCGCATTTTTTAGAGGAGAGGATCCCTCCATCAGTGAGGAGTTCATTCGGTCCAATGAAGACTTAATGTGGCTTAAGGAAGAAGTCGATCTTACCAAATATGTACCCTCATATATGTATTGGGTTACAAGGAATGGTACGGATGAAAATGGCTTGGTTAGCGATCACACTTTAGCGGCATTGGCTGAGTATGGGCGTTGCAAGGATGGCGATATTAAGCATTTAAATTTTAAGCATCTTTGTAATCCCAGCCAAAAAGAGGTTGTAATAAATTTCTTGAAATGGTGCCAAACACATTTGTTATTATCAGACAATGAGCAAATTTCTCGTGCAATTAAGCAATGGAGTAAGTAAATCTAACAAGCCGCTGTTATTGCCGCTGAAAAACACGCGCCGCCCCAAAGCGGAGCGTTTTATTGCCACTAAATACGATGTTATTTGTTTAGATATAGTTTTGGTGGGGTAAATGGAAATATATCTTGAATCATCAAAATATATTAATTGGAAAACTCCTGAGATAGAGGGACTAGCGAAAAGCATTGCTAGCAATAAAGAGATAGACACTGAAATAGCCAAAGCTTGTTTTGTGTGGGTTCGGGACAACATAAAACATAGTTCAGATTACAAATTAAACCCTGTTACTTGTGTCGCTTCTGATGTTTTGAAACATAGTACAGGTTATTGCTATGCAAAAAGTCATCTTTTAGCATCACTGCTTAGAGCAAATGGTATACCTGCCGGTTTATGCTATCAGCGTCTAAGTATTTATGAAAATGGTGCACCTTATTGTTTACATGGTTTAAATGCGGTGTATTTGAAAAGCTTTGGCTGGTATAGAATAGATGCAAGAGGAAACAAAGAGGGAGTTAATGCTCAATTTACCCCTCCTTATGAAAAGCTTGCTTTTCCTATAGTTGATTCGAATGAGTCTGATTTTTTAGAAATTTGGCATTCACCACTTCCAATAGTAGTGGAAGCTCTAGAAAAGTATAAAACCTATGATGAGGTTTTGAACAATTTGCCAGATACCGAAATTGTAAATAATGGCGTTAACACATAACAAGTCGGTGCATGACTCCAATATCCACAACTTTTAACTTGGTGCCATCACGAATTAACAGTTCTGCTTGCGCTCCACAACGTGTGTTTGTTCGGCTTCTTTAAATTGCACACATACAAGGCCATGCACGCCGCAAGCGCGTGCATGGCCTTGATGAACTTGGGAGAAGGCATGGGTAATTATGTGGATCAGTTAGCTCAGCGAGTCCTTACAAAAGGCCCTAAAAAGGGTTTTTGTTCCATTTGCCGAGATTATGGAAAGCTAACAAGAGAGCACGTTCCACCTGCCGGCTGTGGAAATGTAAGTAATGTAGTTTTGAGATCTTTGAGCAATGTAGGTTCGACCGATAATCGGCATTCAGTGATATCTCAGGGCGGCTTGGCATTTGGCTCTACGTGTCACAAATGTAATAACGATCGCCTTGGTTTAAATTATGACCCCGAGCTCGTTAAGCTACACAAAGAAATGAAAGAACTGTCTACAGCAGTTATTAATAAAGCTTTTATTTTACCTGACCAGAAAACATTCTTTGTGAAACCACAAAAAATTGCTCGCTCAGTCATTGGGCACTTGATTGCGGCAAACTCCATGTC
>CBFHKY010000027.1:18936-41749 GCA_965656525.1 Pseudomaricurvus sp. | reverse complement strand
TGCTCCTAAAATTATCGTGAATATTGCAACACGTCTGCGAATGTTACAGACACAAAAAAGGCCGTAAACCCTGAGGTCTACAGCCTTTCGTGTGCGTTCTGGAATGTCTCAGAACTGTGTAATGGCGGAGAAGGAGGGATTCGAACCCTCGATACAGTTTCCCATATATACCCTTAGCAGGGGCACGCCTTCAGCCACTCGGCCACTTCTCCATTTGTCACTGGGGTATCCCTTAGCGACGGTGCGGCATCATACCATATCCTTTAAAAAATCAAAGACTTGGCAGGAAATAATTTGATGATTCGGTGTAAAAAATACAGTTTCCCACCGATGCCTCCCCTTTGATTATTTAGATGACGCTCAATAAAACCCTACTGATCAAAAAAAGACCACCATTGCTGCAACTTGGTTTTATCGATTACCGTCAGGCTCATTATCGCCTTTTTCTTTTTGAATACGCTGGTAGATTTCTTCACGGTGTACAGCAATTTCTTTGGGCGCATTAACACCAATACGAACTTGGTTGCCTTTAACACCTAAAACTGTAACTGTAACTTCATCACCAACCATCAAAGTTTCGCCTATACGACGAGTCAAAATTAACATTGTTCTCTCCTTAAATCTTCCTGTAAGTACTATGGCGTAATACTTTGCACCACTCAGTTATGTTCCGGCCTCTTACCCTATCCTTTACCGGTTAACGTGATCGCTTACACACACCGTTGGGTTAAGTATTGCTCAGCTTCCCTAAAAATGAAAATTAAACCGTAGTCCACCAAGCTTCTATTTGCATGAACCCTTACTTACAGAGCAGCCGTTATTTAATGAAGACTGCCTGTAAACTTAGCGATAAACACAACAAAGACGCAGTGCCTATCGATTCAACCGCTTTGATTGAAGCCCCTATTGTTCAGGAGCATCTAAACCAAATGCCTTGTGTAAACAACGAACTGCCAGTTCAAGATAACGTTCATCAATAATGACAGCGATTTTTATTTCAGACGTGGTAATCATCTGAATATTGATATTGTCTTCTGCCAGCGCAGTAAACATTTTAGAGGCGACACCGGCGTGAGAACGCATGCCAACACCCACGATAGAGACTTTCGCAATTTTACTGTCTGATGTAACTTCGCGAGCCCCCACTTCTTTGCCCACAGCCTCTAAAACCTGCTTGGCCTTCTCAACATCATTGCGGTGAACCGTAAACGTAATGTCAGTAGTACCGTCAGCTGCGACGTTTTGCACAATAACATCAATTTCAATGTTCGCTGCACCAATCGGTGCCAGTATTCTTGCCGCTACTCCAGGAGTATCGGGCACACCTGCAACAGTGATTTTGGCTTCATCACGATTAAATGCGATTCCAGAAACTACAGGTTGTTCCATGTCGGAATGATCCTCATCGAGGGTAATCAGGGTGCCGGGGCCATCCTGAAAACTGTGTAAAACACGCAGCGGTACATTGTACTTACCGGCAAATTCAACAGCACGTATTTGAAGTACTTTCGAGCCTTGGCTGGCCATTTCCAGCATTTCTTCGAAAGTAATTCGGTCAAGCCTTCTTGCACCTTCACAGACGCGCGGATCGGTCGTGTAAACACCGTCCACATCCGTATAAATCTGACACTCATCGGCCTCTAACGCCGCTGCCAAGGCTACACCTGTCGTGTCGGAACCACCTCGTCCAAGCGTGGTAATATTACCAAGCTCATCAACGCCTTGAAATCCAGCCACGACTACGACACGGCCTGCGGCTAAATCCCCACGCATGCCTTCGACATCGATTTGCTGAATTCGTGCCTTCATATGAGCGCTGTCAGTTAGGATTCGCACTTGACTGCCCGTGTAAGATCGCGCCTCAAAGCCACGCTTCTTCAGTGCCATACACAGCAGTGCAATCGTGACCTGTTCACCTGTCGACACTAGAACATCCATTTCCCGAGGATCTGGATTATCTTGTATTGACTGAGCGAGACTAATCAGACGATTTGTCTCGCCACTCATGGCTGATACCGCCACCACAATATCGTGGCCTTGCTCACGAAAAGCCGCGACTTTAGCCGCAACAGCCTCGATTCGCTCGATACTACCTACCGAGGTTCCACCATATTTCTGTACAAATAAGCTCATTTGCAAACGCGACCTGTTAAGGGCCCCTAGCCCTGATGGCTTAGGCTGTAAAAGGGGCGCAATTAAACACTATATTTCAACGAATGTTAACCATATCAGTAAGGCCGTATCACACCCTTCGTGAATTAATCAGCCAAATGGTTTTTGACCCAGTCGTTAACAGAAGCCAATGCCGCTGCTAAGGCTCCTAAATCAGTACCAGCACCTTTGGCCTTATCAGGTTTACCGCCACCTTTCCCCCCCACTTGGGGGGCAAAAAACTTAATCAAGTCACCGGCTTTAACTTTGCTTTGTACGTCTTTAGACACAGTAGCGATTAGGTTTATTTTGGCGCCATCTGGGCTAGCCAATAACACTACGGCGGACCCCAGTTGGTCTAGAAGGTTACCCGCGGCATTGTCCAGCGATTTCATATCGGCTCCGTCCAGCTGTGCCGCCAACACTTTCACACCGGAAATGTCGACAGCTTTGCTGATCAGATCGCCACTGGCGGCTGATGCCAATTTTGCCTTTAGCTGATCCAATTCTTTTTCAAGTTGACGGTTATGAGCCACCAATTGCGAAGCCTTTTCTTTGAGTGTCTCTGGGCGAGCCTTGAGCAACTGAGAGACCTCTGTGAGTGCAGCCTGAGCTTCATCAAAAAGATGTAATGCTTGCAAGCCTGTTACTGCCTCAATTCGACGTACTCCTGCAGCGACGCCCGACTCTGAAGTAATACGAATTTGGCCAATATCGCCGGTGCGAGAAGCATGAGTACCACCGCACAGTTCTACTGAAAAGCCAGTACCCATTGAAAGCACTCGAACTTCATCACCGTACTTTTCACCGAAAAGCGCCATCGCGCCTTTCGTTTTGGCTTCTTCCATCGAGCATAAAGAGGTTTCAACTGCCGTGTTCGCCAAAATCTCTTGATTAACGAGATCTTCAATCGCTTTCAACTGTTCTTGAGTGAGCGCTTCAAAATGAGAAAAGTCGAACCGCAAACGTTCAGAATCTACCAATGAACCTTTTTGACTAACATGGTCACCCAAAACTTGGCGCAGTGCGGCATGTAAAAGGTGAGTTGCAGAATGGTTAAGGGCAGTAGCTTGGCGAACCTGGGCGTCCACTATGGCCACTACCTTATCGCCTTTTTGCAACGTTCCTTGGAGGATTTTCCCCACATGCAAATGGTGGCCGCTTTGCTTCTGACAATCGGAAACTTCGAAACGACCAGCATCTGTAGTTAAGTAACCGCTGTCACCGGCTTGACCACCAGATTCGGCGTAAAACGGTGTGCTCGACAAGACCACACTGCCCTCATCACCTTCTACAAGCTGGTCAACTTCAGAGCCATCTTTCAATAAAGCCAAAATGCCGCATTCACTTTGCAATTCAGTGTAGCCGCTAAATGCTGTCTCACCATCCAAGTGAAAACTGGCGCTGTAATCAACTTTGAAGCTACCGGCCGCACGAGCACGAGCACGCTGCTCTTCCATAGCGACCTCATAACCAGCCTCGTCAACGGTAAGATCTCGCTCACGGGCAATATCAGCGGTTAAGTCCAGCGGAAATCCGTAAGTATCGTGCAGCGTGAACGCCAGTTCGCCGGGAATTTCTTTGCCTACTAGTGCTTTCAAAGCATCCTCTAGCATGGCCATCCCTTTATCTAAAGTCTTCTCAAACTGCTGCTCTTCTGCCAACAAAACCTTTTCAATCATAGCTTTTTGCTGGTTCAGTTCGGGGTAGGCGTCCCCCATTTGGGCTGCCAATTCAGCAACCAATTTATGGAAAAACGCTTGTTTTTGACCCAACTTATGGCCGTGACGAATAGCGCGACGAATGATTCGGCGCAGCACAAAACCTCGCCCTTCGTTAGATGGCACCACACCATCAACCACCAAAAATGAACAGGAGCGAATATGATCAGCAATAACACGCAATGACTTATTCGCCATATCTGTGACGCCGGTCTTGGCGGCGGCATCTGCTAATAATGCTTGAAACAAATCAATTTCATAATTGGAGTGTACTCCTTGCATAACGGCTGCTATACGCTCCAGCCCCATACCCGTATCAACGGAAGGCTTGGGTAGCGGAGCCATTGAGCCATCAGAGCCGCGGTTGTATTGCATGAAGACCACATTCCAAATCTCGATAAAGCGATCGCCGTCCTCTTCTGGACTACCCGGAGGGCCACCCCAAATATCAGCTCCGTGGTCGTAGAAAATCTCGGTGCAAGGACCGCATGGCCCTGTATCGCCCATGGCCCAAAAGTTATCGGATTGATAACGCCCGCCTTTATCGCCGATGCGAATGATGCGCTCGGCAGGAACACCCATTTCATTTTTCCAGATGTCATAAGCTTCACTATCATCTTCATAGACTGTCACTGTGAGCTTATCAGCCGATATGCTTAACCAATCTGGAGACGTCAGAAACTCCCACGCGTATTGAATAGCGTCGCGCTTAAAATAATCGCCAAAACTGAAATTACCGAGCATTTCGAAAAAAGTATGATGGCGAGCGGTATAACCGACATTCTCAAGGTCATTGTGCTTACCACCAGCGCGAACACAACGCTGCGAGGTGGTAGCACGTGTATAATCACGCGCATCTTCACCCAAAAAGACATCTTTAAACTGCACCATTCCAGCATTGGTAAACAATAACGTAGGGTCATTACCTGGTATTAAGGAGCTGCTAGCAACAATGCTGTGACCTTTGCTTTGAAAAAATTGCAAGTAGGCATTGCGAATTTCTGCACTTTTCATAAAGACTCAATCCGATCTGACGAAGTGAAATAAGGCCAACACGGCCAACCCCGATTCAAAAAAGTGGGTAAGTATATAAGATGCAGGAGCAAACACCGAGAGCTGTACCGTACTTTTTGGCCCGACACGCTCAAATATCAAACTTATTCAATGCAAACAGAAGAGCCTCAAGGGCTGTTGAAATGGCGTAAACCATCAAGAAACCGGGTTAAAACCCGTGAATTACTGTGAGGGCGCCTAATACACTAAAATCATCACTGTATAGGCTGTATAGAAAAATGTTTGCTCAGAGAAAGTGAGGCTTAAAAGCCTAACCCACCTTCCGAGTAGGATTTCCCCCCCAAAATGTGAATATGCAAGTGAAAAACGGTCTGCCCTGCTTGCTCACCATTGTTAACCACAAGGCGAAAAGCATCACCAACACCCTGCTCCTTGGCTATTTCGCCAGCTCTGAGTAACAAGGCACCCAGTAACGCTTGATCCTCTGGTGAGGCATCAACAAGCCGCGGGATTGGTTTACGAGGAATGACCAAAAGATGCACAGGAGCCTGTGGAGCAATATCCTTGATACAAACACAGTCGTCATCTGCGTAAATCATTTCCGCAGGAATGTCCCCGTTGATGATCTTAGTAAAGAGGGTAGCTTCTGACATCGTGATCTATTCCGTTTAAATGGATTTTTGCTGAGCAGCTTTGCGTGACGCGTCGTGCTTTTCTTTTTCTTCCAAGCTCAACTGGCGGGCCTCCCCCTCCAGCATTACCGGTATACCATCGCGTATTGGATAAACCAAGCCGCTGGACCAACAGACTAATTCTTGCGACTCTCGAATGTATTCGACCGGCGCTTTAGTCACTGGGCACACCAACAGGCTAAGCAGTTTTTTATCTATCATAAAATTCACACCTTTTTCCGAGATGCTTAGTGTAACCACAGATAAGGGTTCTGTCTCGCGCGGCACAGCTTAAGTCTACCTCCATACAGACTTTAACCGCCTTCAGCCAAGACCTCTTCCATTGGCCGCACTAATGTTACTGGATCAACTCTCTGATCAAACCAGTTCATGCGCCAGTCTAAATGTGGGCCCGTAACGCGACCGGTGGCGCCAACTTCAGCAATAGCCTGCCCTTGCGCCACCTCTTCACCAACCTTCACCAAAATCTTACTTAAATGAATAAATGATGATGACAAACCTTGTCCGTGGTCCACAATTAATGTCCCGCCGGAAAAAAACATATCAGGGTGTGCCAGCGTAACCTTACCGCTTGCAGGTGCTACAACTACTGTACCTGTAGGAGCGGCTACATCTACGCCAAAATGCGGTCTCCGTGGCGCGCCATTGTAGTAACGCTGGCTTCCATAAACACCTGTGATGGGGCCAGTTAGTGGCCACTGAAAAGTTTCGAGGAAGTCTAGGCGATCAGACACATCCGCACGGGCTTTTTTGGTTTGTGAGACCTCATCTCGAATTCTAGCAAGGTGTTTTGGGTCGGGATTGACGGTTTGACTGGGTACACCATTGATACGCTGAATGCGATATTCTCGCTGAGTGACCGTATGGGTTATCGTTTCAGATGCACCGTTTTGATCGACCAGCGTTAACGTAGCTTGCGCAGGGAAGTCGCGCCCTAGCCCAATAACAAAATCCCCTTGCTGACTGAGAGGGACTTTTCTGTCTAGGAAGTAGAGCGAATGACCCGTGGCCACGCGCCCCCTTAAAACAGAGCCCTGCTTCCAATCGCCTATGATATTGAGTGCATTGTGGTTCGATTCAGAAGCACTAACTGTTACCCCATAGCATCCTAACAACCAAACCATACCGAACAGTTTTAAAAGGCCTCTCACGCACCCATTATTTTTATTCACAGTCACCCCTAACTTTTTGGGTTTATTTAGCAAACCTTGTCATTCGACAACAGATTTAATCGTATCCAAAGCATACTGTATCTGATCAAAACTGAAACCTCGATACTGAAGAAAACGACTGTATTGCGATTCCTGAGCTAAGGAACAGGGGGCATGATGGTATTTTTTCCGTAACACTTCTACACAACGCTCAAACCAGTCAAGCGAAATCGATTCAAAGACGTCTAGGTACACCTCGCAAGAAACCCCCTTCATCTGAAGCTCTTGCTGCACTCTAAGCGGCCCAAAACCTTTTCGAAAACGCATGTGGCAGTATGCTTCAGCAAAACGACGATCACTGAGTAAGTTTTGCTCTACAAGGTCTTGCAGTGCCGCTACGATAATGTTGTTGTCATCGGGAAACTTGCGTAACAGTTTTGTTTCTAGCTCTTGCACAGAGTGCTCTCGCCGAGCCAAAAACTCCATTGCAACCCAACGAATTTTACGGAAATGATCTGCTTCTAAAGACACTTATCTTTCTCTGCAGTAAATAAAGGGGGGGTAAGGCCTCCGAGTGGAGGCCTTTAAATACGACAACAAGGCAACAAATGACGTTAGCCGCAGCTTAAAAAGGGGTTATAGATTATGCCTCTTCGGCTTTTTCTTTGGTTAACGCCTTATCTTCTTTCGCTATAGGCTTGGGCAACAACTCATCGCGAATTTGTTTTTCTATGACCTCTGAAATCTCTGGGTGCTCTTTCAGGTATTTCGCTACGTTATTTTTACCTTGGCCGATTTTATCGCCTTGATAGCTGTACCAAGCACCTGCTTTTTCGACTAAGCCCAACTTGACACCGTAGTCAATCAGCTCACCATAACGGTTGATGCCTTGGCCATAAAGAATCTGGAATTCTGTCTGCGTGAAAGGCGGCGCCACTTTGTTTTTCACCACTTTAACACGCGTTTCTGAGCCGACGACTTCATCGCCATCTTTCACGGCCCCAATCCGACGAATATCCAAGCGCACAGAAGCATAAAACTTCAGAGCATTCCCGCCGGTAGTGGTTTCTGGATTGCCGAACATCACACCAATTTTCATCCGGATTTGGTTGATGAAAATCGCCAAGCAATTTGCATTTTTAATGTTACCTGTAATTTTACGCAACGCTTGAGACATCAAACGCGCCTGTAAACCTACATGGTGGTCACCCATATCACCTTCGATTTCAGCTTTTGGCGTCAAAGCTGCTACAGAATCCACCACCAATACATCAACCGCACCAGAGCGAACTAACATGTCGGCCACTTCAAGTGCTTGTTCGCCATTATCTGGCTGCGACACAATTAAATCATCAACATTTACACCCAACTTTTCAGCGTAAATGGGATCTAGAGCATGCTCTGCATCAATGAAAGCACAGGTAGCCCCCTTTTTTTGGGCCTCGGCAATGACCTGTAGTGTCAACGTTGTTTTACCAGAGGATTCAGGGCCGTAAATTTCAACAATGCGCCCTTTTGGCAACCCGCCAATGCCTAACGCCACATCAAGACCCAAAGAACCGGTAGAGATTGAAGGGATGGGTTCCCGCTCTTTATCGCCCATGCGCATAACAGTCCCTTTACCGAACTGACGCTCGATTTGACCTAACGCAGCTTGCAGAGCTTTTTCTTTATTTGGATCCATGATTCACCTCATGTGGACAGGTGTTAAGTATTGGCTGCCGATAAAGGAGCCTACGCTGAAGTTATGTACATTGAAGCACATATATTTTCACTGTACAACCAAACAGTACTATTTTTTTATACAGTATTTTAGGGTCTTACCGACGGCTACGCTTGAGCGATTCGACCACGCATTCTAACGCATAAAAAGTGGCTTGTTGGCGAATAGATTGTCGCCCCCCCGAAAAGTGTTGTACGGCACTCTGAATCGTCAAAGCGTCTCCCCAGGCAAACCAAACAGTACCCACTGGCTTTCCATCGGTACCGCCCCCTGGCCCAGCAATGCCGCTGGTAGCAATGGCTATATCAGCCCCATTTGCTAACACTCCTTTGACCATTTGCTCAACCACGGCCTGGCTGACAGCGCCCTGTTGCTCTAAAACGGCTTCGGACACTCCCAGTAACCGAGTTTTACTCTGGTTCGCATAGGTCACAAGGCCTTCATCAAACCATTGCGAGCTGCCTGCGACATCCGTAATAGCAGCGGCCACCAATCCCCCCGTACAAGACTCTGCCGTGCCAATTCGTAAAGCTCTTTCAAGTAGGTATTCGCCTAACGTTTTAGCCAATGTCGTATGTTCAAAGTTCACAGTTAGCTCTTTTTTGGTCACAGTACGAGTTTCTTAATCGCTTGAAAAGTCAAACAATCCGATAAAAACAAGCTTCATAAGCGACGGCTCAAATCAGCTTGGCGTTCAGAGCAACCATCATGCGCGAACCACAAAAATAGCACAACCGAGTCATCGTGAACCTAGAGCGGATTAGCGACTACACCTTCACTGGTTAACTGATAAACTTGGACAATGTGGCATCTGGTATAAATCCTGCTACTCATTGGAACTGCCACAATCCGAACACATGCCAAGCACACAGCTCAGGCAACATTAATTTAGGACGCATAGTGTCAATTTGCTCAAAAATTATTAAAACGACTGAAAAATTTATTTACTCTAAAAATATGTTGGCGGGTGTCGGCGTTGCGTCTTTTCTAGAATCTATCATTGTTCCTATACCACTGGAAACCATCTTGATCCCGCTAATGCAGGCTCGTCGAAAGCAGCTCTTCTGGATTGCCACCGTAGCACTTTTAGGCTGCATGGTTGGCGCTAGCGCCGGTTATGCCGCTGGTTATTTTTTGATGGACTCTGTAGGTTCTACAATTATAGAAACATTTTCTACACAGCAGCAGTTTGAAAATGTGCAACAACAAATGCAAAACAAAGGTTTCTTTTTTGTTTTTAGCGTCGGAGTCGTGCCCATTCCGTTTCAAATTGCTATGTTAGCGGCTGGCGCTACACAATACTCGTTCTTACTTTTTATACTAGCTTCGATTCTTTCACGCGCCCTTCGGTATTACGGCCTTGCACTGTTAGTTTTTTTCGCAGGCAATAAAGCAGAGTCCATTTTCAAAAAACATAAAAAATCCGCCACATTGATTATTTGCCTTGTGATAGGCGTAGCTTGGGTACTCGCAATTTGAGGGTAACTATCCTTTTAACTGGAATACTTAGATATTGCTCTAGTACATTGCCGAGCTCCCTCTTAGTGACAGCCACTTGATTTAATTAGGTAAGTGCCACCGTGTACTTTTGGGCCTTTAGCCTTGTAAAACACGACATTCATCACGAGTCAGCCTAATTAGACGCGCCGCATGCAATAGCGTTCCGCCCCGCTCTCGTTCTTATTATTGACTCAAGCGATGATGATCGAGCGCACATGCGTGGGCTTTTGAGTGTCGCACTCCTAGAAAACGTTGAGGTGCAAGATGCACCTACGCTTGAGGACGGCCTAGTTCAATTACGCCAACAACTGCCCGGCTGTTTACTTTTAGATAGCTCCCTGCACGACTGCCCAACCGACAAAGCCCTAGCGAATATTGCGCAAGCTGGTGAAGATATACGGCCTTGCCCAGTGGTTGTTTTAGATTGCCTCGAAGACAGCTCGGATGCCGCTGAAGTACTAAGCGCTGGCGCCCAAGATCGGGTTGCGAAACAGTGGCTAACGCCTAACTTGTCAATAAAAACACTCCGCTACACACTCAATACCGTGTAAGACGGATCCTGTTTATCACGACGCCCCATTTCTGAACGGTTCATGACTGTGATCGGCCGAATTTCATCAAAATCACGAATGGCTATACGCTTATCTAGCCCCCAGCGACCATCATGCCGAGACCATTGATCCACATAACGGCTCCACACCGTTATTTGTTGCAATGCATCTGCTTTTTGAAGACGTAAGGTTGCCGTAATATAGGATTCGCTGGCTGCGCGCTCGCCCGTAACTTCGATCAGAATATTGGACATCTGATGAGTGTGTGAGTCTAAATGCTGGTGTTGACGACAAATCAAGTCGATCACATCGGGGCCGGCTCCCTGATAAAAGTCGCCATAATCTGCTTCGCTGTTAGGGTTCCATATAGAACGCCCCAATTCTGGATCAAGACGGTCGACAGATCGACAGTAGCGATAAAGCAGTTCAGTAATGGCTTGTTTGTCTATAAGCGTTTGCACAGCATCAGGTTTGGTCATTGATTCGCCTTTTATTTATTATACTGGTCGTTGTTGTTATGGCTGGCTAATCTTAACCCCTTGCGCCAGCTACAGAAAGGCCACTTCTCCTGAATTGATGGTGAGCTTTTGTGGCCGATACCCCCACTTTTCCTCTATTAAATCAGAGCTGAGTGTTGCTGTTGGCGACCCCACCGTCGACATTCTTCCATCTTCAATAATACCGACTCTATCACTATAACGTGATGCTAAATTGATATCGTGAAGGATCATCAGCACAGAATATTGATGATTCCTACTTAAATGACTCACGACGTTTAATAACTGATGCTGCTGGGCTAAATCTTGTGCAGACGTGGGTTCATCCAGTAGCAACAAAGGTGGGTTTTCTGCCTGCGATAGCTGCACCAAAACTCTAGCCAAATGAACTCGCTGGCGCTCACCACCAGAAAGACTTAAATAAGGTCTATTCGCAAATCGTGCGGTATCGGTTAACTCAAGTTTGTCACTTACCAGCTTCTGTCCGCCAGTATAATTAATGGATAATGGAATCAGACCCAGTGCCACCACTTCTCGTACTGAAAAAGGAAAGTTAAGCTGACTACTTTGCGGCAATACTGCCAAATGTCGAGCCAGGTTTTTTCTAGACCAATTTTTAATATCTTGTTGGTGCAGCACCCGAAATCCAGTTGACTTGATTTCCCCACTGATGGCCTTGAATAATGTCGACTTACCCGCACCGTTTTTCCCTAATATTGTAAAAACCTCACTTTCTAATACCGTGAAGCTCTCAATATTAAGCAAGTTTTTATGATCTATACTCACCTGTAAATCTGTCAGCTCAAGCATGTTAAATAAAACTTTTTCGTTGTCTGATCAATAGCACCGTAAAAAAAGGTGCTCCAAAAACCGCGGTCAACAAACCCACTGGCAACTCCGCTGGCATCATTAACAAACGCGCCCCTATATCAGCAAAGAGCAATAGCATTGCTCCCATCACAGCGGCCAACGGTAGCAATGTGCGATGATCAGGACCCGCCAACATTCTCACCAAATGTGGGATAACCAAGCCAATAAACCCAATAATACCGGCAATCGAAACTGTTACTCCGATACCAATGGTTGCAACGACAATTAATCGTATTTTTAACCCTTCTACGTCAATCCCTAAATTTCTAGCTTCCGCTTCACCCAACAACATAGCGTTTAAGGCTTGCGATTGACGCTGGAAATACCACGCACTGATCAACATGACAAAAAAGCACAAGATCAAACTGGTTGTATTCACGTGAGCAACGGAGCCCATTTGCCATAGAGTAATGTCACGTAGCGACTGATCATCGGCAATAACATTGAGAAATCCCATCAGTGCACCACTGAATGCGGCCACTGCAACACCCGCCAATAGCAACATAACAACCGACGTTCCGTTGTCGCTTTGTGCTAATTTGAACACTAACAATGTTGTTAAGAGTGCCCCGAAAAATGCGGCGATAGGTGTTGAATAGAGCTGTAACGATGCAGGAAGTACGATAATGGCAATCGCGGCGCCTAGTGCCGCCCCTGAAGATGCTCCAATAATGCCGGGATCAGCCAACGGGTTTCTAAACAACCCCTGCATCACAGCGCCGCATTGAGCCAAAATAGCGCCTACTACTAAGGCCAGCAGTGTTCTGGGCAGCCGTAAATCCACTATCACTAATTGCTGGTAGTAGGCCAAACTGCTGAGCTGCGAACCCCATAAGCGATCCCACAAGACAAAAAAACTTTCAGTCGGGGGTAGAGATAGTGCCCCACTGGTAAGCGATAAAGCCACTGCCATAACGACCAAAACAACACAAAAAGGCAACAGTGTAAAAAATGATATTCGCTGCACAATAGTCATACCTAACGCAATTGGATGGCTATTTCAGCCAACGCGTCAATCGCCGCTAAACTGATACCGGCGACAATACTGCTTCCGTCCATAGCAATAATATTTTGTTGTTGCCCTGCTGGTGTGTGCTCAACTAAAGGGTGACTTCTCAATAAAAGATTAACCGCTGATGTTTCTGAGTCGCGCCCTGCTACGATAATGACATCTGGGGCCAGCGCCAGCAAAGCCTCCGCCGTTATTGATTGATAGCCATTGTGCGTACCTAAGTTTTCCCCACCTAATAAAGCAATAACGTCATGTCCGGTTGTCCCTTTTCCCGCCATTCGCAAACCTCTTCCGTCCATTTGTAACAAAAAAGCCACCTTAGTGTCGGCAGATATTTTATTCTGACTAATCTTATCGGCTGAACCCTCTAAACGGGATAAGAGATCTTTTGCTTGAGCCTTTTTATCAACTAACTCACCGATGGTTAGGATATTTTTTTTGAGTGACTGATCGTCTTTCGCCACTGGCAATTGAACCAAAACAACACCAGCTTTTTTGATCGATGCGAGCGTTTCTGGCGGCCCCATATGTTCACTACCAATAACCAAACTAGGGTTAAGACTCAACACCCCTTCCGCCGAGAGGGTTCGATGGTACCCAAGACGCGCTACGTTTATCGATGCTGGAACCTGGCTTGTCACATCTACCCCCACCAGTGAATCATCAAGCTTCAGAGCCATCAAAACGTCAGTACTGCCAGCATCAGTACTGATAATGCGCTGAGCGTCAGAAGCATTTACCGTTTGGGCAGACCAAAAAAAGATCATAGCGATCTGACCCACAAACCGAAATTTCAGCCACGTTCTAACAATTAAATTTACGGGTAACCTCATAACATCTCGCTTGGTGTATTCATGATTATTGTTGCATTCGTGATGCTTTGTTGATTGAGCAACGACAGTAACTTTAGCAACGGTTCAGTAGGCGCTGCTTTATCGGCAGCTATGGTGATGGATTTCTCACTGGATCTTATTTCTTTTAACAACGCACCTTTAAAATCCAGCCAGCTTTGGTAAGACTCTTTATCGATGTGCCAATAAGGCTTTGTGGGCGATATGGTAACCACCAACTTTTTGGTTTTTTCACCGCTTAAAATAACGTCTTGATCTGCACTGGGTACACTAACAGGCATGCTCAATAATGGCGTATTGGCGGTGACCAACAGAAAAACAATCACAATAAAAACGATGTCAATAAGTGGGGTGATTTCCGGTGTCCCTAAAACACCTTCTGTCGCTGGCTGACTATCGATCATATTCTTTTCCTAGATCTACGCCGTCTATTTTTAGATTCATGTAATTCATACCGTGTTCTGCTTTGTGAACAAGGTTATCAATCCAAATTTGAAAGCCATGTGCCCCAGCCAAGGCCGGTAGAGCTACGGCCAAACCTGCGGCCGTAGTATACATCGCCATGCCTAAGCCATCGGCCAATAAAGCAGGCTCAATGGGGCCATGATGATCAGCCAAACTATCAAATACATTGATTAAACCGAGTACAGTCCCTAGCAACCCTAAAAGTGGAGTGAGCAAAGCAATAACCTGCAGCACTTTTATTCCGCTAGAGAGCTTCACACGTCTTGACCTTAGCCAAATAGCAGCAATCTCTTCGCGCATTAACTTCGGTTCGTGACGATGTAAGCAAAGTACACTTAACCCCTGAACCACAAAGCTTGGCTGTAGAACTCTGTGATTGATTTGCGCACTGTCATCAGCAATGGGCTTGCGTAAACTCTCAAGAGTCAGCGTGACTATTTTTTCTAGCAATAACCCTAACGCCAACAACGAACAAACAAGTAATGGCCAAGTCAAGTAACCTAAATGAATGTGTAAATACTGATAGAAAGGCATGAAAATTAATCCAAAGAAAACTCAACAGGAATACGAATGTGCGAAGCAACCGCGATGTCATTGATTCGATGTGCAATAAACTGCCATTGCTTCACCGCATCTAAAGCCGCTCGATCTAGAGGTGAAACCCCCGAGCTTTGAAAAATATCCGTGCGCAACTGGCGACCTCGCTTATCCAAAAAAACATCCACCCATACGGTACCCTGCTGCCCCCTTTTACGAGCAATCTGTGGGTAATGTGGTGGCACCGGCGATCGAGAAAATAAGGGTTCAGTAATGATCGCTTTATGAACACCATGATCATTAGGTCTATTGTTAGCAGCCTTAACAGATGATCTTACTGTGTCGTTATCATCTGTTAAGGCCGTTTTTCTTACCGTTTGCGCGACTGAAAACGTCTCTTCTTTGCTGTTTTTCATCAAATGGCTTTTGTTACTTACCGTCTGCGCCTTACGATCAAGCTCTTGAGCCGCAATGGCATTTACCTTCGCCTTATTGTCTGTATTTGGCCGAAGTGGCCTTGTCGAAACTTTTGGCTTTGTCAAAACTTGAGGCTTCGATGCCTTTTTTTCAGTCACGTCTTTTGCATCCGCTACGGCTGCTCTTTGAGGTTCGTAGCCAATAGACAAAGCAACTGCCTGATCACTATTTCCGCCACGGCTAAAACGTTGAGGTTCGTGCACATCTGGCGGAAAAAGTAATAGCAAGCCATGAACAGCGAAGGCAAAAACAAACCCTCCAGCCCTGATCAAACTCATGAAAGCAGTGCTCTTTTTAGTTGGGTGGATGAATAACGTGCATCCTACCAACCACCCAAACAAAACACAATGATAATGATTTGTATTTACTTTATTACTTTTAATATATAGAGTTTCGCCCTGTTGAGTCACACAGAGCTTAGAAAAGCTCATATACCTACGGAAAATCTAGGAGCGAATGATGCGATTTTTATTACCAACACTTTTTGTTGGAGGCTGCTGCAGCCTATTACCAATGGCTAATGCTATTGCCGAGAGCAAGCAAAATACTCTGACGGTATTTGATAAAGTCACCGTATCCGCCTCCCGAGTAGAGCAGACTGCTCAAAAGCAAACCCGCAGTATCGATACCGTCAAGAGACAACAACTGGATGAAATGCAACCAGGGTCGGTTGCAGAGGCGTTAAAATTTGAACCCAATGTCACCATTGCTGGCGGCCCTATTGCCGGCAATCAATCCGTCAATATACGAGGGTTAGAAGGTAATAAAATTCTACAAGTTATCGATGGCACCCGAGTCAATACAAACTTCAGTCATCGCCCCTCTTACTTTCTTGATCCATCAATCGTTTCTCGTATTGATGTTGTCAAGGGGCCTGTTAGTTCGCTCTGGGGGTCTGGGGCTGTAGGTGGCGTCGTCTCGCAGCGTACTATTTCAGCCGAAGATTTGATCAAAGAAGGCCAGAGCTTGGGCGGACTCCTAAAAGCTGGATTCAGCAATAATGGCGATCAATGGAGCAGTACAGCTGCCGTCGCGGGCAAAAATGAACAGTTTAATTGGTTACTCGCAGGCAACTATTTAAACAGTGATGCCATGGAACAGGGTAATGGCAACAAGTTGTTTGGCACTGAGACGAAAAACAAAACTCTACTCGCAAAAACAAATTGGCAGCTGAATTCCAGTAGCCGCATCGGGATAAATTATCGTAAATCCAACAGTGATGGCCACCCACCTACGGTCGGTAGTTCAGATGAGCTACTGAATGATCCTGATAACTTAATTGATCGTGAATCCACGGATGAACATATCAGCCTTAACTATCACTATAACCCCAACAATAACGCCATCAATGTTGATTCCAACGTTTATAAAAATAGCACCCGCATACAAGAAATAAACTTGAACCAAGGTGAGGATGTTAGCGATATTGAAACACTAGGATTTTCAATCACCAACCAAGCATCGTTCAAAAAGCTCCATGTATTAACTGGTGTCGACGGTTATGAAGACACGCTCACCACAGAACGGCCAGATGCTGGTAATGGTCGCCCTACTCCGCCAGACGATGCAAAAACTACAACATTGGGTGCGTTTGTTTATGGGGATTACGCGTTAAGCGAAACCGTTACCGTTGAAGCTGGACTTCGGTACGATACGTTTGAGTCCCAAGCCAAAGGATTTGCCGACACGGATGAAACCGCGTTATCTCCCTCGTTGGCTGCACATTGGAAAGCCAGCGACTGGGCAACGTTATCGCTTCGTTATGACCAAGCCTTTCGCGCTCCTGATGTTTATGAATTATTTATGGATGGAACCCACTTTGCTTACTTTCCGGGTGGCCCTTCAAACATCTTTGTGCCAAACCCTGATCTAAAGGCTGAAAAATCCAGCAATATTGAAGTCAAAGCTGACTTGAAATTTAACAATCTTTTAGCCGATGACACACTTAATATTGTCGCCAGTATTTTTGATAATCAAGTTGAAGACTTCATCCAACTAAGTGTCGCTGTACCTAGCACCATGCCTGGCTATTGCTTCATCCCTGGCATGGGTGTTGGCTGTGCCGGCACCTCGACCTCAGAAAATGTGGCTAAAGCCAGCCTTACTGGGTTTGAAGTAGCGGCCATCTACCAGCAAGGAGCCTTTGGCGCTTCTTTATCTTACGGGCAAACCCGAGGTAAGAACGACGACACTCATGAAAACCTTTCAACCATTCCTACTGACAAATGGGTTATGAGTGCAGATTATGGGTTTTGGGATATTGATACCAAAGTAGGTATGAAGGCCATTATCGCCAGTGACCAAAACCGTGTCCCCAGTGATGACACTGAAGGCCCCTACAATGGCTTCACAACAATCGACTTCTATGCCACCTGGGAGCCATCCAGTCAGTCATTAGAAGGAATCAAAGTGGATTTAATCGTGGCTAATGCCTTCGACAAAAATTATCGACAAGCTTGGTCTTCTGTTTATGAGGTTGGCAGGTCCGCTCGAATTGCCGCGCAATACCGCTTTTAAATCACTCAAAACACGAGATAGAAAATGAATCAAAACCATGAGCCTAAAACCGATGCTATTCCTGGTTCTCAAGCACAGTTATTGCTGGAAGAAATCAGCGAATGGGAGAACACCACAACGATCATTCTGCACGGGGGGTCTGTCTTCGAGTTTAAAGGCGTCTTCCCCAAAGGGGAATTGGCTCATGGGTTTTATAACTTGAAAGGGGAATCGGGTTTTGAGGGGCACATCAATCTTGAAAAAATAACATCTATTAACTTACAAAGTAAGTTGCACCGAGGCAAAGAAAGTTACGCCTTTGTTTTTCAAGATAAAGATAAAAACTGCATATTCAAAATATTTCTCGGCAGAGACGGTAAAGGGGAATTACACCCGTTACAAAAACAAAAATTTTTAATGTATCAACGCCAATACCTCACGGAGTGAAGGCATGAAAAATAAATCTTTAGAAACACGTATTGCGGATGACCTGCTCAATTTTTTAAAAAGTCGCCGCACGCTGCATTTATCCACATTGGATGCGAATAATCACCCTTATTCATCTTATGCACCATATGCCATCGGCGACGATTGCTTTTACGTATTACTCAGTGACATCGCGTTGCATGGCATCAATCTGAAAAATAATGGAAAAGCCGGAATACTGATTGTTGAAGATGAAGATCAAGCACAAACAATCTTTGCCCGCGTTCGAGTCAACTATCAAGTTAACGCTCAATTGATCAACATAGAAGACGGTGAGCAATACGATCAAGCCATCGACTGCCTGTACCAAAAGCAAGGCGAGAGAATTCACAGCCTTCGACAACTGACAGATTTTAATCTGTTCAAGCTAACGCCTGTGGGAGGACGTTTTGTCAGAGACTTTGGGAAAGCCTACGCTATTGAGGGGCATTCACTAACAGGCGAAAACATTAACCACCTTCGCGATGGCCACAAACCCAGAGTCGAAAGTTTGGCATAAAAGACTGTAAACCCTTGTAAGTAAAACACTGGAGCGCCACATAACGGTTTTATAGATCACTAAATTGTGACCCCGCTATGTGGCGCGCCCGCCGACATAAGCAGTAACGCTTTAGTTACCGGAACGAGCTTGAGGGACAGAAGCCATAACCCCCTGCTCTATAAAGTATTGCTCGAACGATTCTGCCAACGTGCTCCCCTCCTCTCCCACAGGAGCTGTTAATGCGGCCGACCCCATACGTAGAGCATCCTCCAGAACCGCCGCGTAGAAATCCGAAGATGAGTTTATTTGAGTGGCGTTAACGATATAAGTAAACATCGCCACGCCACTGTACAGTACTCGCTGCCTAGTGATAGGAATTGGTACGGGATGATTCGCCTCCGTCATCATCTCCAATACTTTTTGCGTAACAGGCAAATCCAGAAAGACATCAATGATGGGTTTCCATCCTCCAGGGGCTGCCATCAATACAAGAAAGAAGCGTGCAAAGTCGGTCACCTTGCCATTTTCCGCTGTTAAAATGGGCAAATAAAATACCGCCAGCAGTTGCTCACAAGCTAACGGCCCTTTAGCCCCATATTCAGCCAATAGTTGCGCTTTTTGCATTTCCAAGTCAGAGGCTCGACGCTCCAGAATCGCCCTGATCAGACCCTCTGCACTTTTAAAGTGGTACTGCACGGCATTCGTGTTGCGAGCCCCTGCTGCCGCACTGATCTGGCGCAGCGAAACAGCCCCTAAACCATAATCAGCGTATAGACGCTCAGCTGCATCCAGAATTTGGTTACGGGCACTAGCCAGATTGGCATCTTGCCCGGCACTCAGCTTGCTGCCTGACGTTGCTTGTGCAGTGTTCCGCGATTTTGTGTCGCTATTAGACATAAGTTATCACTACTATTTCGGTCTCATTGGCAATTGAGTATTTTACCGAGCTCGCCCAACAATACAATTAAGCCACTTAAAATAAAATTTAAATCACTTGATTTAAATTAATCTGGACGACTACAATCAAAGTGATGAAAAAATCGGAGCCGGTTGCCTAGCAATCACGCCACCGACTCCATCCAACACCGTCCAAACATAACAATAATTGAGGATGTGGCCATCATGAGAAGCCAAAAAACTCTTCTCGCCTTGAGCATTAGTGGAGCAATTCTATCTCCAGCCATGGCACAGCAAGAAGCACTGCAAAGTTCCCAACAAGTAACACGACCCGCGGCGATTGAGGAAATTGTAGTCACCGCACGGCGCGAGGCAGAAAACCTGCAGCAAGTGCCCAGCTCCATCAATGTCGTCAATGCGGAATCGATTAATGACCTCAAATTAACTGAATTTACCGATCTCGAATCAGTGGTCCCAGGCCTGACGCTTTCTCAGGATGGTAGTGGCACCCAAACCGATACCTCAATGCGCGGAATCAGTTTTGACGCCAGTAGTACAGCTCCCCCTACAGTTGCCATGTATCTAAACGATGCCCCCGTACAATCGCTGTTTCTTTATGATTCACTCTTCGATATCGGCCAGGTAGAAGTATTGCGCGGGCCCCAGGGCACCACACGAGGTGTTTCCGCACCCTCTGGTGCTATCACTGTCACCACGCAAAAGCCCAATACCGCAGCAGTGGAGGGCTACATCCAAGGATTAGTGACCAACGGTGATAGCCGCAATGCCCAAGGTGCCATTAATATCCCGCTGATTGAAGACAAACTGGCTCTCCGTATTGCTGGGGTCAACGATGTGACCGATGCCAATGGTATTAGTAGCGTCAACAGCAATAAAGACGCGGAACAAGATACCCGTGCCAGTCGAATGTCTATGCTTTATGAAGCTAATCCTGATTTAACACTACAAACGTCGTACACACGAATCGACAAATCACTACAAAGCTTTAATCAGGTTTCTGGGCCAGGCTGGGGCGGCCAGTCTTCGCTGTCGGCGCAACAACGGCGATCGATTCAAGATGAGATTTCTAATGTCGATGTCGATCTTGAAATTGTTACCGCTCAGGTAGATACAACCGTTTTGGGGCATGATGTGACCTATGTCGGTTCTTACCAAGAGGCCGACACCTATGCCCACGAAGACAGTGATGCTGGCAATATTCTGCCCAGCGTTGCGCTTCCCTCGGTAACGACCTCAGGTAAAATCGAACAAACTCATGAGTTACGATTGTCTTCACTGACTGACAACGATAAACCCTATCACTACACTCTTGGCGCCTTTTTTGATGAAGCCAAAACTCGTGCCCGTGTCCTTACCCCCGGACCAATGATGAGCGGTGCCTTTGGCTCACCAGCGTTGGCACCCAATCTCGATGCATTTGACCCACGCTTTCAACTACCGATTAATACAGATATTGCTTACTTATCGAAAGAGACTTCTCTATTTGCCAACCTGACTCTGGACCTTAACGAGCAAACTGAGCTGAGTCTTGGTGTGCGCCACATATGGTCAAAGTTTGAAAGCCATTTGAATACCGAGCTAGGGGCCGGGTTAATAGCCATTCCTCCAAGTGTCATCCCTCCCAGCTTGCCAAATTGTGCCTCAGCACTCCTGCCAAGTACTTACCCTGGTTTTTGTGATGCTCCGATTGCAGCGACAAGCCTACCTGGTGCTGAATTTAAATCTAAAGAAACCCCTACGATCTACAACCTGTCGCTCACCTACCAGGCCAATGAGAATCTAATGCTTTACGGGGCCACGGGTACCGCTTATCGGCCACCCATTGCCAGCCCCGGCATCCAAGGAAACCTTGAAGCTCATCCTAACCCTGAACTCAACACCCTCACCTTTCATCCCAAAGAAACTTCCACCAACTATGAAATGGGCTTTAAATGGACCAGCCCCAATCAAATGGCACGAGTGAATACGGCCATTTTCTATCAAGAATTTGAAGATCTCACGACTTATGTGCCCAATATCTTCTACCTCAATACCGCTACAACGCAGGTATCCAGTCACGACTTTACCGCCAGTGTCGATGCTGAGGTCACTGGTTTTGAGCTGGATGCTGCCTTGGCGTTAGGGAGCGTCGACCTTTCTGCACAACTCGCCTATGCCAACGGCAACATAGATAATAGCCAAGTACCCTGCAATACCACCAGCGGTGGTGTACCCAGCTTCAACACGGAAGGTTTGATATCACTTTGTGCAGGTGGTTCATCATCGCGCGACCCGCTGTGGAGCGGGAGTTTGCAAGGGCAATATACCGCCCCTTTAGAAAAGGGCATGGAAATCTACACGCGCGTATTAGTCAGTTACCGAGGTGATAACAACAACCTCGGCGGCCAGTTTAGCGTCGATAGCTACACCACGACCAACCTTTATGTAGGGCTGCGCAGCCAAACAGGTCAATGGGAAATCACGGCGTTTGTACGCAACGTGTTTGACACCGAACGTACGCTCGATCAAAACCGTTACGCCCACGAACTTAACAATGCCTTGGGCCTCACCTACGCAGGGCTCATCCCGCCATCAGGCTCTGGTTATTACCATACGGAAGTCACCCCCCCTCGTGAGGCCGGAATCAGTGTGAATTACCGCTGGAGGTAATAAATCGTCTCACCTGCTGAAGCGTCAGCCCCCGCAACATCTGCAAGGCTGATCACAATGTCTGCAAAAAGATTGAACTTACACACACAAAAACAGGAGCACGTATGGACGCCAGTGATTTTCTCAAAAGAAACCCAAATACCCTCGACATTGTCGACAGTCAGTTTCATATGGGCCAAGGCGAGATCGACACCACCCTACGAGCAATGGATGCCTTGGGTATACGATCACTACTGATTGATGAATTCTGGGGCGGCTTCGGGACCACGCACCCAACGCACATTCAGCCCGGCCGCACTCTGAGCAATGGGGCTTGGCGCGCGGCTTGGCCCACCGCTGAAATAGCCAGTATGCGACACCCCGAACGTTTTGCTTATCTAGTACGAATTGATCGCCAGGATCCGGATTTGAAATCACTGATGCGCACTATCGCCTCATCACCTCACGCTCGCGCTTTTCGCATTCAACCTGCTTGGACATTGGATGAGATCAAAGCATTTGCCGATGGAAAATACGATAGCCTGTTTGCGTTCGCCGAGGAGCTAAACATGCCCGTGTGCCTGTTTATTCC
>CBFHKY010000027.1:0-18837 GCA_965656525.1 Pseudomaricurvus sp. | reverse complement strand
AATAAACAGATAAACACAGCATCAGAGTAAGCGACCATCGTCTAGCGGTGGCCGCTTACTCCATTGTAATTTTTATGCTTTTACGTAGCGGTCTATTTCTTGGTGGAAGTTAAGGATAATTTTCTCGTAATAACTTGCCAGCCATATCTGTCTGCAACCTTGTGTATGCAAGCCCTTCTGAATGCGTGGCACGTTAGCAAAATCCTGACGAGGAATCTGTAAGAACTGCTCGGGGTCTTGCACATCGCTCATTTCCTGAACCTCAGCGCGCGGTACTGGCTTGGCGGCAGGGTAAGTCTTGGTGGACATAATTTCGAAAATGCAAGAATCGGCATCGTAACCATTAGGACGCACACGGTAGATCATGCAGTTGCCAGCTTGCGGAAGAATCATAATGTTGGGGAATAGGAAAATTTCGCCGCCCCACATATCCAGAATGTCTTTCTCAAGTTTGGGCATAGGCCGGTTTTCTGCTGCCGCCGTAGAGTACAACGCTTTGACATATTCACCTCCCAAAGAAGAACCCTCTGGAATGTCTTTGCCTTTTAAAGCACGAACTAAGTCGACATCTTCTTTCATGACCATGGCATCCATACCCTCAACCAATAGATTGAGGCGATCAGCCATCATATCTACCGGGTCACCTGCCATTTGAGTTTTACCCTGCATGGGAGTGTTAGGTCCGCCATAAAATCGACCATGACCTTTTGCAAAAGTCTCGTAAAGATGATTGTCATGGGCATAAGCAATATCGCCAGTGACATCATCACCGAAAATAAAATCTGCCCCGGGTTTTTCCAGTTGCGGATGCGTTGCTGGAACGTGATAACCTTCCAAAAAAGCTTCAATAGCCACTTTCCAATTGCACGGCGCTTCGACACGCTTCCACCAGTAGTGGTGCATATCTTCAACAACCAAGCCTTCAAGCAAGTCTTTAACAGGGGCAATATACTCTGCAAAAGGTTGCGGTTCTTTAGCGAAGTGAATAAAAACAAAGCCTGCAAAAACTTCGTTGTGTACTTCGCGCAGACGGACATCGTTGTCCTGTAAATTACCGCCGTTAAAATTGTCACGTTCAAGCACGTATTGAATTTGACCTTCCAAGTTCCAACGCCAACCGTGGAACGGACAAATAATGCGACCTTTCTCAAAATGACCACAGCCATCGGCCAATGCCGTACCACGGTGAGGGCAAAAATTATGATAAGTTTTTATGGTGTTATCCAGAGTGCGAACCACAATCACTGACTGACTGCCAATCTCATACACCGTGTGATCACCCGGTTCGGGAATTTCATCCAGTCGTGCAGCAGCTTGCCATGTATTTAGCCACAACTTTTCATGCTCGATCTTGGTGAATTCCGGATCAATATAGCGTCCGCTGCGGATACCGTGGTCTAGAGTCAGCCAGCTATCGGGCCATTCCGCTTTAGTGGTTTCAGATTGAGCCATTGTACCTACCTCTTCGCGTTTACTTACGTTTTATATCGCCTGATGTCGTGGTTCTTTGGGTGTCAGGCACGACAATTATGAGACTGCCTTTATAGGGGCCGCCTTTACGGGACTACAGTCGCCTAGCGATCACTGATTGTTGATCTTTTCATGCAAAACCTACTGGATAGGTTACAAGAATTTTTTCTTTTTGGCCTCTGCTAAATTCTAAGAGATAACCCACTCATCTAATTTAGACATTAGCCATCCGCTTAAGCTCTACCTGCGCATCATGAACATAAGATGGCGGCAGTGCGCCTTCAGTCACCAAGCGAAAGTACTCCCTAACGTACCTTTCTGACTGATCTTTTAGAACGGCCTGATCGGCAAACTTAGTCATTGTCCACGTAGGCCAAAATAACGCACCGGTTAGCTGTATGACAGCCAGAACCTCAGTATCAATCACTTTCTCTGAAAATGTTTCCGTATGGAATTTAGAGCTGCGTCGATAATATTCACACCAAAATTTATCTCTCGATGGTTCGGGTGTAGTTAACATTCGCATCATCCATGCTCGGCTCATTGAGGGATTATGCATGGAGTAGTCCGCTAGTGCTCGCAAAAAGCCCAATGCTTTTTGAGGCCCGTTAGATGGCTTTACATCCGCATCTATTTTAGCAAAAACAGCACTCAATAACTGCTCTGAAACCCATTCAGCTGTCGTCTCAACAAGTGCTTTCTTGGTTGGAAAATAATGGTACAGCGTTCCACGATTAACGCCCGCCATTCTGGCCACCTTGGACAAACTTATGCCCTCAGGACCAGACATGGACATCACTGTACGTGTACAACTGAGAATTCTGTCACGGGTCGATCCCGACGGGTGTTCACCATGCTCATGCTTCGACACCTTCACATCCCCTTTCAGTTGCTTCACCACATCAACAGGGGCTCCTTCTGCACTTGTGTGAATGTGGTAATAGTTATACTGGGCGACCAACTCAGAGAGCATCGACGCCAGATCACCCTGCAGTTCATCAATAGAAACATTGCCCCCTAATTGACTACCGGCACATTGAGCCTTTTCAGCGGCTTTCTGGCCCTTACCCTCATAACGTAAATGAACCGATTTTAGGGTACAAGCCTCTGATATGCTCTGAATGACTCTAGGCGGGAGCCATTGCTGCAGACGCATTCCGACAATAGCTAAGGGTGATTCCTGCTGTAGATAAGCCAAAAAAAGTCTGGCATCCACCTCTCCGCTCAGAATCTGAGTCATCATGTATCCACTGCGTGTTTCGATGGCTACACCGATATACCCATACTCAGCCGACGGCCCCAACGGTAACAAATCAACGTCATACCAGCCTGACGGCAAAGGCGAATCCGCCTGTCTACGAATACGACCTAGCCCCTTACTACGGAAAAAACGGTAAAGAGAAGATCTACTCACCCCAGATGACACGGCATTAAGTAATCTTAGACAATCGTCCAGCGGCAGATTTGCATAAACTCGCAAGCACATTGCCAACGCCTCCACCAAAGGATTGAGCGCCTGACGCCGTGAGCCGACGTTCACCGCTTGAGGCTCAGTTCGGTGCCGCCACCGCAGAACAGTTTTTATATTCAGTCCATAATACTTAGCCAGACTCCTAGCACTTTTATCACTGGATTGAATTTCCTGACGGATAATCGCCGGGACCCGATAACCTTTGCCAGCCTCTCTGCAATGAACCATGTAATTGAAACCTTATTTCTTTGATAGCAACCCGATAGTGATACGCAAGTTTCTTAAAAGATGGTACAAACTTAGCCTACTGAATATAAAAAGTCACCTAGGGCGCACGCCGGAAAAACATCAAAAAAATAATATTATTTATATATTTCAATACGTTATTAGGTTCAATTAGCCATAACTAAGAACCTTAAAAGATAAAATAAACTCTAATTCACAACGCCTTAACCTGCTTGACTTTAACACCTTGACCAATGAAACCTGTTTAAACATGTATGATCCACAAGCTAAGCTCAAGTTAAGGTTTAGTCTTTGAAACAGCTGTAAATAACAAAAAAAACATCAGCGCGCCTTAATAAAAGCGTAAACTGGCACAAGTCTGCCGCCATCTAAGCAACAGCCAAGACTGACTGAAAAAACTCTAATAATAATAAGGAAATTACTATGACTAGAAGTCCGTCAGTACCATATCCTTTGAAGTCCAACGCATTGAAGCTGTCCATCGCTTCAACGCTCTCCCTTTCTTTCCTTTTAGTCGGCAATGCCTATGGCCAGTCAGACACGCCGCAAAAAGTATCGAGGATTGAAGAAGTAGTCGTAACCGCACGACGCAAAGAAGAGAGTTCACAAAATGTTCCACTCGCGATTACCGCACTTGACGCGAGCGCGCTTGAGAATTTTCGAATTCAAAATCTGGATGATCTCCAACGCTTTGACCCCTCATTTACCGTCAGCTCGGCGTCAGGCCGCCCCAACGCCCCCGTTTATTCATTGCGAGGCATCCGCCCCACTGAAACCATTTACGGGCAGGATCCGACTGTCGCTGTTTATATGGCCGATGTTGTACTGTCACCAGCCAAAGGCAGTAACTTGGGGATGTATGACCTTCAATCGGTGCAGGTTCTTAAAGGCCCACAGGGCACTCTATTCGGAAGAAATACAACTGGCGGTGCTATCCTGCTGACACCCACCAAACCCGGAGACACCCTTGCAGGTAACGTTATGATGGGCATGGGAAATTTCGGCCTATACGAATCTGAATTCGGGCTCGACATTCCTCTGACCGAAGAGCTTGCCATCCGGGTTGCTGGAAAAGCCGAAAACAGTGAAGGTTATCAAACCAACGTCGCCCCCGGCCCCTTTTATGGCGACAAACGCGGCGGCGGAAAAAGTCGTTCTGGAAGGGTAACGGCTGTCTGGACTCCGACCGATACGATAGAAAACACAACGATTCTGACCTACGACGACATCAATCTGAACGGTCGTAGCCACACCCTTCAAGCCGTACGGCCTGACAGTGCCATGCGCTTTTACAATGGTGGGGCACCGTTTAACCTCCCTTCTATTTTTGACGCCCTAGAGCGCGCACAAAATCGCAGCGTGCACAAAATAGAAAGCGACATGAATGAAACCAGCGAAGTCAGCGCCCAAGGTATTATCAACACCACCACTGTCGAGCTGGGGAATGAGATGGTCTTAAAAAGTATTCTCGGGTATCGAGATATGGAAGGCTACGAAGTGGTAGATCTTGATGCCACGGCCATCGAGGGCGTTCTTACATCTGTCCAAACAACTGAACTGGAGCATGCCAGTTACGAGCTGCAATTGCAGGGCGACTCACTAGACAATGATTTATCTTGGGTAACCGGACTTTATTGGTACTATGAAAAAGGATTCCAGAATAACCCAGGGGATGTCTTGGCCGGCATCAGTGCGGATAATCCAGCTCTATCTCGTGCTGACATGGAAAATACAAGCTACTCTCTGTTTGGTCAGGGTACCTATTCACTCAGCGATAGCCTGTCTGTAACCGCTGGTCTGCGCTGGAATTATGACAATAAACAACACCGTGTTGCCAGTGGAACACCCTCGGCTTGTGGTCTTACCGACCCCCAAGGCAACACTCTGCCCCGCAGTCGTTGCTATGTAAATCTGGAAACGTCGTTTGAAAAGCCGACGGGCTCAGTCTCGCTTGAATATCGGCCTAATGACCAGATCATGATGTACGCCGCCAGCCGCCTGGGCTACCGTGCCGGCGGTTTCAATTCACGAGCCACCCAAACGATTGCTTATGAACCGTTTGACCCGGAAGAAGTGGTTGATTTTGAATTGGGTGCTAAAAGTGATTGGTTTGTCGGCGACTGGTCCATGCGCACAAACATTGCGTTGTATCAGCAGTGGTATGATGACATTCAGCGCACAGTGAACACCCTTAATCAGTTCGGCGTACCCAGCAGCGTGGTTGAAAATGCCGCTAGCGCAACCATTTTCGGCGCCGAACTTGAGCAGATCATCTCCCCCACAGAGAACCTGACTCTAAAATTCCAATACGCCTATACCGATCCTGAATACAAAGATTGGTCTGATCCAGCTACAGGTAACGATCTATCATCAACGCCGTTCTTTTTTACGCCTGAAAACGCTTTTACATTCAGCTTTGATTATACCTATCCGCTTGCTGATGGCGGGCTTATAAGACTTGGCGGCAACGCATCCTATCAGGACGATGTATGGATTGCTGCCTTGCAAACCAGTGCAACCATTGACACTACACCGGCCGCTGTTCAGCCCAGCCTACGGCAGGATGAGTACTGGCTATTTGGCGTAAATCTAGGCTGGGAGCAGGTCATGGGCTCCAATCTCGACTTGTCGGCTTATATAAAAAATCTAACAGACGAGGAGTACACCGTAGGGGGACTGCAGCTCTATCATTCACTGGGTCTGTCGACAAAGGTATTTGGTCAACCCAGAACTTATGGCTTGCAAGCTCGATATAGGTTTTAACCCAACCAGCTGGCGGCTATACACGTTAGTCTGAGTCTTTGACTTTGTAATACTTGGATTGAACTTGATGTCTCACACCTTGCATAAGGGCTCGAATGACGACTAAAAATATTGAGCAAACACAACAAGAGTGGGGGCGTTACTGGCCCCTCGTCGTCGTTTCATGCATTGGGCTTTCTTATCAGTCAGTAATAACTTATGGGTTCGGGCTGTTTGTCGAACCCATAACCACTGAGTTTGATTGGAGCCGTGCAGAAATTTCAGCAGGCCTGTCATTGGCTGCATTTATCGCCATTCCCATATCCCCCCTTTTGGGGTTTGCTTTGGACCGATGGGGTGTCAGAAGGTTAGCGCTCCCCGGCATCATTCTTACAGCTGTGAGCATTATGGCCTTTTCTTTTGCCAACGGCTCTTTAACGCAATGGCTTGCCCTTTGGGTTTTCTTTGCCATTATCGGGGCAGGCATAAACTCTGCCGTATGGACCACGGCTGTCTCAGGTGTATTCAACAAAGCGAGAGGAATGGCTCTAGGGCTGACCTTATCAGGCATTGCGGTAGCACAAGTGCTTGCACCACCGTTAACCCAGTGGCTGATTGATGACTTTGGTTGGCGTAACGCTTTTATAGGCTTGGCGTTAGGCTGGGGCGCACCAGTCTTTATCCTCTGCTATTTTTACCTATTTGATGTCAGAGACCTCCAGAAAAAAATAATGCCTAAAACTGACGCAACTGCTCATCTGCCATCGATACCTGGCTTGACGGTTAAAGAGGCAATACGATCTTTAGCGTTGTGCCGTATTGCTCTGTCCACACTGATCATTATGGTATTGACGATCGGTATGATCGTGCATTTAGTGCCCACCCTTAGCTCTATGAATATTGACCGCCAAACTGCCGCCTACCTCGCCAGCTTGGCAGGCTTAGCCGCTATAGCAGGTAAACTGATCTCTGGGTACCTTTTGGACAAGATGGATGCAGACTTGATTTCCAGTCTTACGGTCGGTTCGGCTGGCGTAGCCTTTGCCCTTTTATTCCTGTTTGACGGTTTCTTACCGGTTACCGTTCTTGCGATACTGATTCTGGGTTATTCGTCGGGCAGCAAAATACAAATTTGTGCTTACCAAACCAGCCGTTACGCAGGCATGAAAAACTTTGGCAAGATTTACGGGGTTATGGCCAGTCTGATATCTGTAGGTGCGGGTCTTGGCCCTTATTTGGCTGGCTTGGCTTATGATTTGGGGGGCAGTTACGATTACTATCTCATCGCTGGCATACCGTTATCACTGCTGGCTGGAGCGTTGTTGTACCGGCTCGGGCCTCATCCTGAATGGTCACTGAGTTAACTAAGTGGGTCGACCTTTTATTAGGGGCTAGCGATCAGGTCATTTTGAGTGAGTGCTTTTATTTGTGTAGCGTCTCACTAAAGGCTTTTAGCTAGAACCTGTAGTGAGAGCTGTATAGGGCTTGTAGATAGAACGGTATAAAGCTTATCAGTTTGGACGGTTTATTCTTCACCACAGTGATGGTTTCAGTATCGATTGGCTCGGTAAATTATCGGGCCAGCCCTTCCACGATAAACATCTCATAATCAGCTGCTTTTTGCCGAAACGCGGCTGCTTGTTGATACTCGGGGTTATCGTACCAAGCTCTGGCCTCTTCCATGGTTGGGAATTCCAACATAACGACACCGTCGGGCAATGTCCCTTCAAGCCCTTCCGTTTTACCGTAAATAATACGAGGTATCATTTTGAAAGTAGCTTTCATCTGGCGAGTTCGGGTCTGATATTCAGTCATGGCACCCTGATCTTTCACAGGACCTTTACGTATTGAAATTATATAGGCTGGCATAAAAGTTTTTCACCTTACCAAAGCGTGGGTTTCGGGTGTTCATTATTCAACCAAGGCGTTTGATGGGAACGTCTTTTTCGATCCGCTCGGCCAGTTTTGGATAGGCAACAAGCCGCTCATCGGAAAAATAGGTTTTACTTTTAAACCAATTAGGGCAAATAGCATTTACTTGAATATTGAAAGGCCCGAGCTCTTTTGCCAGTGATTGCGACAAGGCAACCGTGCCAGCACGAGCAGCGCTCGTACATACTCTGGCTGGCCGTTATTGCATAAGCGTTTGGCTTACGCGATGCGGCCAACATCACTACCTGGATATTAACACTTAAGCGGGCAGCATCTTTCCAACTAATCCAGTTTGGTAACGTACTCGACGGTAGTAGCCACTCTGATGCTGTCTCGATCAAAGAGCTGTTTTTCATCCTCGATGACATCGTCGGGTAGCATGGCTGACGCAAGATACTTAAGCGTGCCTTTACAGACTTTCTCATCTTCAAACCACAGTTCCGTCATGACGTCGTAACCTAAATCCTCGCCACTACCGGTTTCTAACCGCGGCTCAGGGTCAAGGTAACGGCGCACGTACTGCTTAAGGCCAGATGCATATTTAAGCGCTAACGGAACATGATGATTTTCATAATAATCACGAAAATCTTCCTTGCTCATGCCGGGTCGGCGCTTCATAAACAGAAGGATTTTGTAGACTTTATTGGTCATGGTTATCTCTTGATCATTGACTTATGCAGTTGGAGGCGTTCATTGGCACCACACTCTTTTATTAAGCCCACCAGATAACTCCGGTGGGCTTAATGATTAATAAGATTTAGGAAGGCCCAGTACTTTCTCAGCAATAAAGTTCAGAATCATGTGCGGACTCACCGGAGCCGTACGAGGAATCATCACTTCACGCAAGTAACGCTCGACATGATATTCCTGCGCATAGCCCATGCCGCCCAACGTCAGCATAGCCGTATGGCACGCTTCAAACGCTGTTTCAGCAGCTAGGTATTTGCCCGCATTGGCTTCGACACCACAATCTTGCTTGTTATCAAACAGGGTTGCCGCTTTCATCACCATTAATTGCGCCGCTTCAAGCTGTGCCCAACACTTCGCCAGTGGGTGAGCAATTCCTTGGTTCATTCCAATCGGACGATCAAACACAACTCGCTCGCGCGCGTATCGGCTGGCTTTATCCAGTGCGGCACGGCCAAGCCCAATCGCTTCTGCAGCAATAAGAATACGCTCGGGGTTAAGTCCGTGCAGGATCATTTTAAACCCCTGCCCTTCTTCACCGATTCGATCCTCTTCGGGAATGAAAAGATCAGTGATAAACAACATGTTGGAATCAACCGCGTGGCGACCCATTTTTTTGATCTCACGGACTTCAATTTTGCTGCGATCTAAATCGGTATAGAACAAAGACAGGCCATCTGTCTTTTTCTTGACTTGGTCGAGTGGTGTAGTACGAGCCAACAACAACATTTTATTGGCTACCTGAGCCGTAGAGATCCAGATTTTTTCACCATTAACTTGGTAACCACCATCGACTTTTTCAGCACGGGTTTTGAGCTTGGTCGTATCCAGGCCGGTATTGGGCTCAGTCACGGCGAAACAGACCTTATCTTCACCGGCAATCACCGGCGGCAACATGCGCTGCCTCTGCTCTTCGGTACCAAAAATGGACACAGGCTGTAGACCAAACACCGGCATGTGGACACTGGATGCACCTGTCATGCCCGCACCGGATTCAGAAATAGCTTGCATCATAATCGCCGCTTCGGTGATGCCAAGGCCCGCGCCGCCAACATCTTCAGGCATGGCAATACCCAGCCACCCAGCTTCTGACATAGAGCGGTGAAACTCTATTGGAAATTCTTTTTTGCCATCCAGATCCAACCAATAATCATCGTCAAACTGTGAACAATGTTTCAATACCGCATCGCGAATATTCTGTTGGTCTTCGTTAAGATTAAAGTCCAAAACAAGACTCCTTCATTCATTAATTAATATCAATCGGCTGTGCTGTTTTCAGATACAAAACCCAGTTCTGTCTTTATTTCGTCGGTGTGCTGCCCAAGATGCGGAGCACCTGCCCGAATGGCTCCGGGGCTGGCCGAGAACCAAGTGGGAATACCAGGAAAACGAACGTTGCCTTCTTCCAGCTCCATGTCTTCAAAAAATCCAACCGCATTCAGGTGCGGATCTTCGAACAAATCTTCTAGGCTATTGATTGGCGATGCTGGAATGCCCAGCTCTTGCAAAAGCTCAAGCCATTCAGCTGTAGTGCGCTGCAAAAAGGTCTCGCCCAACAGGCCATAAACGGTGTTGATCTGCCCAGAACGCTGGGCCAAAGTGACGAATTCAGGGGATTCCCACTCGGGCTTTACCGCCTCCATAAACAAAGACCAATGCTTGTCGTTGTAGACCAAAGCCGCAATGTAACCATCTTTGGTTTTATAGGGTTTACGGTTGGGAGCCACTACACGATGATAATTAGCAGGCCCTAGTGGTGGGTTAAACAGCATTCGATCCACATGTTCCACCAACATAAACGACGCCATGGTTTCAAACATGGCAACTTCAACTTCCTGCCCCTCACCGGTACGTTCACGATGAAATAAAGCCATCATGGTTGCGTAAAGCATCGTCAAGCCGGTGACTTTATCGGCCATAATGGTGCCCACAAAACTCACTTCACCCGTCAGCTGCTGTTGCGCAGACGCCAGGCCACATTCACCTTGGATCGTGTCATCATAGGCAGGCTTATCCGCAGAAGGACCGCGACGGCTGTAACCGTAACCATTTACATAGACGACTGCAGGATTGATCTTGCAAACCTCGGGATAACTGAAACCGAGTTTCTCAATGGCTTTTGCGCGCATGGAATGGACAAAAACATCAGCACTTTCGATCAGCTTTCTCAATACGGCCTTGTCTTCATCTTGGCGTAAATCCAACACGATGCTGCGTTTGCCACGATTAATATTAGAAAACACACCACTCAAACCCGGGGTTTGCCCCTGGGAAACATAACGCATGGTATCGCCTGTTGGGGACTCGATTTTAATGACATCGGCTCCCATATCCGCCATCACTTGGGTGCAATAAGGCCCCATCACGACAGAGGTAAGATCGACCACTTTGATCCCATCCAACGGCCCTTTATTACTCATATTTTTTGACTCAGTTCACTCGATAAAACACCTTCTGTCATAGACGATTTAGTCCACAACTCGACGGCATCACTCATATACAGAAGCAGCGTTAAACACGGCTTCTGTAAGACCACTATTTTATAAACGCCTGCGCTTTACGGTTTCAGCTTTTGCGGCGCGCCCGTGCCCATGTATTCAGCTAGGTTGCGATGAAAATTGGCAGTCGCTTTTTCTGAATAAGGGTTTGGTTTACAGCCACTGAACCCCATGGATTTCATGCCCTTCTGAACCGCCGCCATGTTGGTAAAGTCTTGCCCTAATACGTGGCACCAAGCTTCAGAGGTTGGCTCACAGTATTCCCACGGGGCATTAGGTTCTTCACCTTCAGGGTACAATTCATAGACCGCGGCTTCGAAAATACACTTGTTCGGATCATAACTGCTGGGGCGTGCGCTATAACACAGCATATTGTTTACCGCATGACCGATCTGAAAGTTTGGAAACAACTGCCAAGCCGTGCCACTTTCACCCACATGTTTGGAATCCACTTCGGGCCATATAACACCACGTTCTGCATCTTCGCTACGCGCGGTATCAAGCCAGTATTTTAGTACTTCACCCGCTGGGGTACCTTCAGGTAATTCATCCACTAAGCGATTAGCCACATCGACCAATGTTTGAGTGGTATTGGTATTGGCGTTCTGCCACGTGTAATTCATCATCTCAGCCGTGCTGATGCGCGGATCATCAGTTGTACCTACGCGCAGCTTGGCCGATTGGTTTTCATCCATACCTTTGGCTGCGTCATAACCGATGTTGCTGTGCTTGCCCTGTGCCTTTCCCCAACCATGAAATTGCCCATAGCGATTAAACTCAGGGTGGGTGGTTTGCACATGATAAGTTTCGTTGAAAGCTTCGAGGGCTACCTTCCAGTTACAATCGAACTCACCCCATTTGCGCCAGCGGCAACGCATATTCTGCAACTGAAACGGATCCAGCATGGAAGCTGCGGGTTCAAGGTATTCCCTCAGCGATTCACTGTCAGGGTCCATGTTAATCCAAACCCAGCCGCCCCACGTGTCACATTTAACAGGCGTTAAGCTACTACAACCTTCTAGTGAGCCTTGCCAGTCTTCGACATGAGGAATATGCGTATTTTCTCCACTGTGGTTAAAGCGCCAGCCATGGAAGCTACAAATGAATTGATTACGAAGCCCCTGAGCGTTGCGCTCGCCTTCCGGTGTTTCAATGAGTCGTCGCCCACGGTGTGGGCAAACATTGTGAAAGGCATTAATCTCATTTTGTGCGTTGCGAACAATCAGCAGTGAATCATCGAGAATATCAAAAGTCAGGAAGCTACCTGGCCCTTCTAGATCTTCAACACGACCCACCTGTAACCACACCTTGCGCCAAAGCTTGTCCCTCTCGGCACGGGCATAATCTTCACTGATGTAGGCTTCTGGAGTATAAATTGAGGAGTTTTCAAGCTCCGCCTCAGACAATGGCGGAAGGTTTTTATCTGTCATGGCCAATCCTGTGAGTGTTCGTTTATCAAAAATTGGACTCTATCCATATTGAAGAGCCCATTAACATGAAAAAAACGATTAACCGATAGGCTCTTCGCCCTCTAGCTTTGTACGATGCATCATACGGCCAGAGTCCAATGAATATGGCATAGCACGGTGCAACGTGCCGGTGTTGTCCCACATAACCGCATCACCAACGGTCCACTCATGGCTATAATGAAAACGATCCTGGGTTGCCCAGTCGCGCAGCCAGTGAATGAGTTCCAAACCATCCATAGGATCCATATCAACAACATTAGCAATGCTACAACCTACAGCCAGAGATTTACGTCCGGACAAATGAGTCCAAACCAGCGGTAAAGTGCTACGACCCACTTTTTTCCAAGCTTCGAACTGCTCAGCGGTTGGCTGAGGATCAACATACAATTGCGATGCTGCCAATGAATGCACAGCTCTCAGATCCGCGATTTGAGCTTTACGCTCTTCAGGAAGCGCTTCATAAGCCGCATAAGTATTGGCAAACTCGGTGTTACCGCCGGTTGGCGCAGTGACCTTACAAGACAGCAGCGATGCACGGATGGGTACATCATTGACGTAGCCATCAAAATGCCAGTAAAACGCAGCCTTCAGATAGTCAGCAGAAGCTGTCTGATTCTTATCAAGTGTGACCTTATAAACGCCGCCTTCGCTGGAACGCTCCGCCGCGAACTTGCCCAACGTGTTGGTAAAAGCGATTTGCTCTTCGTCATTAAAGTGAACCTCTGGAAAAACCAGGACTCCACGATATTCCAACAATTCTCTCAAGCCTTCTGCGTAAACGCCGTTTAAAAGGTCTTCTTTACTGCACAGGATTCGCGCGCCGATCCCCGGCTTGATGTCTTCATACTTCAAACCGCTCAAAAGCTCTTTATTCATGTGTAATATCTCCGCCATCATAATCCATAATTTGCTGAACACTACATTAGCATTTGATTTTTAAAACTGTCAACAATACTGTAAGGGGCGGCGCAAAACTTTCACAATCAAATCGCCACAGGTTAAGACACCTACAATGACAACAAAAGGAAACAGCAAGTAATGGCAACAGCACGCAGGCTTGGCAGCAAAACAGCGAAAAACAGAGAAAAGTTGATGCACGCCGCCGAGCACTTAATCTGCAATGAGGGGTATGCATCAGTTACCGCACGTAAGGTGGCAACCGAGGCTGGCCTTAAAGTGCAATTGGTTTACTACTACTTTGAGACCATGGACGACCTCATTCTTGAAGTGATTCGCCAACACAACAACGATCGCATGAAGCACTTTGTCAAAGCTCTGGCATCCCCAAGCCCCTTGCGGGCTCTATGGGACATGAACCGTAACAAAAGCAGTGCGCTTTTCACGACAGAAGTACTGGCTATGGGCAACCATAAAGAGAGTATTCGTACGGAACTGGCCACCATCGGCGATGATTTTCGATTACTACAGGCTGAGGCCGTTGGTCAGTTGCTTGAGGAGCGCGGTGTGGACACTACACTTTACCCACCAACAGCCATTGTCGCCATTATATCTGCCCTCTGCCGTGCCATAGCACAAGACAGCGCCCTTGGCGCGAATTCAGGCTATGCCGAAGCCGCCCAAATCGTTGATCGCCTAATTGATGACCTGACCCAAGCCCAAACCCAATCAATCTCTTAACCCGTTAAAGCTAAGTCTCCTTTCTTGACAAGTGCTAAGCAATCGTTCAGCATTTCACAAATTAGGCAGCCTTTTATATTATGCTATTGGATTGCCATATGATTACCGAATGGTGTCAGCAGATACTCATCATCACCACTTAATGTTGATGGCCTTTCGGCACAGCTTATAGATATAAAGCAAGTAGGTTTATGGGTATAAAGCGAGGCTTAGCGAGCGTCTAGACTTCCCTTCTGGTCAATCACGGCCAGTCGTTGGCAAAATTGGGCTGGCCCACCTCACAAAATCGACTAACAACAGATAAGAAACCTTATGACGACAAAAACCGCATTAGTCACCGGCGCAGCCGCTGGAATTGGTCGCGCTTGCGCAATCGCGTTAGCCAATGAAGGCATTGCCATCGGCGTACTCGATCTAAATCTTCAAGCCGCCCAGACAGTAGCCGATGAAATCAACGCATCTGGTGGCAAAGCCATGGCATTGGCAGCCAGTATTGCGGATGAACAACAAATCGCTGATGCTGCTGCCACTTTGCGCAATGCCTTTGGCCCCATCACCATCGTCGTCAATAATGCTGGAATATCTAACTTTATTCCTTTTGACGAGCTAACCGTTAGTGATTGGGATGCGATGTTTGAAGTTAATACTCGCGGTACATTCATTGTCACCCAAGCTGTGCTCGCGGACATGAAAGCCGCCAACTGGGGGCGAGTTATCAACATTTCATCGTCCAGTGCTCAAACGGGCAGTAAAGAACAGGTTCACTATTCCGCTTCTAAAGGCGCCGTCATTGCGATGACCAAGTCTCTAGCTCAAGCACTGGGGCCTTTCGGCATTACCGTGAACAATATCCCTCCCGGCGCCGTGATGAACACGGTTATGTCAGAAGAAAACAAACACCGCTTCCGCATGTCTATGGAACAACTGACAAGCTCTATCCCTGTGGGCCGTACTGGCGAGCCTGAAGACATTGCCAATGCCTGCGTTTGGCTCGCTTCTGAAAAAACCGGTTATGTGACCGGTCAAACCATCGGCGTTAATGGCGGTCGCGTGGTTTCTTAATTAACCTGTTAATACAACAACCTGAACCTGATAGCGGAAATGAATTTATGAGCGCCTACCTGATTGTGACTCGAGAAGAGCCCATACACGATGCTGAAGCATTCACTGAATACCAAAGCCGCACGCGCAAGATGACAGGGGACCATAAACTGGTACCACGTGTTGTTTACGGTCAGATTGCCGGACTAGAAGGCAACACCCCCGATGGCGTTATCGTGCTTGAATTTCCTTCAGTTGAGGCCGCTCAGGCTTGGTACGATGATCCACAATACCAAGAGGCGCTCCCCTATCGCCTAAAATCTTCAAGTTATCGTGCATTTATCGTCGAAGGCCTGCCTGCTGCCCAGTAATCGCTGCACAGTCACCTTTGTACACCCCACAAGCCAAACAGAATATCAAACCGATCGTTTGTGACAGAGATACCGGAGTTTCGCATGTCATCTATTGAATCCCTTTTTAAGCCTTTTTCTTCACCGAAGCTGGATCTACCCAACCGTATTGTCATGGCACCTATGACCCGCAGCGCGTCGCCTGGTAATGTTCCCAATGAACGAGTCGTCGAGTACTACCGTCGTCGCGCCGCCGGCGGCACTGGTTTTATTATCACCGAAGGCACATGTGTTGATCATATTGCCGCCCACGGCTTCGAACATGTCCCCAACTTTTATGGCGAAGAAGCCTTAGCGGGATGGAAAAAAGTGGTTGAAGCTGTACACGCCGAAGGCGGCAAAATTGCGCCTCAGTTGTGGCATGTGGGTGCCGTTCGTGAAGCGGGAATCAATCCAGGTGGCGACACCCCAGGTTACGGCCCTTCTGGCATGTCCATGCCAGGTGTCGTCTCAGGCAAAGTCATGACCAAAGAAGACATTGATGATGTAGTGGCAGCGTTTGCTAAAGCAGCCGCAGACGCCAAGGCTATTGGCATGGATGCAGTCGAAATCCACGGCGCTCACGGCTATTTGCTTGATCAGTTCTTCTGGGCCGACACCAATATTCGCGATGATGAGTACGGCGGTGACCTACGCCAGCGCTCTCGCTTTTCTATCGAGATCATTAAGGCTGTCAGAAAAGCGGTAGGCGAAGACTACCCAATTATTTTTCGCTTTTCACAGTTTAAACAGCAGGATTACAGCGCTCGCTTGGTGCAGACGCCGGATGAACTGGCTGATTTTCTGGAACCATTAACGCAAGCAGGTGTGGATATTTACCACTGTTCCGTACGCCGCTTCTGGGAACCTGAATTTGAAGGCAGCCCTTTAAACTTGGCGGCTTGGACTCAAAAACTGACAGGCAAACCCGCTATCTCTGTTGGTAGTGTAGGTCTGGATGCCGACTTCCTCGTTGAAGGCGACGGTTTTAAGAAAGCTGAAGTCGATAACAGCTTGGAAAAACTGACCGACCGCATGGAAGCCGGTGAGTTTGACCTAATAGCCGTCGGTCGTGCCTTGATTGCCAACGCCGACTGGGCCAATATTGTTCGTGCAGGCGAGCTGGAAAAGCTCTTGACCTTCGACAAAGAGATGTTAACAACGCTCGAGGGTGAGAAAGCGTTTTCCCCCAAATAAGCACTTTCTACCCAGCGACTTAACAGCCATTATAAGGCCAGGGCTTACTCTCATGGATGAGTAGACTCTGGCCAGCGCTTCTAGCGCCGTAAATCATGCTGCTTATAAGCAGCGCAACTTCGGTAAAACCACTATGAATGATAAATTGTTGGATTGTTCCGACCTCGAAAGCTACATGGGTAAGCCCATTGCTCCAGCCCGAATGAAAGAAGCACTGCACAACAACGACATTCGTCGCTGGGCTCAAGCCATGCATTACCCAAACTTAATGCACTATGATCACGACTTTGCCAAAGAAGGCCGCTATGGACGCTTAGTAGCCCCCCAATCTTTTGCCATCGCCACTGATGATGGTCACGGCGCATGGCCTGCTTCGGTAGGTCGCATCCCAGAATCTCACTTGATTTTTGGCGGCGATGAGTGGTGGTTCTATGGCCCTAAAATTTATGGTGGCGATAGCATCACTAATGAAAAAGTGCCTTATGACTATGTGGTAAAAGACACCAAGTTTGCCGGTCCCACTTGCTTCCAAAGAGGGGATAACAACTACTACAACCAAGACGGTGACTTTATAGCCAAACAGCGCTCCACAGCCATTCGCTACCGCGCAGACCTAGCACTTGAAATGGGATCAATGGATGGCTCTGAAGATGACCCGGTCTGGACTGACACCGAATTAGCCGAGCTCGAAGATAAAAAGTACGAATTCATCAAAATGATGCATGAGCTTGGCCACGGCAAGCGCTACTGGGACGACTGTAACGTTGGCGACGAACTGCCTTTACGAGTCATTGGTCCTCATAGCGTTGCCAGCTTTGCCACAGAGTGGCGGGCTTACTTGTTTACCATTTGGGGAAGCACCCATCGCCCCGGCATTGATATGGAAGCCCTAGGTTACACCAAAGAGATGGCTGGCCATGAAAATGATCCTGTCATGGAACGTGACAACCCCGAATGGACCGATGGCGCGTATTTTGGCCCTTCACGTGGGCACTTATTCCCGAAATATGCACGTATGATCGGCATGCCAAGAGGTTATGGGTATGGGGCTTCGATGGGTGCTTGGATTTTAGATTATCTGGCTGGATGGGCTGGTGAATGGGGGCAAGTCCTGCATTGCAATTCGTCTTACCGAGGCCCTGCTTTTACTGGCGATGCCACGTTTATTTCTGCAGAAATTGCTGACAAGTTAGTCGATGAGCAAGGTCATAACGTGGTTCAACTGAAAGTTAAAATGAAGAATCAGTTGGGCAGCACAATGGCCACAGCTACCGCTGAAGTCGAACTTCCGGTTAAGTAACCTAGATTTCAGGGTGAATTGTCATGGCAATTCACCCTGAAATGGGTTAGACCAACTCTGTCTCATTTCACCTTTGTCGCTCCTTTCCCTTGTCGCTCCCTTCCATAAGCCCTCTCATATCTCTGCTTACACGTCTTCATTGCCGCGAACCTTATAGCCTCATGGCGATAGCCAATAGACGCCACTTTGATCGTTCGCACCCACCATACGCTCAATAAGTTTTTACTGAAAACCTATGCACCCATTGTGTCGCTGAACTCTGAATGTCTTGCCCACCAGAAGGTAGCTTCTATCTTAAACCAAAACATTGGTCTGCCTACTGCCATCCCCTACGATTACCACAACTTACCGCAACCCTGAGCCCTCCCCACATCAGCCTTACCTTATTGCTAGACTTCACGGCCTCAATTGCTCTTGCGGATAGTTGTTTGGACACAGCTTTGATATTCTGCATCGATTCGCGGACTACGGGCGGCTCAACAGGCCGTCACGTTAAAGCTCCTGCCCGAAATAAAGTGCGCCCTAAACAAAAGTGATTTAAACAAAAGAAATGACAAAAACATCAGAAAAAGCAACCACCGCATCTCACACACCCATGATGCAGCAGTACCTAATCATTGATTCATAAGGATTTTTTAGAAACCAGGTGTAAAACCTACACCAAAATCTATACTTTATTGTTGGATTATATTGAACCGTTTTGAACACTCAATCCCTACAGCCTTTTCAGTGACCACCTGATAATCCAACCACTAGC
>CBFHKY010000026.1:5468-43283 GCA_965656525.1 Pseudomaricurvus sp. | reverse complement strand
TGGATGCAAGAGCGTTAGTGACGTTTTTGAAAGAAAAGTTGGCCAGTTTTAAAGTGCCCAAAGACGTTCTAATTTTTACTGAAGAAGACTACCCGCTCACAGGTAACGAAAAGGTAAAAGCCGGCGAGCTGCGCCAATTAGCTTGTCAGCGTTTGGGTGTTAAAAATAAAGTGACTCTAAGTTGAGGGGTATTGGGTCCGTACCATGCTCTTGGCCGTCAGTGCCTTGATGCTGACGGTTAGCTTGTCATTCCCATAAAATTTCTGGTGCTGCGGGTCTGTGTTAGAATGAGCAACTTTGCTCTGCTGTAGAGAGTTCTATGTCATCCCCCCCTGTAGTGCCACCGCCTGATTCAACCCCCGAACACACCAAAGCCGCCACCGTGCTGGCGGTGATTGCCATTGCAATCGGCTATGTATTGAATCCTTTAAACAGCTCGTTAGTGGTCACGGCCTACCCACGTTTGGCCGAGGCGTTTGATGTTCCCTATGCGTATATGTCGGCTATGGTGATGTACTTTATGGCAGCCACAGCCGTTGCTCAGCCGTTAGCTGGTGGCTTGGGGGATTTACTCGGGCGCCGAAATATCTTTTTGATTGGTATCGTCGGGTTTTTAGTGGCCAGTGGTTTGGCGGGTTCTTCCAGCAGTTATGATGAGTTATTGCAATGGCGCATGTTACAAGCGGTGTTTTCCGGTGTGATTATGGCCAACGGCGTTGCCTTGCTGAGCCAAGTGGTGCCGAAAGAAAAGCTGGGCAGTTACCTTGGGGTGTTAACCGCGGCGGTGGTCACGTCGACGTCTCTGGGGTTTCCTTTGGGCGGCTTAATTCAGGCCAACTTTGATTGGCATGCGTTGTTTTGGGTGAATATTCCAATTGGTATTTTGGCCCTTGTGCTGGCCACTTTTTTTATTCCCAAAGATAAACCCAGTAAAGCGCAATTTACGGCTTTCAGTTTCATGGGCTTACCTTTCCTCCCTTTGGCGTTTGCTTTTCAGGCACTGGTTCGCGGTGAGTCCGTTATTTTATATGGCATATCGTTTGTGTTGACATTAGCACTGTTAGTGTTTGCGATTCGACGCTCTAAAAAATCCCGTGCACAATTCAAAGCGGTGGGCAATACGACGTTTACGTTGGCCAGCCTGCTGTCCTTTTGCGCTTCGGCCATTCAATTCGGTATGTTCTTTATGTTTCCGGCATGGATGTCGGCAGCTCTGGGCTTAGATGGCGCTCACCTTGGGATTTACCTGTCCATTTTGTCGGTGTCTATGCTGTTGGTAAGCCCAATAGGGGGGCGAATATTGGACGCTGCTCGCGGGCCTAGTCTGGTAAAAGTGATCGCTACTATCGCGTTTATTGCCAGTATGTCGATGTTCATCTTTGTGCTCAACCAATGGACGTTTGCCATTGCCTTGATGCTGCTTGGTGTGGGTATGGCGATGGTACAGCTCTTGAGCCAGTGGGCGGCTCTGCTGGCCGTCCCAAGAGAATCCCAAGGCTTAGCTAATGGGGTTTACAACAGTTTGCGCTCGGTGGGGAGTTTGTCGGGTAATGCGTTAACGGCCTTGGTGTTGGGCTCTCTTGGCCCCATGACCGCGGCTTCTGGGGTGACGGTACTGCACTGGCATGTTGTAGTCTTCTTACTGCCGCTGCTGTCAGCCATGTTCTTCTTACAAACCAAAATAGAGGCCGACTCAAAGCAGTGCAATGACTAAGGCTGAATCGTTAGCATAGAGCACCTGGCGTAGAACACTCGTTCCTTATGCGTGCAGCCTACACATTTTTATTGAGTCGGCTGGGATGCTTTTATGTGGTGATGGCCGGAGCGGTGGATTGACGTATTTTGAGGATGGCAGGGCAAAGTATATGCTTAGCTGTGCTGTCTGCAGCGGGGTCAAGCAACAGCTTTACCGCGGCTTCGATCATTAGATCAAAAGGTTGGCGTATCGTAGTTAATGGTGGCCATACCAACTGAGCGATATCCGCATCGTCAAACCCAGCGACTGAAATGTCTTCAGGAACCCTCAGTCCATGAGCCCACAAATAGCCTATCAAGCTGGCTGCGACCTCGTCATTAAATGCGAAAATCACCGATGGCCGCTGGGATAATGCCAGTAGTGTGGCGCCCAAGTCACGACCGGCTATGCTGGAGCCCTGCTGCCAGTGCAAAGGTAAAAGCTGAATATTTTCAGTGCGAAATCCCTGTTCTAGCAAGGTTGCGTACAGATCTCTTTGTGGGCCGGCTTGGCTGTTGGTTATGGCAATATTGCGATGACCCAAATCCCACAAGTGCTGTGTCAGTTCTTGTAGCCCTTGTTTGGCATCACTGGAGACGGCATGGGAACGTGAGACGTTATGTTCAGGAAGCAGACGAACATAAGGTAGGTTGATGCGTTCTAACATGTCCAGCAGTTCAGGCACATCCGAGAGCTGCGAGAGAATGACTCCCTCAAATTGGGCTTGTTGAAGGCTGATCTCTAACTGTTTGATCGCATCTGATGTGATAACGCCAAGCTCTTGCACAATTAGATGGTAGCCCCGCTCGCGACAAATTCGCACACCGTTACTGTTTATCGCCTGAAAAACATGAGCATTCATCTGTCGACTGAGCAAAGCCAGCTGATAACTGCGTGAAGCGGCCAAGACTCGCGCCGCCAGGTTAGGCGTGTAGCCAAGCGCTTTAATGGCGAGCTCTACGCGGGCTTGAGTTTTTGGCGTGACATGGGCTTCAGCATTGATCACACGAGATACGGTCTTGGGGGATACACCTGCCTCGCGTGCGACATCAGCCAAAGTGGGTGTAGATTTTTTTCGGCTCATGATTTTCCAAGGCAAAGTATAAAAACCAGAATCGTACCATACGCCTGTATTTTTTTGACGCAAAGGTGCAAAAATATGTGGCAGCCCATAGTTTGTATAAACAGCATTTTGTTTTTGACTGGTAATTCCGCCGATAAATAGCCGGACCCACTAAAGAAGCCTTTTTAATCCCCCCATTTTAAACAACAGTTTTAAGTAGAGGATTATACGGCCTGTAACAGTCGCCTTGGAGGGATGCTTCCTATTGCGGTATTAGGCCGCTCGTTGTTGTACTGCCATTGCCATTCTGTTGCAAGCTGCTGGGCCTGTTCAACACTGTCAAAGTGGTGCATATCTAACCATTCATGGCGGGCCGTCCTATTAAATCTTTCGACATAAGCGTTTTGCGTTGGCTTGCCAGGCTGGATATACATTAGAGTGACCTGTTTGCTGTTAGCCAGTTGATCAGTGCCCCAGAGATATACTCAGGGCCACTATCACAACGCAGGGCTGCTGGCTTACCTCGCCATTCGATGACCTGCTCCAAAGCACGGATAACACGCAGGGATGGCATCGATAAGTCCACATTAATTGCCAGACACTCGCGATTGTAGTCGTCGATCAGGTTGAACGCTCGCAAACCACGGCCATCGCTCATGAAGTTCATCGACCAGACCTGATGACGGCTGCAGGGACGCTCAGGGCATCAGGTTTGTCCTGTTTAATACGGCGCTTGGGTTTTATCCTGAGACTTAACTCCAATTCTCGGTGGATGCGATAGACTCGCTTGTGATTCCAGCCGAAGCCTTTCACGTTTCGAAGGTACAGGAAGCATAAATCAAACCCCCAACGTTTATGGGGCTTTGTCAGACGTAGCAACCAGTCGGCGATAACTGCATTCTCGCCATCCAACTGCAGATGGTAGTGGTAACAGCTTTGACTGATTCCGTAAACGACACAGGCGAACCGTATACTGATCCCGTGCTTACCTACGGCGCGTTGCGCCATCTCTTTGCGTTGAGATGGCCTTACACTTTCCCTCAAGTGCTTCCTTGCGCAGCTCCGCTTTGAGGCGCTCTTCAGCGTACATTTTTTTTCAAGCTCTTTGAGACGTTTTATCATCGAAGCATCCATGCCGCCAAATTTAGAACGCCATGTGTAAAACTGGGCCGAACTCATGCCGTGTTCACGGCAGAGATCGGCAACGGCTACGCCGTTCTCATCCTGCGAGTGGTACTAATACAGGGGAAAGGTCGGGGGATTACACGAGTACTAAATCAACTGTTGGAGTGGCGGAAAAAGTCGGCCGTTATTCGCATCCGAATATATACAGTCCGGCAAGCCTCAACAGAATGCATATATTAAGTGAGTTAACGGCACGATTTGATATGGTTGGGTAAATAGGTATCTGTTTGAAGCATTGGAAAAAGTTCAGGGTCATGAAGTCGGTTGATTTTGGTTTTACAGTCGTGATCGAAACCATAAAGTCAACAATAAGAATCCATCATTGATCACCGCTTCCTTTCTATTTTGTAGATCAGATAAAATGGGAAGTTTATCATGTGGCAATTTAACCCTATATTTTCACAGGATAATTAATCAAAGTATAATTTTAAAGTACTTGAATTTATAAGAATGCCGTTACTTTTTTCACCTCTTATATTGACCGATAAGAATTATAATAAAAAACAGATTCGGAGTTCGGTTATGATATTTTTTTTTTAATATGACAATATTGTATCTCAATATATCTACTGGTTTGTCTTACGGGCCTAGTATTGTTTCATCTTTATTTTTTGGCCTTTTTTACTGGGCGACTGCATTACCTGCATTTGAGGTGATTGGTTTTGATAAAAATAAAGATGTTCTTAAATTTAGAATATTATTTATCGTATTTTTATTTCTTCTCTATTTTTGTTTGTCTTTTATTATACTGACCATGTCTAGTTTGTTTTCAGGGGGGTTTATTGAAAAATAATATTCAGTAGTTAATATATTTTTAATAATAAAAAATAAACTACCGACGAAATTTGAAAGAGGTAATGTTGTTAGTGTTTCCGCTGTCATTTCTAAGTAATAGTCGATCTAAGTCAGGTATTTTTTTTGACAGAACCATGGCGGCTTCAAGTCTGTTTTTAAATTCGAAGTCTTGGTAGAATTTAGTAAGAAAATTTTTAACCCCTCCAACTGACATGCATGATTCTTCAGAAATCTTTTGATTTGTCGATCCAGAACATAGCATTTGTAAAATCTTCCTTTTCTTTTTTGAAATAGACATATAATACTGTTCAAAAGATTTGTCTATTGGCTTTTTAGGCGATCCTGTTTTGCAAGATATTTTTTCAATATTCATGTTCAGCATACTTTGTATCGAAGAATATGAGTCATTGCTGCCGATAATAAAATCTGAATTGATAATATTAAGTGCCTTCATGAACGATCTATTATATTCATTGAGATATGCGATTTTTATTAAATTCAGATTATCTAGGTCGGCAAAAGAAACGTGAAAATGAAAGTCTTCATGAAAAACAATCAGATCAAAAGACTTAGAGATTTTAAGTAATTCATTAGTCGCCTTGGTGTAGTTATAGACTTCTATTTTGCATCTGGATATGTCAAGTTTTTGCCCAGGTTTATAGAAGCAAGGCATTAAAATTCCCTTTATACCCTCGGTTATGATTGGATTTTCACAAGCTATAACAATTGAAATCATAATTTCTTTACCAAAAAGTTTTATATCATCTCATTTTTACTATACTGGTCATAAGGATTTCGGTCTTGGGACTTAGGTCATGTATTTTATAGAGAAGTAGTTACAAAGATCCATTAAAGAAAATTTACTTCAGTGCTACAGTTGGAAAGTTCATAAGCAAAATAGAAAATTAATTATTTATGTCCTATTCGAAATGTCCAAATTGTACGCATTACAAGTTTTTTAGAATAAAAAGAAGCAAAAGTTTTAAGAAAAAAAACCCTGAAAGATACCTATTTAAATGCTTTCTTTGTAGTTCAAAATATCTATTAAATCCAGATAAATCTTGGACTGAGGTACTTGTCAAATGCCCTAGCTGTGACTCGACTAAGAGCTATGTCAGTCGAACTATTAAAACCTTTACTTTTGGTGATCCAATTTTAATTAACCTATGTTCTACCTGCGGTAAAAGCTTTAAAACTTCTTTAGAAGGTGAAAAACATGAGAGATTTTAGTCGGATCACTTCTGTTTTGTACGCAGGTGATGGAAATTTTATCAGTTATGGTGCGTCGTTGGAGTGCGGAGAAAATCTATTAAAGAGTATTTTTTTAAAAAATAACTTATTTGACATCGTCCCTGATTTGAAAGACTTTTTACTAAGTCTTAAAGATGAAATAAATGACTGTATCCCACACATTTCTCATCTCATATCATCTGAAATACCTACGAGTAAAAATGTTAGTGTTCATGTATTTACATGTTCATTGGTAAATAAAATAAATTTTCTTGTTTTTTATGAGAATGAAAGAAAAATAATTGAACCATTCCAGGATGTAGACTCTCTTACTGGTCTGAAAACTAAGTCAGTAATACCACAATTTGTAGCACATAAAATAAAATTGAGGAGGGAGGGGAAGTTCCAGATTATCTTAATTGGCATTCATAATTTGCAAGAAATAAAGTCCACTTTTGGAGCTCGTTCTGTTGATACCATAGTCAAGTCTGTCGCTCATCGTATAAAGAATTCTCTCAGAGAATCTTCTTATTTGTTTAGGTTTGGCAGTAATAAGTTTGCCTTAATATCTCAGATGGATGAAGGTGACAACTCTGAAGCACTCCCAGATAGACTTTTACAGCGCATATCTAAATCCACGCATTTAATACATGGCAAACGACTTAACATTGGGTGTAGTTTTGTTGCTGCTGATTTTCATGCAACAGCTAATTTTGACTTTCAACGACTTTTATCGCACACCGAAATTAAACTTGCATCACTTACAAAGAGCGATTGGGGACATGTAATTTTCCTTAAAGTTGATGATCAACCTTAAAGTTTAGGTTAAAAGATATAGTGATTATTGCTGGCGCGGGGTAGTAAAGCACTTGCGGTGAGGCATAGGCCGACATGGGTAGACTCTGAAGCAGCAGACTAGCGAGTATGACAGTGGTCGGTAACGCAGCGGCCACGTGACGCTGCCACCGTTTAATAAACAGACGGTATGACAAAGGGTCTCCTAGCAATTATTTTGGTTCTGTTTCTACCATTGTAGACCCTAAAACTGATAGCGAATGGTCGCTGTGGTAGAGCGACCATTCATGGCCCGGGCAGCGTGACCATCGTCTTCTACTTCGGTAAACACCCGCTGGTTGGTGATATTATTGGCACGAATGACCAGCTCAAAATGCTGCATAAACTGGGTGCGAATAAAACCATTAAGTACAGTGTAGCGGTTCAAACGGATCGTGTTGCTGTCATCCCCCCAGGCAGCCGTTGCGCCAACCCAGCTGAGCCCCATGTCAAAAAGGCCGGCCTGCCAGGACGGTTGAACTTGGTACATCCATGTAGGCTGGCGACGCGGGGTATTATTTTCGACGCTGATATCCTCTGCCTGATCAATCCTACTCTCTGTATAGGTTACGCCCACCTGCATAGCGAAACGGCCCGCTTGATACGCCAGCTCCAGCTCACTGCCGTTTGCTTCGTAGCGCCGTTGAGTAAAGCGCTGAGTGGTGGCTTCGTAGTTGATTTCTTCGGTGACGGCATCAAACAGTGTCAAAAAAGCGGTGATGCCTTCGTATCGCCACTTTAAGCCCACTTCGTGTTGTTGAACTTGATTGACGGGAATGGGCGATGAGCCATCAAGAGCAAAGCCGTTAAATAGGATTCGATCAGCGTTGAAGCTGACACCCTTGCTGGTACGCGCAAACAGGGCAAGGTCCGGTTGCCACTGATAGTTGATACCTACGGAATAAGATGTCTCTTTTACGGTGTAATCCACCGCGGTTTGATTGGCGGCTAGATATTGCTGGTTGACGGCTTGATTGATGCCGCCGCGAGCCTGCTGTTGGTCTTGTCGCACGCTGGCATCGATTGTCCAATGGTCGGATGCCCAGCCCAAGCTGACATAGGGAGCACTAGTGCGGTAATCCACGTCTATGTAGCGATTGCAGCAACCACCAAACACGTCTGTACCTCGCGCCAAAAGACCCGCTGGTTCGGTAGCGGTTTGGTTATTACTGATCAGGGCGGGGTTGTCACCTGTTAGGCCCATTAAATATTGATTGAACTGCCAAGTGAGGGCGAGGGTTTGATCTGAGTAGTACCAGCCCAGAGTCGCGGTGATATCGCCCAGGTCGCTTAAAGCCAAACGCTTTGTGAGTGTGAGGTCACTGAGGGTGTTGCCCAGGTCATCCAGCGCAACATCAAATACCGTCGCGGTAAATACCGGATCGCTGTAGTTTAATCCCGCTTTCGCACCAGTGGCGTAACGAAATGGCCCGTTTGAGTAGCCGTTGTCGGCGGGGTAAATACCTATAAAGCGGCCACTGTTTTCACTCACACGGGTTTTGTATTCCAGCGTGAGTGTGTCTGTTACGTCCCATTGCCATTCAGCCCCCAGCGCACGAGAATCTATGGAAAGCCCGTCGTTGATTCGAGATTGTATTGTGCGGTTGGTGTGATCAAAGGTGGTATTTTTTTGCCAGTAAAACGAATAAAAACTGGCTTTACGAGGGTCCACGTTAGGCAGCTCGGAGATCTTTCCGTCGCGTGTGGTGACGGGTACGGGCAATAACATGGGTACGTGATCTTGTAGGTATTTACCCGTTAAGCGAACGAACCCACGATCAAATTCGTGGGTGATATTGGCGTTGAGTTGCCCGCCCTGTTTCAGCTTGAGGTTGTTATCGCGAACGCTGTCGCCTTCGCGATAAAAGCCCGACACAAAAAAACGGTTATTGGTGTTGCTCAACGGTTGCCCGTAGGAAAAATCATAACGGTTAAGTGTGTGACCAAGGCCTTGGGTAATGGCCAGAGAACCGGCTTGGGATTCCCCTGTTTGGGAAATGAAATTAATGACCCCACCGGGTGCATTTGTGGCCATAGTGGATGCCGAACCGCCACGTACGGCTTCGATACGGCTGATAACCTCTGACGTTCTGATAAACTGATCTGCGGTGGCGAAGGCGATATCGCCAAACTGCAAGATAGGCAAACCGTCCTCTTGCAGTTGTACATAGCGAGCGCCACCGGCCGAAATGGGCAAGCCACGAACCGTGATGTTGGCATTACCTTCACCGCCGCTGGATTCTGAGCGCACGCCGGGTATGGCGCTCAATAGCTCGGCGGCATTGAAGGTGGCGGAAAAATTGGTTTGACCCTGATAAATCGAGCTCACCGACAAGCTCTGCTCCATTTTACTGGCGTTCACCGCAGTGGCGGTTACCACCACTTCCTCCAAATCCAGTGGCGCAACAGAGTTCTCCGCTTGAGCACATTGCGTGACGCCTAGTATTAAGCTCGCCCACACACTGACTTTGAAAGTCCGCTCCAGAAAACGGGTGTACATGGGGGGCCATCCTTTGAAAGCCAACGTCTTGAGAGCTGAAGCCGTATTTTGATTAAAAAGCAGAGGTTTGATCAAACTGACGCTGCCGTAAGTAAAGATGAGTATGAATATTTTAGATGGTATTGAGTGATCAACAAGTTGAAAGAGGCGCTGATGTGCCGTAAAAACCGTAGTGCTATGAGCGCTGAACTTATAAAAAGCAACGGGTACAACAAACATGACACCAGAATTGACGGTACTGTGTGAACAACTGAGTAACTGGGAGCCCCGTTATCACGCCGCGGCCCCGACCGCATCACTCGCCGATTTTGACCGTTTGGTGGCCGATGATTTTTGGGAAATAGGCGCATCTGGCCGACACTACAGCCGTGAATATGCGCGCAGAGTGTTGCAGCAACGTGTGCAGACACCACCAGAATCAGACTGGGTTACAACCGATTATTGTTTGACATTGATGGCGGATAATCTTTATTTACTCACCTACTCATTAACCCAGTTTGGTCGTCAGACGTTACGCTCTAGCCTGTGGCAGCGCAATGGCGATCAATGGCAGGTACGCTTTCATCAGGGGACTGTTGTGCAGGTAGATTTCACACCTCCGCTGGTGGTTGGCTGAGGGTCGAAGGTTGTTTATTGTATTGCGTGGTGGTGCCGAATTTTAACGGCCCCCATGTTGATGTACCTATCAGCTTTGCTTAACTGACTTGGAAAGAACTATGAAGCCCTTTGATGAAGTTGTCGATTTTATTGTTGTTGGTAGCGGTGGCGGTGCCATGTGTGGAGCACTAGCCATGCTGGCCCAAGGCAAGTCGGTGATGATGTTGGAAAAATCGGATCTGGTGGGTGGCACTACGGCACGATCTGGCGGCGTCATGTGGATTCCCAATAACCGTTTCCTTAAGCGCGATAAGATTGCGGATAGCACGGAAAAAGCACTCACTTATCTGGATGACTTATGCGCCAATCAGAAGGATGCGCCAGGTTCTACGCCTTTGCGGCGTCAGACTTATGTACAACAAGCGCCACAAATGCTGGAATTTTTGTTGCAACAGGGCATTAAAATCGATCGCTACCCTTTTTGGCCCGATTATTACGATGAGCGTCCCGGTGGTCTGGAGTGTGGTCGTTGCGTAGGGGCTGAATTGTTCGATGCGAATCAGTTGGGGGAGTGGAAAACTAAGTTGCGTCCGGGGTTTCTAGGGGCTTTGCCCGCGCGAGTGGATGAAGCCATGTTGCTGTTTAACTTCAAGCGTTCCCTAAAGTCATTTGGCTTGGCCATAAAAGTCGTGATGCGTGGTATCCATGCCAAACTTACGGGCAAGCAATACATTGGCGCTGGTGCGGCTCTACAGGGACGCCAGTTACAGGCATTACTAAAGTCGGGTGTTGATTTACGCACTCAGTCGCCCGTTGCCGAGTTAGTGGTAGAAGCGGGTAGAGTCCGGGGTGTGATTACCGAAAAGCAGGGCCAGCCGTGGCGTGTGCAAGCGCGCTTGGGGGTGCTGGTAGGGGCTGGTGGTTTTGCTCACAATCAAACCATGCGCGATCAGTTTTTGCCCAACACCTCTACGCTGTGGACTTCAGCCGCACCGACCGATACAGGGGAGATGATTCAAGAAATGGCTCGCCATGGTGCCAAGTTGGCACAGATGGATGAAATGGTGGGCAATCAATGCACCTTGCCACCGGGCAGTAAGCAGGGTGATATCCGCATGCCCATTCAAAGTGTCACCGCCAAGCCACACGCTATTTTAGTGGATCAGAGTGGTCAGCGTTATATGAACGAAGGCGGTTCTTATATGGCTTTTTGTAAGGCTATGTTAGAGCGTCACCAATCGGTGCCGGCGGTGCCCAGTTGGGCACTGATGGACAGCCAATATATGAAAAAATACATGCTGGCAGGCACGATGCCCGGTAGCAAAAAACCGCAGGAATGGTATGACAGCGGTTACCTAAAAGTGGCCGGCAGCCTTAGCGAACTGGCAGAGCTGATCAACGTGCCAGCGCAAGCGCTGCAAGATACGGTGACGCGGTTTAATGGGTTTGTGGACAACAATTACGATGGCGATTTCCAGCGAGGCGAGCGGGCCTACGACCGCTGGCTCGGGGATTTTCTGCACCAGCCAAATGAAACCTTAGGCCGAATCGAAAAAGGCCCATTTTACGCCGTCGAAGTCGTGCCAGGGGATGTGGGAACCTACGGCGGTGTGGTGACTGATGAGCATGCACGAGTTCTGCGTGATGATGGTACTGCCATCGAAGGGCTGTATGCTACCGGTGTGTCTACCGCATCGGTCATGGGGCGAGTGTACCCTGGTGCAGGCTCGAGTGTTGGCCCAGCGTTAACTTGGGGTTACGTTGCCGCGCAACACGCCAGTGGTCAAACCGCGATTTAGAAGATCAGCCGCATACACACCGTGTTTTCTGAAAGTGTCTTCTGTATGGATTGACCACCGCTTATGTATACCTTAAAGCTATAGACTGACAATTTAATTTGCATTAAAAACATAGATTCCGTTGCGGTATAGTGTTCTCCAACGCGTTAATTGGCCTGAAAGCGCCGCTTAGGAGAGCAAAAATGTCAGAGCAAAGCATTGGTATTATTGGTGGTACTGGCAAATTAGGTGAGGCTCTGGCACGCCGCTGGCTGAAGGCAGGCCATACCGTCAATATAGGTTCCAGAACGGCGGATAAGGCCATGATGAGCGCCGCGGCATTGAATGATGCTCTGGGGTGTCATGCCGGAGCAGGCAGCAACGCCGAGGTGGCCAGCCGAAGTGATCTCTTGGTCGTGACTGTGCCTTTTGCCGCTCAAGAAACCACTCTGCTGGAAATTAGGCCGCATGCACAAGGCAAGATTGTGGTGGATACCACCGTACCCTTAGTGCCGCCTAAAGTGATGCGTGTACAAATGCCCCCAGAAAGTTGTGCGGCCATCAAGGCTCAGCAGATCTTGGGTGAAGGTGTGCACATGGTGTCGGCGTTTCACAGTGTTGCCGCGCACCGCTTAGCAACCGATGCAGACATCCGCTGTGATGTCATGATCTTTGGTGACGAAAAAGCGGCTCGCAGCAAAATTGTCACACTGGCTAACGATGCCGGTCTACGAGGCATCCATGCCGGCGCTTTATGCAACTCGGTGGCGGCTGAAGCGCTTACTTCGATACTGATTTTTGTAAATAAAACCTACCAAGTCGATGGTGCCGGTATTGAATTTACGGGTGACTTGATCTTCGCGGACGAGTAGCGCCATGAATGGTCTCCATGTGCTGCCCTTGCAAGCAATCGCATCCGTGCAACCGGGTGACAACTTATCAACGTTACTACTGAACAGCCTGCAGGCGCATAACACCTCATTACAGCCAAACGATGTTGTGGTGTTGGCACAGAAAATAGTGTCTAAAGCGGAAGGTCGTCAGCGTCAATTGAGTGCCGTTAGGGTGTCAGCCGAAGCTCAGGCGCTGGCCGCCAAAACAGATAAAGATCCCCGCTTGGTGCAACTGATTCTAGAGGAATCCACAGACGTGATTCGGGCTGTGCCGGGTGTACTGATCGTACGCCACCGGCACGGTCACGTGATGGCCAATGCGGGAATCGACGCTTCCAATCTAGACGGTGATGACGATCAAGTGTTGTTGCTGCCCGAAGATTCCGATGCCTCGGCTGCACGGTTGCGAGCGCAACTGTTGGCAGCTACTGGAGCAGTGGCACCCGTCGTGATTGCCGATAGCTTTGGTCGCCCGTGGCGCAATGGTGTCACCAATGTTGCTATTGGTGCGGCGGGGTTGCCCGCCTTGCTGGATAAACGCCGTGAAACAGACCGCGCGGGCCGAACCATGAAAGTCACTCAAGTAGCGGTGGCGGACCTTTTGGCTTGCGCGGCGGGTTTGGTGATGGGCGAAGGGCGCGAAGGCATTCCAGCTGTGGTGATCCGTGGACTGTCAGCGGACTACCTAGGTTGTGAACAAGGCAGTGGCGCCAATCACTGTAATACGCGGGCGATTGTGCGCCCCTTAGATCAGGATTTATTTCGCTAATGGCTTCTCAAGTTCTCGTACTGAGTGGTGGCGTCGGCGGTGCTAAATTGGCATTGGGCTTGAGCCGAATCATGGCTGCACAAGCGCTCACCGTGGTGGTTAACACCGGTGATGATTTTGACCATTTTGGGCTGCGCATTTGCCCCGATTTAGACACCACCCTTTACACCTTGGCTGGTCTTGCCAATACCGAATTAGGTTGGGGACGAGCCGCCGAGAGTTGGCAGTGTCTGGATACCATCACGGCGCTGGGTGGCGAAGATTGGTTTCGCTTAGGGGATAAAGACATCGCGCTGCACCTGATGCGCAGTCAAGCCCTCGCAGCGGGCGATACATTGGCGCAAGTGACGCAGCATTTATGTCGTCGTTTACACGTAGGTCCCGCTATTTTGCCGATGACCAACGACAAAGTAGCCACGGAGCTCGAAACCAGTGTGGGGCGATTGCCGTTTCAAGAATACTTCGTCAAACGTCAATGTCAGCCGGAGGTCCGACAGATCGAATTTATAGGTGCAGATAAAGCGGAACCATTGCCGCAAGTGCTGGCATTGCTGCGTTCTGAGCAGCTGCAAACGGTAGTGATTGCGCCTTCGAATCCGTTCTTGAGTGTGGCGCCGATGTTGGCCATGCCCAGCCTGCGTGAGGCACTGCAGCAAACATCGGCCACCGTGGTTGCCGTGAGCCCAGTGATTTCAGGTGAAGCCGTGAAAGGCCCGACGACCAAAATCATGCGTGAAATGAAGTTAACACCCTCAGCATTGAGTGTTGCCCAGTACTACGATGATTTACTGGATGGTTTTGTGATGGACCACGGTGATCATCACCTGTTGCCAGAGCTTCCTGTACCGGGATTGTGCACTCATACCTTGATGACATCCCTAGACGATCGAGATCGCCTAGCCAGTGACGTGCTGGCTTTTGCCGAGCAAATACGTCAGCGCTCATAGCCTCTGAGTCTGTGATCGGGTCAACAGAACATACAGGAGTAGCACCCCATGAACATTCACTTGGATGATTTGCCCGTCACCGCTTTAGTGCCCATTAAAACAAGGGGTGCAGGCAAAACGCGCTTGGCGCAGCATCTGTCACCTAACAAGCGGTTGCAGCTGGTGCGTGACATGCTCAATCACGTCTTGAACTGTTTGCAACAAATACCGGCCATTGAGCGTGTGGTTGTGCTAAGCCCAGAACGTGATCAACTGGCCGCTGATGTCGAGGTCATGGCGGATGCTGGTTGGGATCTCAATAGCAGTCTGACTTTAGCGGTCACACAATTACGCCATCAGGGAGCCGGTCGAATACTCATTGTCCCCGCTGATTTGGCGATGCTGCAGGTGGATGATGTGCAGGCGCTCTTAAGCGCAGCTAAGGGCCACCCGTTGGTGATTGCCCCCAGTGCAGATGAGCAGGGTACTAATGCTTTGATGTTGCCTGCCCCTAATGGCCAGCTGCCGTTTCGGTTTCGATTTGGTGAAAACAGCTACCGTGCGCATCAGCGAGAAGCCAAGCGCTTACAGCTCGATTACCGCTGTATTAAACGTGCTGGCTTGGGTTTTGATGTCGATACGGGGGGCGATCTACAACACTTACCCACAAGCGCTTCCAAGCCCATCGACGAGCCTGTGGACTTCAGTGCGAGCTGGTTGCTGGCCCAGCCTCTGACTGAACTGATGCAGCGCGCGGAGCTAATGACCTCGGCGCATCACGGCCGCCAAGTGACGTATTCGCGCAAAGTGTTTATCCCGCTCACTCAGTTGTGCCGCGATGTGTGCCATTATTGCACGTTTGCAAAAGCGCCTAAGCACCTGACCAAACCTTATTTGTCCATCGATGAGGCGGTCGCCATTGCCAAGGCGGGTCAGCAAGCGGGTTGTACTGAAGCGTTATTCACACTGGGTGATAAGCCCGAAGCGCGTTATCGCAGCGCCCAAGAGGCGCTGTCAGACATGGGGTTTAGCACGACTTTGGATTACCTTTACGCGGCCGCCAAAGCGGTTTTTGAGGAAACCGGTCTATTGCCGCATTTGAACCCAGGGCTGATGACGCGCGCCGAGATGCAACGCCTGCGTGAAGTGTCTGTTTCGATGGGCGTGATGTTGGAAACCACGGCTGAACGCTTATCGCACAAAGGTGGCCCACACTATGGTTCGCCGGACAAAGACCCCGCGAAAAGGTTGGAGGTTCTTCGGCTCGCGGGTGAGTTGCAGATTCCTTTTACCACCGGGTTGTTGATTGGCATTGGAGAGACCCGCGCTGAACGCATTCACAGCCTACTGGCGATTCGGGATTTGCATCAGCGTTACGGTCATATCCAAGAAGTGATCATTCAAAACTTTCGCGCTAAAGGTGATATTCGTATGGCGGATACACCTGACTTGCCTTTAGAAGAACACCTCTGGACTATTGCCGTCGCCCGTTTGGTGTTAGGCGCAGAAATGACGATTCAGGCTCCTCCGAACTTACAGCCAGGTGTTTTGGTGGATTTGTTGGCCGCCGGGGTGAACGATTGGGGTGGCGTCTCGCCAGTGACACCAGATCACGTTAATCCCGAGCGTCCGTGGCCTCACTTGGATACCCTAGCGGATGAAACAGCCGCTGCGGGCCGCCAGTTGTTACCGCGTTTACCCATCGGCCCCAGTTATGTTCTCGATAGCTATGAACTTGATAACTATGCTCTCAATAGCGATGTTCTCGATAGCGATACTTCCGGTGGTACAAAATGGTTAGATAAAGCCATGCATACAGGGGTATTGCGCAGCAGCGATGCTCAAGGTTTGGCACGTGAAGATCATTGGCATGCCGGCTCGGCAACGACACCCCCTCCGCAAGCGGCCAGCTGGGTAGCGCCACCACAGGTGCATCGTTTCACTGACCTGAGTCGTATACTCGATCATGCCGGTCAGGGGGTTGAACTGTGTGAACGCGACCTTATGGCATTATTTGCCGTGCGCGATGATGCGCTGAAAACCGTTTTGCAGGCGGCCGATCAGCAGCGCCGCGATACCGTTGGTGATAGGGTGACATACGTGGTGAATCGCAACATCAACTACACCAATATTTGCAGTTACCGTTGTTCGTTTTGCGCGTTTGCTAAAGGGCAGGGAGCCAAGGCGCGGCAATTGCGTGGCCCCGCGTATTTGCTAGACCTTGACGATATTGCTGAGCGCACGCAACAAGCCCGTGACATGGGGGCTACGGAAGTTTGCCTACAAGGGGGAATCCACCCGCAGTTCACGGGCGACACTTACTTGTCTATCGTGAAAGCCGTAAAAGACGCGGTACCAGATATGCACGTACACGCGTTTTCGCCACTGGAAATTCATCACGGTGCCGAAACCCTAGGCCTGCCACTGGCAGAATACCTGTTGCGATTAAAAGAAGCGGGTTTGTCGACCTTACCGGGAACGGCGGCAGAGGTGTTGCACGATGATGTGCGCCAACAAATTTGTCCAGACAAACTCACTGCTGAGCGCTGGCTTGATATCGTGGCAGAGGCCCACCGACAGGGTTTGAAAACGACGTCCACCATCATGTTTGGGCATGTTGATCAGCCTCAACATTGGGCCAGCCATTTGTTGAAACTGCGTCGCTTACAAGCCGAAACTGGCGGCATTACTGAATTTGTTCCTTTGCCCTACGTGCATATGGAGGCACCTATGTGGCGTCGCGGGCAGAGTCGTTCTGGCCCGACTTTTCGTGAAGCGGTACTGATGCACGCGGTGAGTCGTTTAGCGCTGTACCCGCTGATCAACAACATTCAAACCTCGTGGGTAAAAATGGGGTCAAAGGGCGCTGCCTTGTGCTTGCAGGCAGGCGCCAATGATTTGGGTGGCACTCTGATCAACGAATCCATTACCCGAGCGGCAGGTGGCGTTAACGGCCAAATACTGGATGCCCAGGATATCCACCGCATTGCGGCCTCTATTCATCGTCCTTGTCAGCGTCGCAACACGTTGTATGACCTAATGAGTGATGGTTCCGAGCTGATGAGCGGTTCTCCTTCGCAGCGCCTGTTGGCGGTTGAGCTCTGATGCCTGTCTTTTATGCAATCGCCATCTCACTCAATGATTAGCTAGCGCAAGCGCTGCCACATGTAACGCCGTCGTTTTTAATCCTGTCGTTTTTAATATTGTTGTTATTTAGTGTTGTCGCTTTCACGAGTTTTGGCCTCAACCTAACCGCCAATCCAAACGCTTTTCACCTTCAGCACTTTCGACCCTCAGAACGCGTGGCCTCAATAGCCTTTTTTAAAGTAGTGTTAATCTCTGGCTGTTGCGTAGGTTTGGTCGTGGTTCACCCCCTATAATGCGCTGCAAGTCGATACAACACATATTATAAAAATTGGATACACAGCAATGACAACAGCAACGAATACAACAGGAGCTAACACGACAGCCACAACACAAAAAGTAGTTGTGATTACGGGGGGTGCCGGTGGCATGGGTCTGGCTACGGCAAAGATCATGGGGGCTGATCACCATGTCATTATCTGTGATGTGAATCAGGCGCGACTCGACAGTGCTGTTAACGAATTACAGAGCATGAACATTCGTTGCGAAGCGTTGGTTTGTGATATTACCGATCAACAGGCCGTTGCAACGCTGGCCACACATGCCTCAGCCGTTGGCCATTTAGTGGCGGTGGTGCATACGGCTGGGCTTAGCCCACAAATGGGTGATCCCACTCGGATTATGAAGGTCAATGCATTGGGTACCATGAACATCAGTGATGCGTTTTATCCCGTTGCTAGTGAAGGTTTTGCGTTGGTGAATGTTTCCTCCAATTCTGCGCATTTGGTGCCGGGAATTATGATACCTACTGGCAGTTATCGCCGAGCCAGAACAGACCGCGACAGCTTTATGCAAAAAGCACTTTTTCCTTGCAAGCTGCTACCCAAAAAACAACGCTCTGGCTTAGCGTACTGCATCAGCAAACATTTTGTGGCTTGGTACAGTAAAACTGAAGCGGCACGTTTCGGTAAAAAAGGTGCTCGAGTGGTATCCGTATCACCGGGTTTGTTTGATACCGAAATGGGGCGATTAGAAGAGGACCATGGCGGCTCGGCACTGATCGAAATGTCGGCCTTGAAACGTTTCGGCAAGCCCGAAGAAATCGCCGAAGTGTTGGCCTTCTGCGCCAGTGCGAAAGCCGGATTTTTAACCGGCGTTGATGTACTTTGTGATGGGGGTGTAGGCGCGTCCAAGCTGAAAATGTAGCGGGCTTATGGGTTTGATGAGTAGGCGTGTAGGCTTTGATCGCGATTGTGGCTCGTGTGTTTATCGACATAAAAATAGCCAGCGATAACAAGAGCCAACAACACCGGTGTCGTGAGCAGTTGTGTACGAGTCAGTGCGTATTGGTTAAGGCGTCGGTACGTTAACCAGACACCCGTAAAGGTTAAACCGCTTAAACCCAAACCAAAGACAAACCAGATGATCTTAGTGATCAATCCACCGAATGATCCAAAGTGCAGCGGGTCGGCGAGATCATTTAGGTAAGCCAGCCAGCCGCTGGTGTCTGAACGCACCACCTGAACCACTTCCCCTGTCATTGGATCCAGCGAGACGCGATTGGCTCTGGGGCGCACCAGTAGGTCTGTCCCATGGCCAAAGACGATAATCGGTTCCATTAGAGTATTCGGATAAAGAATTCTTGAAGGCTCCCAGTTGGGTAATGCCTGAGAGGCATTTGTGATGATCGTATTCGCGGTGATCATCTCTGTATGATTGGCTCTCTGGCTTAGCTGCTCTTGAGATAGCCCGACCCGAGAAGGCTCAAAGGGTTTACCTGCTAACTGTCCGCCAAATTCAGCCAGATACCAAATGCCCGTTACGGCAATTAATGTGATAAACCAAATAGCCCACACGCCAATGGCTCGGTGTGCATCACCAATCGCAATACGTAACCCTTTTTGGGTTCGTATTCTGAACGCGACGGTACGCAAACGCCCCGCAGTTTTTAAACCGGTATAGAGTGAAATTATTAACGCTATGGCCATCGCACCGACAATGGGTAAACCGTAGATTTTGGGCATAAACAGATAGCGGTGCAGATCCCGAAAGAAACGCTGCACGGTAAGAGAGGGTGTGGTACCGGTGATTTCGCCTGTCCACTGGTTAACGTGCAAATAATAGTAGCTACCGTCCGTTCGGGATAGTCGTGCACGGTAGGCAAAGTAATCGTTTTCGCCCTCCCCAAATGAAGTCAGTTTATCATGGGGTGCGGCTTGGTGGATGGCAGCTTCCATCTGTGCCCAAGAAGCCTTTTCCCCACTGGGAGTTACGCGCATATCATCCTGTAGCAGCCAATCGATCTCATGACTGATGACGGCAATGGTACCAGTGAGTAACACAATCCCCATGATGAACATAAGTTGGAAGCCAACCCAAGAGTGAAGGTCAAACAATTTACGTTTCTTGCTCTTGGGTTTGGCTTTTTGGGGGTGATCTCTGGTTGTTTGATGATTGGCGTCGGCATGAACGGCAACCTTGGCCTGACGACGTTCAATAGACAACATGAAAACACCCATAGTTATTCAGAAGATCAATCAGAGTTAGAACTGCAGTTCGATAGAACCGCGAATTTCTCTTGAGGCTTCGGGGTTAATGGCCAGTGGGCCACGAGCTTTGTAGTATTGCTCGTCAGTCAGATTCAACGCTGAAAGTCTGAATATCATGTCGTTGCCAGAATTGCGTGTGAAGACGTATTTAACACCGGCATCCAAACGGGTATAAGCATCTAGATCATAGGTGTTGGCATCGTCTACGGGCCTTTCTGATTCATAGAAGACGCTCCCTTGAAGGGAAAGTCCACGCAGACGCCCATGTAAAAACTCGTATTCAGTGGTGAAACTAAGAGCTAAATCAGGGACACCATAAGGAGTATTGCCCACCAGATCAGGATCATCAGAGACACTGTACTCGGCATCCAGATAAGTGGCAGAGCCGTGAACGGTAACGTTGTCGTTCAGCAGGCCGGTGATAGAGAAATCCATACCGTTGTGTTCTTGCGTGCCTCTTTGTTCGATGCGGTTAGCAAGAACATCTTCAATGGGGGCGTCGGTTCTTTCGACGCTAAAAAGAGACGCCGAGGTAAGTACCTTTCCATCAAAGATTTCCCATTTAATACCAGCTTCCAGTTGTTTGCCAACGGTCGGGTCTAAGGCTTGCCCCTCATTTTCATAGCCCCCACTGACCGTGCCATTGGGCTCAAAACTTTCGCTGTAGGATGCGTACAAAGAAAGGTTAGGCTTAGGCAAATACACAACACCAGCACGTGGAGTAAAGTTGGTGGCTTCAGGTTGTCCCTCAACCGGAACGCCGGCACGAGAAAAACTAGAGTCTACATCGTCATAACGGCCACCAAGCATGATACGCCATTGGTCACCGATGGAAATAACATCCTGTAGCGTGATACCACGGTGTTGCTCTTCACCCAGATCTTTTTCGGAGCGGGTTGCAATTTGCGGGTCAGCAACAATAACCGGATCATAAATGTTGGTGCTAAAAATAACGTTGCGTGCGGTTTCGTTGTTGTCTCGGTCGACTTCTTTTTGATCAACACCGATCAGAACCTTATGTGACAGCGGGCCAGTCGTAAAGTCCATCACCATGTCTGCAAAGTATGTGGTGTATTCCCAGCGATTGATCCGGTGACGGGCGCGAATATTCACATTGCCTAGGTCATCAGGAAACGCTAAGAACTGATTGTCGTATCGATCACGCTCATAATCTTGAAAGCTCACACCGCCGCGAAGCTGGAGAGAATCGTTCAGTTGATGGTTGATCTCCAAAAACAGATTGCTAACATCAGAATCGTATTGCGACCAAGGCTGGTTCAGGATCAGGTCGTAATCCACATTGGCAAAGCTACCATCGGGGCTGATCACGCCAAGATCCTGCGGGCGATTATCGTTAGTGTAATCGCCATTAACACGCAGTGTGGTTTTATCGTTTATGTCCCATTCTAATGCGGCTGAAAATACACTTCTTTCGGTTTCGAAGTCACTGCCATCGGCAAACTGTCTGAAGGATCCAGAATCTTCATAGGCGGCATTGATTCGGTAGCGCACCGCCCCGTCTTCGGTTAATGGTCCACCGTGATCAATATGATAGTGGCTGAAGTCGTTGCTGCCGGCCGTTGCTTTGATCGATGTGTGAAATTCGCTTTTGGGGCGCTTAGGTGTCATGTTGATGATGCCACCGGGTGCCAGTGTTCCGTAGAGCACAGAAGAAGGGCCTTTTAGCACTTCTACTTTTTCCAATACTTCGACCGGTGGTGCTGAAAGGTGGAAGAACGAGCGACCATCACGAAAGTAATTAGAACCATTGGAAAGCTCAAACCCCCTGATTTGATAAGAAGAATAAGCCCCCAAAAAGTTATTGGCTTTTTGCACACTGGAATCGTTTTGCAACACCTGATCAAAGCGAAAGGCCTGTTGATCCTCAATCAGATCTGAGTTAATCACAAAAATCGATTGCGGGGTTTCGATGATTGGCAAGTCCACTCTGGCGGCGGCATTGCTGGTGGAGTCGTAATAACTGCGCTGGCCCAGCACTTGGATGGTTTCCATCGCTTTGCCGCTACTGTCATTAGTACTGGCAAAGACCGAGCTAGACAATAAGCCCGCAGAGCATAGAGACACAGAAAGAAGATGGAATGAGGCCTTACGCAGTTGGCCGGACGCAGATCGTGTAATAAACATCATGGCATATCCGAAATCATGTGAGCGAATTTGGAGGGGGATATTAAACTAAATGTAACTGATAATAAATATCATTTATGATTATTGTTTTGAATGGCTGGCGAAAGGTTCAGATAGAAGAAAAGTGGTAGGTAGGAGGAAAGTTATAGAAAGAAAGGTAGCTAGAGTCAGCGAACCTAACAGCGACTTCAGCGCATTAAGGTTAATCAGTCGCATGTATTTTTATAGGGAATATAGCAGTGAATGGCTTTGTGTTAATTGCCTGCGTGATGAATGAAGAAGCGCGTTGATCTTTTAGAGTTCCGACGTTACAGAAGGTCGGAGGTTACAGAAGGCCCTGGCTACAGATTGGGCCTTCTTGCCACACATATTTGATCAACCACTACGTGATCAACTCCGGCGGCTGGCCACCAGCTTGCTGGCCAGCGCTCCAGCGGCAAAGACGACTCCCAGTGTGATGAGTGGGTTTTCTTTGGCTTTTTTGCGAACGGTGTTGTATTGACCTTTTGCGACACGTTCTAAGTCCGCCGATTTGGCACTTAAGCTGCCTTTTACGGATTCAGCGCCTTGGGCTGCTTTATTGACGTTATCTTTTATCGCTTCAGAAACATCATGAGTTGCTGTTTTTTGAGAAGCCATGTTTTCTCCTTTTATGGTTAAACATCGTGTCACCTAAAAATTCGATTTAAACAACCATTGGGTTAGAATTTTTAAATTGAAGCGTTTATCAAGCTCCAACGGTGCTCATAGAGACCGTTGCGATAGTCGTGCCAAGATTAGAGCGCCTGTTGTTGCCGATACAGGAAGGTTACAGCTTATTTTTTGTAAATCCTTCCGTAGTGTCCTGAAAAATTTATACACGGGTTGAACGTTAGGCAGCTTCTAAAAAGGGCTAGATTCGTTGTGCATTGCTTATTCTTTGTCTTCAGAGTGGTGAGGCTCATCGGTAGACGCTTCATCGTTGTTGGCTTTTCCGTCCGTCAATGCGACCTGCGCACTGGGCGCTGAACCCTCTTTATCTTGCCCAAAGTAAATGGTTTGATGAGGGAATGGAATTTCGATGCCGCGCTCGTCAAAGAGCATTTTGATGCGTCGATTAAATTCACGGCCAACGTTCCATTTTTCGATCGCGACCGTTTTGGTTCGCGCGCGTACGACCACAGCACTGTCGGCAAACTTATCGACCCCCAGAACTTCGAGAGGCTCAAGAATTAACGATCCAAAATGCTTATCGTCTCGGAGTTCTTGATCGATGTCGTTCAGGCATTCAATCACCTCATCGACACTTTCGCGATAGGCGACACCAATATCCAACAGATAGTAACTGTATTCTTTGGTGTAGTTATTTATCACAGTGACTTCACTGAAAGGGACGGTGTGTACGGTTCCATCAAGACTGCGAAGTTGTACTTTTCGCAACGTAATACGCTCTACTAAGCCTGAACAATCACTGATGCAAATGACATCGCCCACTTGAAAGATATCTTCGATAACGACGATAAATCCAGTGATAAAATCTTTGATGACTGCTTGCGCACCAAAACCCAGTGCGATACCCGCAACGCCAGCACCCGCCAGAAGTGGCATGATATTGACACCAATTTCCGACAATGCGACCAATAAAAACAACGTACCAATTGTCAAAAATAAAACGTTGCGTACGACGGGAATAACCGTGTTTAGGCGTGCCTCGGTGACGTTACGAGCATGACGAGTGCCGTATTCGAGAAAGGCATTACAAAGCTCCCAAGCCAAACCAGCCAATGCCGCAATCACGATAAGTGTTAGGCAGGTGCCTACCAAAGATTTGTAGGATGCAACACTGATGAAATTTTCTGGCCATAAAGACAGTACATTGATAACCGTGTAGACAGCGAGACAAATGGCAATGACATACCCTATAAAAGACTGTGTTTTAAAAATGATCTCAAAACGCTCGGGTGATAAATGAAGTTTTCGTCGTATGGGCTTCAATTTTCGGTTTAAGTTGTTAGCCAAATATTTATTGAGCAGGGCTAAGGTTACTAATAATAAAAAAGATAGACTGATCAAAATAATTTGGCCAACCAAATTTTCACTGATTCCGATGGATGTGAGCGCATCTAAATACTGTTGAACCAGTTCAGAGCCGGTAGAGTTTATGGGTAAGGATTGACTGATTGAAAACTGATTGTCGTTGGTTTTCTCATCAGTGTTTATCAGTGTTTTTAGGTTTTCGATAAATTCTTTTCGGGCCGTTTCACTTTCTAAAGTAGTGATCAATTGCTCAACTTTTTCATCAGATATCGATTCGCTACTAGACGCTGATTCACTTTTAGACCACGTGTCAGAACTAAATAAAGTTATCCCAAGCAACAGCGATAAAAACATAAATAATGTTTGCGGGGCTGATCGTGTGGTTGGGAGTAATATTTTCATGCGTTTGCCTTTGTGTTCATCATCATTGATTTTTAGGGCTAAGGTTAGGCCTTAACTCATGTTGTATCTTTATGGTTATCAGGTCATAGTTAGATCAAGGTATACGCAGGAACTGTGCCAGATTAAATAGATTTTACTTTCGTATCCGTAGAGAGGTTTTGGTTGTGTGGATTCTAGTGGTGATAGGTACTTTGATTTTTTTGGCCGTAACGCTGCTGCCTCTTTGGCGAAATTCACACTGGAGCGTTCGTGGATTGGAGTTCCCGCGATTGCAGATTGCCTGTTTAGGCATTCTTCTGTTGATATTAATGTTTTGTCTGGTTGAAATGTCACTGTTCATTTGGGCGCTGGCTTTGATTGCGGCGGGTTGTGTGATGTGGCATTTGCGGTGGGTTTTACCTTATACCTGCTTGTGGCGAAAAGAGGTGAAAGAAGCACTGATTAATGATCCCCAGCGATCACTGACGGTATTAACCGCCAACGTACTGCAGACAAACCGTGACGCAGAAAAACTGTTGGAGCTGGTGCGCCAGCATCAGCCCGATATTTTGGTAACATTAGAATCGAATCAGCGGTGGCAAGATCAACTCTCGCCGTTGGAAAAAGACATGCCATACTGCCTTCAGTGTCCGTTGGAAAATCTGTATGGCATGCATGTTTATTCTTGTCTCCCTCTGAAAGATGCGGAAATCTGTTTTTTGGTGGAGGATAGCGTGCCCTCTATGCATGCCGAAATTATATTGCCATCCGGTGACAGTGTACGTGCTCACTTTATTCATCCTGCACCGCCCAGCCCGACAGAAAACCCAGAATCTTCCGAGCGGGACGCTGAGCTGGTCATTGTGGCTCGTAGTGTTGCCGAGAGTCAGCAGCCGACGATTGTGACTGGCGATCTGAATGATGTCGCTTGGTCAGCGACCACGCGCTTGTTTCGTAAAATCAGTGGCCTGATCGACCCACGCATTGGCCGAGGTATGTTCAATACCTTTCATGTGAATTACCCCTTTTTACGCTGGCCTCTGGATCACCTTTTTCATAGCGAGCACTTTAGCCTTAGGCATATCCAGCGTTTGCCTTCCATTGGCTCCGATCACTTCCCCCTTTTGACCTCTCTGGCCCTAAGGCCTCATCGCGATGACAACGATGACGGGATCTCCTCGGATCAAGACGAACGCGATTGGGCAAGTGATATTGCAGATACTGAAAATGTGGAAAAGAGAGATGTACCACAACCGGGAGAGTAGTCGCTGCCTAGCACCTTGGAATTATCAAGACGAAAATCTACCCTGGCACTCTTCCGTTTGTCAGCCTCTTTGAATTGTACGGGTAGGGTTGGTGGGCTTTTTTGTCGACCATTACCGCTTGTTGACTATTGCTTCTACGCGTGTTGATTACATTTGCTAAACTGCCGCGCTGAAATGAGTAAACGGAATTAACGATGACGATGTTGCAAGCCATAAGTAAAAACTCTGCTGATAAATTTAACGTATTGATCGTTGAAGATGATTCCGTTTTGGGCAATCAATTGTGTGAGTTTTTAACGGCGGAAGGTTTTTTTGTCGATGTTTGTGTAGACGGAGGCAGTGGTTTCAAGGCTGCAGCGTCTGGACGTTACCAGCTAATCCTATTGGATATTATGTTGCCTCAACTGGATGGCGTCGAGCTGCTGAGTCAGCTCAGACAACACAGCCAAGTGCCCGTTATTATCCTGTCGGCCAAAGGTGCAGAAGAAGAAAGAATTTTGGGCTTGCGTAAAGGCGCTGATGATTATGTGTCTAAGCCATACAGCTCTCAAGAGCTGCTGTTACGTATAGAGGCCTTATTACGCCGTTGTCATTCACAAGCTGAACGGTTGCCGCTTTCCATTTATCGGTTAGACCGTTTGCACATCGATACAGTAAAAGGAAGTGCCGAAGTCGATTCAACTGAACTTGATTTGACCCCTATTGAATTCAAATTACTGAAAACTTTGATTGTTTCTGTGGGCGAGGTTTTATCCAAAGCATTCTTGTACCAGTCAGTACTCAATCGCCCTTATAGCACCTACGATCGCAGTCTGGATATGCATTTTAGTCGCATGAGGCGCAAACTTTATAATGCTGGTTGGGATGGTGCTCGGTTGCAAACGGTTCACGGTAAAGGTTACATCCTTTCATGAATCGCCGTTTATTGTGGAAGCTGTGTCTGATCGTCGCCATTGGAACTGTGCTGTTGAGTTATGTGGTGAATTTATTGGCTGCTCGTACCGAAGAACGGCTGAGCCATCTAAGCAGGGAACACAAGCAACAAATTAACGAGTATGCGCATCGTGCGGAGCAATTTTATCTTGCCGGTGACCGCACCGGATTACAGGCGTGGATGAAGGACATTCAGCAGCGAGAAAACACTTGGGCTGCGATTGTAGAGTCTGAAGTGGCTTCCGTGGCTGGTGGCGAGCTGAATGACTATTTCTACAGCTACTACGGTATTGGACGCCCACTGAAATACAAGCTTCACCCCTGGCTGGTTAATCCGTTGATGGAGGTTGATTTCGCCGAGCAGAAGAATCTCCATTTTTTGATTCGTCTGCCTGATCGCATGCTGCCTTCGGTGTTCAGCCACCTGACTATCACTAATCTTCTTTTGCAGCTGGTGTTGCCAATGTTGCTGCTGTCAGGGCTGTCACTGATGTTGTATCGCCATATTATGTCGCCGTTACGGGAACTGGAGGCGGCAACCAAAGAGTTCAGTGGTGGTCGGCTGGATATACGTCTACGCGACCGTATGGGAAACCGGGCTGATGAGTTGGTGGAGTTGGTGTCTACGTTTGACAGTATGGCGAGCCGAATCAGCGATTTGATCATTCGGCAGCGACAATTGATTTCAGATCTCTCTCATGAATTGCGTACCCCCCTGGCCAGACTTGATGTCGCGATTGAAACACTGAAAAGGGGGCAAGGCAGTACCAACAGTATTGATCGGGTGAGTCGTGAGTCCCGGCAAATTCGCAAACTGGTTGAAGATACGTTAACTCTGGCGTGGCTGGATAATGAGCGCTTAATTCTGAAAGAGGAAAACCTCGATCTGGTGGATCTGCTGGATGTTGTTCTGGATGATGCGCGTTATGAATTTCCGGATTGTTCAGTGGATGCCGAGTTGCCTGATACGGCACCCTTGTACCGCAGTAATCATCGTTCTTTAGGGCAGGCTTTGGAAAATATTATTCGCAATGCTATGCGGTATTCGGCACAGGGGAAAACGGTGACGGTGCGTTTAACAGAAAACGCGAGCTTGTATCAGATCGATGTGGCTGATCAAGGGCCAGGCGTACCGGAAGAGATGCTGGATAAAATCTTTGAACCCTTTTTCAGAGTAGACAGTGCAAGGGGGGAGGGCAGCGGTTTCGGGTTAGGGCTGGCGTTAGCCAAGAGACAAATTTCCGCAGTGGGTGGGCAGGTGTTCGCTCGTAACCAAGGTGATGGGGGATTGTTGATGCGTATCACGCTGCCCATTCACCGTTCTTAAAACAAAGATCCCACAAAGAGTATCAGAGTTAAAACTGCCAAAGGCGTCAATAAGAGAGGCCGCAGGCTCAGTAGCAGCGCGATCATTAATGCTGCGGCGCTGAGATTGGCTGCTAGATAGACCAACCCGAGCCCCCATTGAAACGTTTCGACAAATACGCCGGCTGATGATATCAGAGCTGCGTAGCCAAACAGGCTCAGGCTCTTTATGTATCTTTCAGAAAGGTTCCACCTTTGCGCAAGTGCCTCCCGTCGATGTCTCGCGCGCGTCAGGCTCAAGGCAATCAGACCTAGCAGCGATAAACAAAAACCTGTCAGCATGGGCCGGTGCCTTTTGGGGCCGATGAATGATCAGGTCGGGCAATGGATGGGCCCGTCAGCAAGCGAGCAGCGCAGCAGACACAGCCAATAGCGATTGCCAGCATAAAGAGGTCGAAGCCTGCCAGTACCCAGTCACCGTAGCGCAGTGATGCGCCAAGATGTAGTTCTGAGGTGAGTGCGTTGATCACAGGAACCCATGCAAATGTCACCGCGATCATGATTGATTGCTCAGCCCACAATTGCCTTTGTGTCACTGATGGTGGGCGTAAGAAAGGGTGTAGCAAAGATAGCCCCCAAGCCATAAATAGGCAGTGCATTTCCCAGTCTTCCCTGTTGGTTAGAGTAACGGGCAAGAGTCGATTGGCGATAAAATACACAGCGATACCCAATACTGGGCCTGCGATCATACCGATGTTCAAGCGCTCGATAATCGCCAAGCTGCGCGGGCGTATACCATTTTTGTCAGCTCGTTCTCGACGTTTGGTGGTCCATAATAGAATGCCGCTGGCAACCATAGCCGTGCCCAGTAATCCCGATAAGAAATACAGCCAGCGTAAATAGGGTGGCGCAAATAGACCCTCGTGTAACTTTTCCATCACCCCATAAAATGCCCTAGCCGAAGAACGATGGTGTTCAGGATGAGCCATGTCGAACACCGCACCAGAAACGGCATCCAGCGAAATTTCTTCAGTCGGGTCGAGGCCAGATGTCGCCTTAACACCAAAGGTCACTAAGGCGTGGCGGTCCCTCGGGTGTTCGATAGCAATGTACTCAACCGTCTGCGGCTCGCTGAGCGTCAAAGCGCGGCTGTAGAGTTGAGCCAGAGGCATTGCGTCAGCAGCTTCGCCGGTCGCTAGTCGATGGGGTGGTTCGCTAAAGACAGCACGGTAAGCAGACAGTCGTTGTTCTTCGGTATCGAGAATGGCCAGTGGCACCCCAGGCAATACACTGAACATCAGTAGCATCAAGCCGCTGTAGGTGATCATTAGATGAAAGGGCAGGGGCAGAACGCCGCACAGGTTGTGAGCATCGAGCCAGAAGCGTGGCGGCTGAGTACGGCGAAGGGTAAAAAAATCCTTGAATATGCGCTTGTGGATGATCACACCACTGATCAATGCCACCAGCATAAACAGGCTGGCAAGGCTCACGATCCCGTAGGCAATATTCAGTGGTAGATAATGCAGGCTGTAGTGCAGGCGATAGAGGTGTTCGCCACCACCGGTAGCGCGGGTGGTTACGGGTGTGCCGGTATTAGGATCAAGCACTTGGTGATGCCAGCGTGCTCGAGTGCCGGCTTCTGGGTTGGCAGGGTTGTGCCACCAAAGGCTGAAAAAAGGTGAACGCCCTTGCGGAAATTGGATGTAGTACTCATCGGCCTGCGGAGCTGCAGTCAGTAGCCTTTGCTCGGCAATTTGCAGCTGTTTGAGTGTGTCGAACTCGCCTTGCTGCAGAGGGATTTCCGGTTGCATCCAGCGCTCTATCTCACTGTCAAAATAGCCGGCCGTACCCGTGATAAATACAAAATAGAGTAGCCAGCCAAAGGCCAGTCCAGTCCAAGTGTGCAGCCATGTGATGTTGTTATGAATATTCATCGGTGGCTGCCCAAAGTATTTAGGCTTAGCCATATCACCAGCAACATCAACACGATTACCGTCAGGACTTTCCAAGCCTGAGTGGCGGTTTTGGCTATGAATACCCATATACCCACTCCTGCATAAACCGCAAAACTGGCTGACATGCCAGCCAAAAGAGCTTCCGTTTGAGGCAAGAACAGTGATTTTGCCAGCACAATCGCAGCCAGATTGGCAATCAGATAGCCACCGAACAATGCGGCCAATGAGCGTGAGATAAGTGAGTCTGGTGGCTTGCGCATAGAAGACCGTTTCTATTTTTGGGGGGCGGGATACATCCGTTCCGCCTTTAGGACGGCCGCTAATTTACTCCGAGATTTTAGGTGAGGCAAATGTAACAAATGCAATGTTTATGGTAATGGTGAGGTAAATAAGTATTATTATCATCCGCGTTAACTTGGTGTTCGTCATGACTTCAACGTGACTCAAATACACCCCAACTATTAATGGATCTAACGGATATGAAGATGTTTTCCCCCAAAAAGCCGCTGGTATTAGCAGTAGCTGCTGCTACTGGTCTATCCACTCACGCACTGGCGCAGGATGCTGCTAACAGCCAAGACAAATACCGTAAGGTAGAAATGATTGAGGTAATTGGCCAAGCGACGGGCGGCCTTGATCATCTTTTGTCTATGGAAGACATCGATAAGATGCAGGCGAATAGTTTGGGCGATTTGTTTAAAGTTGATGCCACCATCAGTGCGGGTGGTCCAGTAGGTTTGGGGCAAAAGATTTATTTGCGCAATATCGGTGAAGATTCTCTAAACATTTCCGTTGATGGTGCGGAAGTGGCGTCGGGAGTTTTTCACCACTCCGGTCGTGTGTTGCTTGAACCTGAACTTTTGAAGCAGGTTGAAATCGAGGCTGGCACAGGTGCTGCAACAGCGGGCCCTGGTGCCCTCGGTGGTGCTGTTCGCTTTACGACGAAAGACCCGGATGATTTATTACTGGGTGATCAGAATGTCGGTGCGCTGCTGAAAAGTACCTACTACACCAATGGTGAAGGCTTAAAGAATACTGTGAGTCTTTACGGACGAGATGAAGGCGGTATTTTCAGTGGTCTGGTCAGCTTTATTCAGTCAGATCAGAACAATGTTGAAGATGCCAACGGTGATGATTTGTTGGGTACAGAAGCGGATCGCGAACTGGGGTATGTCAAACTGGTCGCGGATATATCGGCGGAACAATATTTGTCTCTGAGTTATGAAACGCTGGAGGAAGAAGGGGATATCCTCTATCGCCCAGAGTGGATTCCGGGGCCGAGAAATCCACTGTCGCCCACTGAAGCCTCAAGAGATACCCTAACGTTTAACTATGCGTACGATTCGGCCGATAACCATTGGTTGAATATGTCCTTGAACGTGTATCAAACGGAATCTGAGCAGATTCGCGATGGTGATGTGGTTGGTCATCTTGAAAGTGTTGGTGCGACGCTTAAAAATATCAGTGAGTTCGCCAATCATAAGTTGATTGTCGGGGTTAACTACCGCGATGATCTGGCCGAGCTTAACTACCCTTACGCTTCGCCAGTTTACTATGGCGATTATGATGAAGAGGGCGAGGTAAAAGGTGTTTTCATTCAGGATGTGATCGAGGTGTCGCAAAAGCTATCTTTGTCGGGTGGTTTGCGTTTTGATGATTACGAGCTGCGCGATTGGCAGGGACAAAAGTTCAATGACAGTGGTATATCAGCCAACTTCAGTGGTAACTATAAGCTTACAGAACAATTGCACTTGAGTGCAGGCTATGCGGAGGCCATGCAGGGGGCCGAAGTGGTTGATGCCTACAAAATGGATTCCTACACCAACGCTGCGAACCTGAAACCCCAACAGGCGAAAACTTACGAGGCTGGCCTAGATTATTATGCCGGTGCCCTTCATTTGGCGATGGGTGCCTATCAAACCACCATTAAAGATCCATTCACCTACTTGTCGCCAGGAAGCAATATCGATGAAGATCTTGAAACCGATGGTGTGTATCTCACGGCAGACTACTTTTACGGTAACCTCACTGCCAGAGTCAGTTACCACAGTGCCGATACCGAAGTGGATGGCGTTACGGCCACTCGGTATGAGTATGGTTCGAACGCCACCAGCATTGGTGATACTTTGGCGGTAATTCTGGATTACGCGCTAACCCCAAACCTACAGGCGGGTTGGACCTCGGAATTTGTGAAGGGGATGCATGGGGTTGAAACCGCACCTTATGGCACCGTAATTACCGCTGATAAACCCGGTTACGGTACCCACGACATTTACTTGAAATGGACTGGCCTTAAGCAGGATCGTCTGGCACTGAGCCTGACGGTAAAAAATGTATTCGACAAACAGTATTTGAGTCATGCAAGTACGGCAGATTGGACTCATAATCCGGGCTACGGAATGATCAGAGGCCACTATGAACCTGGTCGTGATGTTTACGTCAGTGCATCGTTGAAATTCTAAGCAGTACACCAGAAAAAAGTCGAAAGCTGAAAACCCCTGCGACCTTGTCGTGGGGGTTTCTTGTTTTATCAGCTGATGTTTTCAGTGAGGCTTCCTGGGCAGAGCCACGGCTTGGCAGACTCGAACCGTAGGTGTTCTGTTTGATGAGAGCGACGAGCGCCATGGCAACGGATAAACACTGATGCTCTCAAGTTTGTAAAACAGGGATAAAAGCACGTTTAGTTTTTATGGGGAAGATTGATAAGAAAACGGATAAGGCTATTAGCCAAGTATTGATATAGATTTGTGATTTTGCTCTGAACCGTGGCTTGCTCTGAACCGTAGTTGGCCGCGCCCTACTTGGGCGCCCGTCTTTCTAGAATATCTTTGCTCATTTCCTCATTCATGGTGCCATCCAAAAAGCGTGTGCGTCGTTGCAATGCCGCTTTTGCCACCATATAGGCGGATACGGGCGCGGTAATAAACAGAAACAAGCTGATAACCAGTTCATGAATGGAAAGGCCGTCGCCACGCAGAGCGTGTAAGGCCATAGAGGCAATCAATATGCAACCAATTCCCAGTGTGGTGGCTTTGGTGGGGGCGTGCAGGCGGGTATAAAAATCCGGTAATTTCACCATGCCCAAGGCGCCCACCAGAATAAACACACCTCCCATGATCAATAAAAACGAGGCACAGACTTCAATGGCGAATAGCACAGGTTTTCTTCTCCTTACTCGATGATGTCGCCGCGCAGCATGTATTTGGCCAGTGCGGCGGTGCTCACAAACCCCAGCATGGCAATCAATAGGGCGGATTCAAAATACATATCGTTGGCAAAATACAGCCCCAACAACACGATGAGTGCGATGCTGTTGATATAGAGGGTATCGAGCGCCAGAATTCGATCTGCGGTGGACGGGCCGATCAATAGGCGGACAGTGTTCAGTACCAGTGCCAGCCCCACCATCACGGACACGATCATCAAGACGGTGTTCAGCATGCGAAAATCTCCTTCAGTGGCGCTTCGTAACGTGTTTTGATTCGGTTAATCATGTCTTGTTCACTGTCTATATGAAGGGCATGAATGTACAGCCATTGCATGTCTTCAGAGAAATCGACACTGACGGTGCCAGGTGTGAGCGAGATGGTACTGGCCAGTACGGCCAAAGGAAACGGCCCCTGTAAATCTAACGGCAAGGCGATCAGGCCCGGTTGCAAGCTTCGGTTTGAACCTAAGATACGGCGTGCGACTTCAAAGTTGGAGACCACAATGTCCCCCAACACCATCAATACATAGCGCACCGCTCGCAGCGGTTTTTTGACTCTTGCATGAGGGTCACTCAAAGGGGCGGCGAGCCACGGAATAATAGTCGCTACGATAAAGCCTAAGACGATGTGACCGGCGGAAAAGTCATTCAACAGTAGCCACACCAGCAGCAGGATACCGGTGTGCAACGGCATGGGAAACAGTCGCTTAAGCATCGTTACCTCCGGGCAGGTTCAGCACAATGCCTTGTTGCATGTCGGTTGCCGCCAGCTGTGCAAAGTTGGTGATCCAACCTGCAAAGGCCACCATGGCGGGCAAGCTGATCACCAGTAATCCAATGGCCACCAACTGAGCTGGGTGTACTCGGCTGTCATCGGAATTGTCGCCCCGAGTGCGCCAGAATAGAGTGCTTCCTGAACGGGACAACATAACCAGTGCCGCTAGGCTGGCCAGCAGTATGGGTGGCCATATCCAACCGGATTGATCGGCAGCCAGAGCGGCTTTTAGCATCAGCGCTTTGCCGATAAAGCCGGAGACCGGAGGCATGCCAATTAAAGCCAAAGCGGCCAGGAAAAATAGCCATCCGATAAGTACCGGCTGTGTTAGCGGACGAGCCTGTACAAAGCGATCTTCCGCTTTGCCTCGCTGATCCACAATCAGGCCAGCGACCAGAAACATGAGGGCGGTGGCCAAGGTGCTGTGAACCAAGTAATACAAGCCACTGGCGGTCGCTTCTGGGGTGTTTAGTGCCACCATTAACAGCAGGCTGCCGACTGACACGATCACCAAGTTGGCCGTGAGTTCGCGCAGGGTTTGGCTGGCGATCATGGCCACGATACCAATCACCACCGTGAGCCAGGCCAAGGGCCAAAGCCAAGGCTGAGCAATATTGGCCAGCTCGCCAGCGTCGTTACCAAAAATGCCATTGTGTACTCGCCAAAGGCTATAAATACCTACTTTGGTCATAATGGCAAACAGAGCGGCTACTGGCGCTGGTGCCACGGAATACGCTCTGGGCATCCAAAAGTGTAGAGGCATCATGGCGGATTTAAGTGCAAATACCACGAGCAAAAGCATGGCGCCAACTTGGGCTAAGGGCACATCGTCAGAGCTGATATGCGCGGCTTTCTGCTGTAAGTCGGCGATGTTTAACGTGCCAAAGGTGCCATACATGATTCCCAAGGCAAACAAAAACAGCGCGGAACCCGCAAGGTTCAGTATGACGTAATGCACGTTCGCCGAAGTTTTCTGTGCACCACCACCATGAATCAACAGAGCATAAGAGGCGATCAGTAAAACTTCAAAAAATACGAATAGGTTAAACAAATCCCCAGTGAGAAATGCACCTTGAATTCCCAATGCCTGGAACATTAATAAAGGGTGCAGAAACCTGCCTTTTTGATCCTCACTGGCGCTACTAAACAGTTGCGCGCACAGCAGTAACAACGCTGTCAGTACCAGCAGTAAGCTGGCGAGCCGGTCGGCCACCAGAAGAATACCGAAAGGTGGCTGCCATTCGCCCATGGCGTATACCTGCGTGCCATCTTGATCCACCGTCCACAATAGATATACAGCGACGACCAGCTGCAATACCGCAAGCACAGTCCCAAAGATTCGCTGACGGCTCAACGTGTCGGCAATGGGTGGCAGCAATAGTAGAACCCCAGCCAACAGCGGGATCAACAGCGGGAGTACAGGCAAATGCTGCAACATCAACTTGGTTTCCTTTTTTGGCGCGATGTCTTTTCGTTGCGGAGCTTGTTAGCCGCGGACATTTTCTCTATGCGATTGCTGAACATTTCTTCTGCGGCGGTTCGCTCCGGAGGTAGCTCGCGACCGTCCACTTGATCGTTGCCCAAGTCCGAACGGGCGCGGATAGCCAGAATCAACACAAAAGCGGTCATGGCAAAGCCGATAACGATGGCCGTCAGTACCAAAGCCTGGGGCAGGGGGTCGGCCATATTTTCGGAGTGCCCCACAATGGCGGCGCCGTTAACGGTGAGGCGACCACTGGCGAACAGGAACAGGTTAACGGCGTAGGACAGCAGTGTCAGTCCCAGAATGACGGGGAAGGTTTGTGCCCGCAGCATCAGATAAATGCCGGCCGTAGTCAGCACACCAACGCAGACTGCAAAGGTAAACTCCATCAGCTGTCTCCTACTTTTAGACGCTCACTGGTGGTGAGCTTGCCCAAATTAGCCAAAATAAGCAGGGTGGCCCCAATCACGGTAAGGTAAACACCAAAATCAAACACCATGGCGCTGGCCAGCTCAAATTTGCCGACCACGGGCAGATAGAAATAATCGAACCAAGTGGTTAGGAAGTTGCGGCCAAAGGCCCAGCTTCCCAAACCAGACAGGGTGGCAATCAATAAGCCACTGGCAATCAAGCCTAAGTAATTAATCGGCATGCGATCTTTCATCCACACGACCCCGTGAGCCACATATTGCTGAATCAGTGCGATGGCTGTGACCAAGCCGGCGATAAAGCCACCGCCAGGCATGTTGTGACCGCGTAAGAAAATATACGCCGATACCAACAGCGCGAGTGGCAGCAGGCTCTGAGACACTACCGCCAGCAGAAAGGGGTGCTGCTCTTTAGACCAGCGGTGCCCTTTGCTATCGGCTGAGGGCATGTAGACCAGCATCTGCGCCAACAATTTATAAATCCCTAGGGCCGCGATTCCGAGTACAGTGATTTCGCCAAGTGTGTCAAAGCCCCGAAAATCCACCAGAATAACGTTCACCACGTTGGTGCCGCCGCCGCCAGGTTTGCTGTTTTCCACAAAGAAATTGGAAATGGAATCCGGCGGTCGTGTGAGCAGAGCGTAGCAAGTGGTGCCGACTACGCTGCCGAACAACGCAGCGACGCTGAAATCGCGCACGATGATGGACAACTTACTGTCCAGCGTTGGGCTTTTTTGCGGCAGAAAGAACAGCGCCAGCAAAAACAGCAAGATGGTGACGACCTCAACGGAAAGCTGTGTGAGCGCCAGGTCCGGTGCCGAAAAATACGCGAAGGCAATGGAGACAATCAGTCCTACCACGGACAATGCGATCAGAGCGACCAGACGTAAATGACTCCACCAGAGCGTGGCAAACGTAGCGGCGATTAACAATATGGCGCAAAACCCTACGCCCCAGTTAAAGGGTAGCTGTGGGTGGCTGCCGACGGTGTGCATCAAACCGAACAAGGGGGCAGCACTCACTAGCAGGGCCAAGAAAACCAACAAGAACATGGAGCGTTGCAGCGTTCCATCGTCCAACCACTGATGCAGGCGGGTAACACCCGCAATCATTTTTTGGATGGCGCTCTCGAACACGTACTTGGCATCGTGATCCATAAACTGTGCTTGAAAATCAAACAAGTGACGGCGATTGATGTATAGGGTCAACCCGCCGGCAATGGCCAAGGCACTCATCAGTAGAGGGATGTTAAAACCGTGCCAAATGGACAAACTGTATTCTGGTAATGTGCCCTGCAGTACGGCCAGTGACGCGGTTTGCAGCAGATCGCCCACCATAAATTGCGGGAAGATGCCTACCAGTAGGCACAGTACCACCAACACTTCCACTGGCACGCGCATATAGCGTGGTGGCTCGTGAGGGGTACGCGGCAGGTTGATGGGCTCGCCGTTGAAAAACACATCGTGCATAAAACGCAGCGAGTAAGCGACCGCCAGCGCACCGCCGATCGTGGCCAGCAACGGAATCCACCAAGAGAGTGCTCCCAGAGTGGATTGATGCAACGTTTCGGTGAACAGCATCTCTTTAGACAAAAAGCCATTCAGCAAGGGCACCCCTGCCATGGACGAAGCAGCCACCATGGCCAAGGTGGCGGTCCAAGGCATGTATTTCCAAAGACCGTTCAGCTTGCGCATATCGCGCGTGCCAGATTCGTGATCAATGATACCCGCTGCCATAAACAGTGACGCTTTGAACACCGCGTGGTTGATGATGTGGAACACCGCCGCGACAGCGGCGAGATCGGTACCCAGCCCCAGCAATAAGGTGATTAGCCCCAAATGACTAACAGTGGAATAGGCCAGCAGCCCCTTCAGATCATGCTTGAACAGGGCGACATAAGCCCCCACCAGCATCGTGGCCATACCGGTCAGCGATACGGCAACGAACCAAGCTTCAGTGCCGGCCAAAACGGGGTAAAAACGT
>CBFHKY010000026.1:0-5372 GCA_965656525.1 Pseudomaricurvus sp. | reverse complement strand
CCCACCAGCATCGTGGCCATACCGGTCAGCGATACGGCAACGAACCAAGCTTCAGTGCCGGCCAAAACGGGGTAAAAACGTGCCAATAGAAACACGCCGGCCTTAACCATCGTGGCCGAATGCAAATAGGCAGAGACGGGGGTGGGCGCCGCCATAGCATGTGGCAACCAAAAATGGAACGGGAACTGCGCCGACTTGGTGAAAGCTCCAAGCAGAAAGAGAGCCAGAATGGCGTGATAATATTCGCTGTTGCGCAATACATCGCCCATGGCAAGCACTTCGCGCAGTTCATAGGTGCCGGCCACGTGGCCGATCAATAGCAAAGCGCCTAACAGGGCTAGGCCGCCAAGGCCGGTAACCGTCAATGCCATGCGCGCACCTTTGCGAGCTTCGCTCTTATGCGACCAGAAACTGATCAGCAGGAATGAGCTAATGCTGGTGAGCTCCCAAAACAACCACAATTGTATTAGGTTGCTCGAGAGCACAACGCCGAGCATGGCCACCATAAAGAACAGTAAATAGGTATAGAACAGGCCGATATTGTCGTTATCCGACAAGTAATAACGTGCGTAAAGGATAACCAGTAAGCCGATTCCCAAAATCAGCAGACAGAAGAGAAAAGCCAGTCCATCCAAATGCAGAGACAGTTCCAGCCCTAACAAGGGTACCCAAGGCGCATTGAATACAGGGATTTTATTGGCAAACACATCTGGTGTTAGCTGCAACAGTAAAGCCAAAGCCAGTGCTGGCGTTAGTGCCGCTAACCAAGCGGTGGCACTACGGCCTGCACGAGCACAGAGTACTGGCAGTAAAATGCCCAGCATGGGCAACACCAAAATCCATAAGACAGTCATACTACTAGGCGCCTCACGCAGCGCGATTATTGCTATTCGACAACACTCAAAGATAGCATGAATGTCCGCTCCAGTTCACACTAATTTGGTGCTTATCGCTTAGCTTATCTTAGCTTAGCGGTTGTTTTTATCGAGCCGTTGTCGCTCAGTCATTTCTATTTTCGAGCAGGTCTTCTAGACTGTTTTTCTTAACTCATCGCGGAGAATAATAACAATGTCGCAGAAAAAATATCGAGTGATTCAATGGGCTACCGGCCAGGTAGGTCGACACGCTATCCGTCATTTTATCGAAAATCCAAATTTTGAGCTGGTGGGTGTTTATGTCACCAGTGACGATAAAGTGGGTAAGGATGCAGGAGTGCTGGCCGGTGTCGACGCAGTGGGGGTCACGGCCACAAATGATATAGAAGCCCTGCTGACAACAGAGGCAGATTGTGTTCATTACTCGCCTTTAAAGCTGGATCTCGAAACGGTCTGTCGTTTGCTCGGCAGTGGTAAGAATGTGGTCACGCCAGCGGGTTTTTGGTACCCCACTGAGCGCTATCAGCAGGAAGTCGACAAGATAGAAGCCGCGTGTCAGCAAGGCGGCGTTTCGTTCCATGGCGCAGGCATTCACCCAGGTTTTGTTGGGGATATTTTGCCGTTGACTCTGACACGTTTGATGCGACGTATTGATTGTATTCATATCCAGGAAATGGTGAATTTTGGCAAACGTCCATCCCGTTGGATTGAACATCTAGGTTTTGGGAAAAGCGAGCAGGAGGTTCGCCAAAACCCGCCGCGTTCACCGGAGGCTATTCACTTTTTTGCCCAATCGATGGCAATGCTGGTAGAGGGATTAGGCAAAAAAATAGATAAACTCACGTCTGATCAGGAGTTTCGTCTAGCCCCACAAGACATAACTTACGAAGGTGGGGTGATCAAAGCAGGTACGCTTGCTGGTCAGCATTACGAATGGAAAGCTTGGGCCGACGGTAGGCCTTTGGTGGTGTTTCACACCTTTTGGGTCATGAGTGACGACGTAGAGCCAGCTTGGCAATGTGATGACAATAAGTATCGTATTGTTATAGACGGTGATCCCGGGACAGAAGTGATCTTGCAGGGGACTGGCGAGGCGAGTGATGCTGGTATTCTCTGGACCACCATGGCCGCAATCACGGCTTTACCTTCTGTCTGTGATGCTCCGCCTGGATTGCTCACGCACCTTGATTTGGGTGTGGTTAAGCCACAAGGGGTGGTTGGTTCCTGTTAATGCTCCTTGCATACCGTTTGTACGACGAATTCAGTTGTCGTGCAAACGACTTTTCACGAAATCAATAATTCTTGATGCCGATGGCGAGAGCGTACTGCCGTCCATGCGAGCAAGGCAAATCTCCACATTATCAGGTCGTTCCAGATCGGCTACTTCGATACTGGTTATCAGCCCGAGTTCTATTTCTCGCTTCACCAACAAAGGGGAGGACACCCACACCGAATCGGTTTGTAACACAGTGTCTTTGAGAACATCGTAGTTGCCGCAAATAAAAGAGCCGCCAACGCGATGCTCGGTACTGGTGGAAAGCTCTACAGCGCTCAATATCGGGAACTGAAACAGTTCATCCTGAGTGACCTTGCCACCAGATTGTGTCAGTGGATGACCCGTGCGCAAGAGCATAGCCATGGGTATGCTTCCCAAGACTTCTACCCGAGTGTCTACGGTGCGAGGCATCTGCCCGATGCCGCAGAACAGCATTTCTATGCGATCATTTTTTAAGTCTTCTAGTAACTGAGGGGCAGAATTGACCGTTGCGTGGACATTGAGGCGCTGTTCCTGCCCCATCAAATCAACGCTCAGGGAAGGGAGTATCAAGCTAGCCACCATGGGGCCCATGCCAAATGCAATCTGCCCAGTCTTACCGCAGCCGTACTGCTGCAAGTTGTTTTCCAGTGTACGCGCCCGGCGCAGCAGCAGCTCGGCATCTTCAATGGCCAAGTGGCCAGCGGGCGTGAGCTTAGCGCCGTTACGACCCCGATCAAAAATACGAATACCATACTGATTTTCGATACCAGCAATGCTACGGCTTAGCGCGGGCTGGCTGATATGCAGTACTTCCGCGGCACGAGAAAAGCTGCCCTCGCGGGCAACCGTAACCAGATGATTCAATTTGCGCAGTTCGAGTCTCATGGTGGTCAGATTCCACGGCAGTGCTTAAAAAGCGTTTTCAGAATTAAGTAAATACATAACACAAAGGTATAGAATATTGATTTTATTTGCACTAAAAAACATCTAAATATTGGTGCATAGTGGTTCTACTGCAGGTTTGCCTGATAATAAAAAAAACGGAGGACGCTGGCTTTGGAACCTTATCAGCAACTGATGTCGATAGCTCAACAAGAAACTGGCCTGAAGGATTACGGAGAAGACAGTTTCCGCGAAGGCTTAAGCATTTTAGTGGGGGCTCTCAATTGCGAAGCTAACCTAAACACGGTGGGGGAGCATGTGATCCGAGATCGGATCTTGACCCACCTTAGGCAGCGGCTTCAGATAGAAGATTGGTATCAGCGTCACCCTGACATAGCGAATGAGACCATCGAACAACCGTTGATTGGTTTGAGCCTGCCCCGTACCGGCTCCACTGCACTGTCTTTTTTGATGGCCAAAGATCCCAATGCTCGCTATCTGCTACGTGGCGAGGCGATGAACCCTTGCCCGCCACCGTCCACAGTGAGTAACGATCAGCGCGAGCTGGAGCAAGACGAAGCGGCCAAGGTGGATGGCTGGAAGAGCCACACACCGGATGGCGATTACGCACCGGCCGAATGTCAGGATTTGATGTCGCTGGATTTTAAATCCCAGCTGTTTATTGCTTTTGCTCAAGTGCCTAGTTATGCCGAGTGGCTGCTGGATGCAGACCTCGAAAGTACCTACGCCTATGAACGTCGCGTTCTGAAACTGTTGCAATGGGGGCGAGCCCCTAAGCCTTGGCGCTTAAAGGCACCGACTCATTTGTTGTATTTGCCCTACCTGAATAAAGCATTCCCTGATGCGCGTTATGTGATGACTCATCGCGACCCAACGGATGTGATGCTCTCGGTTATCCACGTATACACAGACATCGCCAGCAAATTCACAGAAAAAGTGGATGTGGGTTATATGGCCGAATTGAATGTTGGTATGTGGTCCGAAGGGATGCGCCGTGCGCTGGCCTTTCGCGACCAACAGCCCAATAACGATCGCTTTTTTGATATTCACTTTAAAGCCATGCACGAAGACCCTTTGGGCGAAGTGCATAAGTTGTACGACTGGCTCGGCGAGCCGGTAACGCCTGCATTTGCCGAGGGCATGGCCAGCTGGTGGAAGGCTAACTCGGAAACCCGTGAGCCTTCTGTAGCAAAACGCTCTGAAGACTATGGCGTTAATCTGGATGAGGTGCGCCCACTCTTTGCCGACTATATCGAACGTATGCAGCAGTGGACGGGGAGAGCCTAGTGAGTGACCAACAAAGAGAGGCCGATGCCCACTTGGTAGATCTTACAGGGGGTATTGACGCACATCGTGAGTACGTGATCGCCAGTCAGCCAGACGATCCAGATGTGCGTGATGCGGTGAATGTATGGATTGAATCCGCCGATGGCAGTTTTGGAATGCGTATCGGAATCGAGGCGCTGGCGAAGGACTGGAACGCCCATGATATTTGGTTGGATATTGCTTTTGCCGATGGTCGAGTGATCAGCTTTCGCGAAAGTCATGCACCCGTTGCCACGTTGGATGGTCAGGGTAACTCGGCCATTCGCGGTGCTGGACCGCTGCAGTTTCGCTGCGTGGAGCCGTTTAAACACTGGAAAGCTGTGTTCAATGGTCGTGCACCTGAAACCACTGCCCAATGTTTGGCTGACGGCATTGATCAACCCAGTAAGAGTTTGGTCGATGTGATTTTTGATATTGATATGCACATGATAGTGCCGCCTTGGGTGCCAGGGTCACTGCTTGCGCAAGCCGGTGATACATTGAAAGGCCAGCAAGGGGATTTTGTCAGCCCCCGCTATGAACAGTTGTTTTGTGCCACAGGCATTTTACAGGTGGCTGGTAAGCCGATTGATGTAAAGGCCAACGGCTTACGTATCCGTCGCCAAGGCGTCAGACGCTTAGATGGGTTTTGGGGACACTGCTGGCAGTCAGCTGTTTTTCCTAGCGGCAAAGCGTTTGGTTTTAATACGTTTCCACCCAGAACAGATGGCGAACCGACTTATAACGAGGGTTATATCTTTGATGGTCGTGGTGTTTTGCAGCCTGCTCGGGCGGTAAGTATTCCGTGGCTGGACCGTCTACAAACTCAAGGTGACGATGTGTCGCTGGTGCTAGAAACCGCCGATGGCCTGATAGAAATAGAGGGCACGACGTTTGTGAATACGCGCTCAATCAACAAAGGGAGTGCGGTTTTGCCTGCGGACTTTCCCATTGTGCAGCAAGCCCATGCTCGTTATTGCTGGAACGGAGAATACAGTTGCGGGATGGTCGAGCGTTCGACCCCACCCAGC
>CBFHKY010000025.1:23670-44022 GCA_965656525.1 Pseudomaricurvus sp. | reverse complement strand
GCGCCAAGCCTCAGTTCACTGCCGCACAGGCAGTTTAGAAATCTTGCCGTGTTTGTCATACTTGCCCCGAAATGTTCACTGCCGCACAGGCAGCTTAGAAAAGAATCAGAATAACTTCCGGCTGTAGAATCCAGTTCACTGCCGCACAGGCAGTTCAAGGGCAGTCAGAGTGCGGGGCACTTCCAGACGTTTTGGTGGGTTGCAGTAGTACTTTTTGATGATGAAGTAAGGTTGAATCAACGCACACCCAGTTTGTAAGAGAGCGTTGAGTGGGTAGGTGAAAATGGTACCTACGATGCCGGTAAGTAATGGGGTAAGAGAGCGGGGGCACCGCAGAAGCTAAAAACGACTAAGCCGATTATGAATGCGTGGCTTGCCACAGGTGTTTTCTGTCACGCTGAGTCTTCTTGGCCCAGTTCTTTATCAAGAATCTGTTTCACTAATGGCAATAGGTTTGCGCCGGGCCACTCTTCTTCGGCAAAGGTGGTTTTCGTCATGAGGCTGCCTTCCAATAACAGCACTAAGGTATCCCCCAGTAGGTCTGGTGCTTCTGCTCCAGCAGCTTTGGCCATGGCTCTAAATCGTGCGCGGGCCGACCGACGGCCGCCGTAAACGATGCCTAACCCTGGGTGGCCAGAACCGCGCAATTCAACGGCGGCGTTGGCAGAGGGGCAGCCGCAGGAATCTTTTTTGGTGCCACGGGCCAGTGTACAGGTGAAGATCGCTTCAATCTGTGCTCTTGGGTTGTCGGCGTAGCGAAGGGTTTCATCGTCCCATTCGGCAATGTGTTCATCTTCGTGTTCTTTTAGGTATTCCACCACAAGATCGTCTTTCGATTTGAAGTTGCGGTACAGGCTCATCTTGTTGGTGTCGGCTTCGGTCACGAGCGCGTCAATCCCCACGTTGTTAATACCGTGCTGGTAAAACAGTTTGGTGGCGGCTTCTATAAGCCGGTCTCGCACTCGCGGTTTTTTCTCAGCAATGGGGGTGTCTGCTGATGATGCATTGAGTGTGACGTTTGCGTTTTTCATGCCTAGCCTCTTGACTTGAGTGTGACCGGTCAGTAACATTCCTGCCCATGTTACTGATCGGTCACGTATTTTGCAACGTTCATTGCGTACCGACTTTATCGTTATTGGTTTCGGCCCTATTTCGTGAGTGCCGATGGTGCCTTGGCTGCCTAAGTTTACGCTTGGAGCCACCTTTTATAAGCCGTTCTGCTTTATTTGCCGCCAGTATAGCGCAAGAGGTATATGTTATGAATTTAAAGGAAAAGTCAATGTTGTTACCAACGCTGGTTGGTCGTGTGATGCCGCTGTCTCTGGTCGCTGTGGGGTTGATGGTGTCTACCATGATGTTGTCGGGCTGTGGTGCTGAAAATTCTGTAGCCGCTGCGCCTAAGTCGCCAACGCCTGTGGATGTGGCGGTTGTGCAAACACAAAAGGTAACGGATTGGAGCAGCTTTACGGGTCACTTTGATGCGGTTGAACGTGTTCAGCTGCGCCCACGTGTGAGCGGCTACATTGATGAAGTGCGCTTTACCGAAGGCAGTGATGTACAGCGCGGTCAGGTGCTGTTTGTGATTGATCCACGGCCCTATAAATTGCAGCTGCAGTTCGCGAAAGCTGAGCTGGATGGTGCCAATGCCGAGTTGGATTTGGCGCGCCAAGAGCAGGCCCGTTCCGATAGGTTGTTGTCTTCGGGTGCGATTTCGAAAGAGATTTACGATCAGCGAGTGAGCCTTGTGAATCAGCTGGTGGCTGAGCGCGAAGCCGCTAACGCCAACTACGAACAGGCCAAGCTTAATTTGGAATATACCCAAGTGGTATCGCCTATTGATGGTCGTATTTCGCGTGCGGCCTTCACCCGTGGCAATTATGTTGCGGCAGGGCAAAGTGTGTTGACCTCGCTGGTATCGATGGATCCCATCTATGTGGAGTTCGCCAGTGATGAAAACAGCTATAAGAACTTTCGCGCGCTGATCAATAACGGCCATGTGCCCGCTCCGGCCAGCGGTGAAACACCGGTGTTAATTGGCTTGGCGGGAAGCGATAACTACCCACATACCGCCCGCTTAACGTTTGTAGACCACAGCATTGCAGAAGGTACAGGTACCATCGCCTATCGCGCGTTGATCCCAAACCCAGATCTGCGGTTCACCCCTGGGATGTTGGCGCGGGTGCGGATACAAAACAGTGCCGAATACCAAGCAGCGCTGATCGATGATGCAGCGATTGCCACTGATCAAGGTCGCAAGTACGTGTTGCGGGTCGACGATCAAGGTGTAGCGCAATATCAGCCGATAGTGATTGGTGATCTGGTGAACGGGCAGCGAGTGATCCGCAACGGCTTGCAAGGTGGCGAGACCATTATCGTCAACGGCTTACAGCGTGTGTGGCCGGGAATGCCTGTCGAAGGCAACTTAATAGAAGCACCGTCTGATAAGTTGGCGTTGCAGTTGTAATGAGGATTTAACGCCACAAGCCAGTGTGGGGGCACGATGAGTTCCATGATCGTTGCTCACCCACTGAGCCTTTTTATCTTCATTGTTCATTGATATGCACGGCTTTTTTCCCGTTTTGGGTTTGAGTAGCTGGGCGCACTTGTTCGGAAAGTAGGACTCCCTCCTCATGAAATTCACACACTTTTTTATTGAACGACCTATCTTTGCCGGTGTGCTGTCGGTATTGGTTTTGCTGTCGGGGTTACTGGCTGCAGGGTCGCTGCCGATTGCAGAATACCCCGAGGTTAGCCCGCCTACGATTGTGGTGCAGGCACAGTTTCCCGGTGCCAGCCCGGATGTGATCGCTGAAACCGTAGCTGCACCGCTGGAACAAGAGATTACCGGCGTTGAAGACATGATTTATATGAAATCTATGGCTCAACAAAACGGTGCGCTGCAAATCACAGTTGTGTTTGAACTGGGGGCGGATATTGATCGAGCACAGGTGCAGGTACAAAACCGAGTCGCGCAAGCGTTGCCGCGTTTGCCGGCCGAGGTGCAGGCACAAGGTGTCACTGCGCGCAAAAGCTCGCCAGATCTCACTATGGTAGTGCATTTGTTTTCACCGGATGAACGCTACGATGGTTTGTATCTGCGCAATTATGCGTTGATCCAAGTGCGCGATACTTTGGCCCGCTTGCCCGGTGCTGGAGATGTACGCATTTTTGGGTCGGGCGATTACGCCATGCGCGTGTGGTTGGATCCACAAAAGTTAGCCGCCAGAAACTTGGTGGCCAGTGATGTTATCGCCGCACTGCGTGAACAAAATGTACAGGTGGCGGCGGGTTCTATTGGCGGTTCACCGATTGCTAGTGCAGTGGATTTTCAAGTGGCGATCAATACCCAAGGGCGTTTGAAAACCACCGAAGAATTCGGTGCAGTGATCGTAAAAACGGGTGGTGATAACACCACTTATTTGCGGGACGTGGCAAGAATTGAGTTGGGTGCAGGCGATTATGCATTGCGCAGCTTATTGGATAATCGATCCGCAGTGGCGTTGCCAATTTTCTTACAGCCTGGCGCTAACGCGCTGGATCTGGCCGATGCTGTGCGTTCTACCATGGCGGATTTGAAAACCCGTTTCCCCGAGGGCATGGATTATTCCATTGTTTACGATCCAACGGTGTTCGTGCGCGACTCCATCAGCGCGGTGATTACGACGCTATTGGAAGCAACCTTGCTGGTTGTGATTGTGGTGCTGTTGTTCTTGCAGACGTGGCGCGCGGCTTTGATCCCGATTATTGCGGTTCCGGTGTCCATTGTGGGTACGCTGACGGCACTGATGCTGTTCGGTTTTACCATCAATACTCTAACGCTACTGGGGCTGGTATTGGCCGTGGGTATTGTGGTGGACGATGCCATTGTGGTGGTGGAAAACGTGGAGCGAGGTATTCGTGATGGGCTGTCACCGCGAGATGCCGCGCACCGCTCTATGCGCGAGGTGGCGGGGCCGATTGTGGCTATTTCACTGGTGCTGTGTGCGGTGTTTGTGCCACCGGCATTGGTGAGTGGTTTTAACGGTGCTTTTTATCGTCAGTTTGCGTTGGCCATTGCTTTTGCGTCCGTTTTGTCTGCGTTTAACTCGCTCACATTGTCGCCCGCGCTCTGTGCTCTTTTGCTAAAGCCGCACGATGCAAAACCGGATCGTGTCCAGAGAATCATCAATGGCGCTATGGGGTGGATCTTCCTCCCATTCAACAGATTTTTTGATCGTGCTTCTAAAGGTTATGAGCGTGCCGTCGCGCGAGTATTGCGTGCCAGCGGTTTGTCTTTTTTGTTGTACGTGGTGCTGGTGGCGTTTGCGGGTATTGGGTTTCAGCAAACGCCGGAAGGTTTTGTGCCGGAACAAGATAAAGGTTATTTGGTCGCCGTCGCGACGTTGCCGTCGGGCGCGTCAATGGCGCGCACAGAAGAAGTGGTGCGTCAGATCAGTGATATTGCAACGGCGCAACCGGGTGTGGCACACGCCGTTCAGTTTCCTGGTCTATCGATCAATGGGTTTACTCGCAACTCCAACAGTGCTGTTGTGTTTTTATCGTTAGACTCGTTTGAGCAGCGGGTGCAGTCGGCTGAACAATCCGGCCCAGCATTGGCTGCAGCGTTGAACCAAAAATTTGGTGCGATCAAGGATGCTTTTATTATCGCCATTGCTGCCCCGCCCATTCGTGGGTTTGGCCCAGCAGGTGGTTTTAAATTGCAAATAGAAGATCGTCTCGCCAGTGGTAACGATGAACTCAACAACATGACGCAGACGCTATTGAACAAGGCACGTCAGCGACCAGAGTTGGCGGGTGTCTTTAGTAATTATGAAATCAATGCCCCTCAGTTGTTTGCCGATGTAGATCGCGAAAAAGCCAAGCGCATGGGCATTGATTTGGATGAGTTGTACTTAACCTTGCAGGCGTATTTGGGTTCGTATTATGTGAACGATTTCAATCAGTTTGGTCGTACCTTCCAGGTTGTGGTGCAGGCGGATCAGAAGTTTCGTGAAGAGGCGAACGACGCCTTGTTGTTACAAACACGCAATGCCGATGGGGGAATGGTTCCTATGGGTTCGGTGATGTCGTTACAGCAAAGCTATGGGCCAAACACCGTGCAGCGCTATAACGGCTACCCGTCGGCGGATATCAACGGTAGGCCAGCTCCGGGTTACAGTTCTGGTGAAGCGATTGCGGCACTGGAACAAGTTGCCCAAGAAACGCTACCCAAAGGTGTGACATACAGTTGGACAGAGATTACTTACCAGCAAGTAGCGTCGTCTGGAGCTTTAGGTGTGGTGATGCCGCTGTGTGTGTTATTGATATTTTTGGTGCTAGCGGCACAGTATGAAAGCTTAACTCTACCTTTGGCGGTGATTCTTATTGTGCCAATGTGTCTGCTTAGCGCGGTAGCAGGTTTAATGGCGATGGGATCTGAAATTAACATCTTCACGCAAGTGGGATTGTTTGTCTTGATTGCGCTCGCCGCTAAGAACGCCATTTTGATTGTGGAATTTGCTAGAGATCTTCAGCAGCAAGGGCGCAGTACGACAGAAGCGGCACTGGAATCTTGCCGTTTGCGTTTACGGCCCATCATTATGACATCAATCGCTTTTATCCTTGGTGTGGTACCACTGTTACTGTCGCAAGGTGCCGGTGCCGAATTGCATAATGCGCTCGGTATTACCGTGTTCTTTGGCATGATCGGTGTGACCTTCTTTGGTATTTTCTTTACGCCCTTGTTCTATGTGTTGATGCAGCGCGGCAAGAAAAGTGATGCATCATCAGAGGCGCAATCGGTTTGATGTTTTGCTTTCAGTAGCGGCGCCAAGCGAAGCCGATTGGCGCCAACTAAAAAGCCGACACCTTTAACGGGGCGTCGGCTTTTTTTGTTTTGGCCTTGCCGGTCAGCCAATCATAATAAGAGCGGGCTAACTGGCGCTGGCCGTGATTGGCAAGGGCCAGCGTTTCGGTTTAGGCGGTAATTTCCACAAGAATTTCACCTGGGGTCACTCGATCACCTTTGACGACGTAAATCTGGCTAACAGTGCCTGCGATATTAGCTTGGATTTCGTTTTCCATCTTCATCGCTTCGGTAACTAAAATACCTTGCCCTGCCGATACTTGATCACCTTCTTTTACTAATACATCTACAACATTGCCGGGCATGGCGGTGGTAACGTGACCTGGGTCAGTGGCCCTTTGTCGTTTATTGCCGCCTTCGGCTTGGTAAGCGTTGAGCGGTTCAAACGTGGTTTCTTGTGGCATGCCATCCATGGATAAATAAATTTTTCGTTTGCCACTACCGGCATCACCAATGCCAGTAATGGCCACTTCGTAAGTTTCACCGTGAACATCAATTTTGAATTCTGTTGCAACACCAGCGGGTGATGCAGAGCCTTCTTGTGTTTGGGGCAGCAAGGGCTCTGGCTGTAAGGTGCCATCGTTGCGTTGCTGCAAAAAGTCGCGGCCAAGGTCTGGAAACATGGCGTAAGTGAGAACGTCTTCTTCTGTGAGAGCAAGCGCACCAATGTCTGTTTTCAGTTTTTCCAGTTCTGGCTTGAGCAGATCTGCAGGGCGACCTTCAATAACCGTTTCGTTACCAATGGCGCGTTTTTGTACTTCGGCGTTGACCTGGGCTGGGGCTTGGCCGTAACCACCCAGAAGGTAACGTTTTACTTCGTTGGTGATGGTTTTGTAACGCTCGCCGCTTAGCACGTTGTACACCGCTTGCGTGCCGACGATTTGTGATGTGGGTGTCACCAGCGGGGGGAACCCCAAATCTTCACGCACGCGTGGGATTTCATCGAACACTTCACGGATACGGTCTAACGCATTTTGTTCTTTCAGCTGGTTGGCCAAGTTCGACATCATGCCGCCGGGTACCTGGTTGATCTGCACAGAAACATCTTCGCGAGTGAATTCACTTTCAAACTGGTGGTATTTTTTCCGCACATTATGAAAGTAATCGGCAATTTCAGTGAGCAACGTTAAATCAAGGCCCGTATCAAAAGGGGTATCTTTTAACGCGGCAACTTGCGATTCGGTGGCGGGGTGACTGGTGCCACTGGCAAACGCTGATATGGCGGTATCGATACGATCTGCTCCCGCCTCAATGGCTTTCAGTTGGCACAGTGGTGCCAAGCCTGCGGTAGAGTGGCTATGCAGTGCAATGGGTAGATCGATTTCAGATTTTAATGCTTTTACCAAATCATAAGTGGCGTAAGGGGTGAGCAGGCCTGCCATGTCTTTAATGGCAATGGAGTCGGCGCCCATGTCTTTCAATTGGTGTGCGAGTTTTACAAAAGTGTCGGGTGTGTGAACTGGGCTGGTGGTGTAGCTCAGCGTACCTTGTGCGTGTTTGCCGGCTTTTTTGACCGCACCCATCGCGGTTTCTAAATTGCGCACATCGTTCAGCGCATCAAATATACGAAACACATCAATGCCGTTGTCGGCGGATTTTTGTACGAAGGCTTCTACGACATCGTCGGCGTAGTGGCGGTAGCCCAGCAAGTTTTGCCCGCGCAATAACATTTGCAGGCGGGTATTAGGCAGCGCGGCTTTTAACTGGCGTAAACGTTCCCACGGATCTTCTTTTAAAAATCGTACGCAGGCGTCGAAGGTGGCTCCCCCCCACACCTCTAAAGACCAATAGCCCACTTGATCCAGTTTTTCACAAATGGGGAGCATGTCTTCGGTTTGCATGCGTGTTGCAATCAGTGATTGGTGGGCGTCACGCAAAATGACATCGGTAATTTCAATTTTCTTTGGGCTGTTCATGGGCGAATCCTCTTAAACTGTTGGCGGCTGTTGTCTTGTGAGCTATGGATGAGTAGCGCAAGTGCAGACGTTACAGCCCCATTTGTGCCGCGACAGCCGTGGCGATGGCTAGCGCGACAGCGTTGGGCGATTGTTTTTCTGAATACTTCAGCAGTTCTGGGTGTTCTGGTACAAAACTGGTGTTGAACTCGGCGGCCTGAAAGTCGGGGTGCGCCAGAATTTCTTTGTAGTAGGTGGCAGTGGTTTTAATGCCTTGCAGGCGCATGTCATCGAGCGCGCGTTTGCCTCTTTGAATCACGTCTTGCCAATCCAATGCCCACACAATTAATTTCAAGCACATGGAATCGTAATAAGGGGGGATTTCATAGCCGGTATAGATGGCCGTATCCACTCGTACACCAGGGCCGCCGGGCGCGTAGTAATGAGAAATGCGGCCGAAGCTTGGCAGAAAATCGTTTTTTGGGTTTTCGGCGTTAATGCGAAACTGCAGCGCATAGCCACGATACTGAATGTCTTCTTGGCGGTAACTGAGTGGTAGGTCTGAGGCCACGCGAATTTGTTCGCGCACAATGTCCACGCCGGTAATTTGTTCGGTAATGGTGTGCTCAACTTGTACACGGGTGTTCATTTCCATGAAGTACACTTGATTACCGGTTAGCAAGAACTCTACTGTACCGGCGTTTTCGTACCCGACGGCTTCAGCGGCGCGCACGGCTAAACCCCCAATGTAGTTGCGTTGTTCTGGCGTGAGCTGAGGGCTGGGGGCAATTTCGATCAGCTTTTGATTGCGGCGCTGGATAGAACAATCCCGCTCGTATAAATGAACCACATTGCCGTGGCTGTCGGCCAGAATCTGGACTTCAATGTGTTTGGGGTTGACGATGCACTTTTCCAAAAACACCTCAGCGCTACCGAACGCCTTGGTCGCTTCGCTGATCACGCGAGGGTACTGAATGCGCATATCTTCGGCGGAATCGCAGCGACGAATACCTCGGCCGCCACCGCCAGATGTGGCTTTGAGCATCACCGGGTAACCGATCTCTTCGGCCAGAGTGAGTGCTTCGTCCAGATCTTTTAGATTGCCTTCTGAGCCTGGGGTTACCGGTACGCCTGCCGCTCGCATGCTGTCACGGGCTTGGGTTTTATCCCCCATGTTATGAATAACGTTGGATTTGGGGCCGATAAAACGGATGCCTTGTTCTTCGCAAAGACGTGCAAAGTCGGCATTTTCCGAAAGAAAACCGTACCCTGGGTGTATGGCATCACAGCCCACCTGTTTGGCTAAGCTGACAATTTTCTGCGGGTCGAGATAGCCCGCAATCGGGTCGTCACCCAGTGAGTAAGACTCATCGGCGCGCTTAACGTGTAAGCCATAGCGATCGGGCTCGGTGTAGATGGCAACGGAACGAATATCCATTTCCGCGCATGCCCGAATAATGCGGACAGCAATTTCACCGCGATTGGCAATTAGGATCTTCTTCAGCATCTGGGGTAACTCCAGCTTTTGGGATCAATAAGACACGCTCACCATAAAGCGGCTGACCATAAAGTAGAAATTGATATTTGTTGGTCTTTGTATAAGCTATAACTTATACATAAAAAATGTACCCACTTGCCTGTTTTCTTAAAGGCTTCTTAAAGGTTGCTTATGCCTCTTTCTGTGCAAAAACTGGTCGGTCGATTGACCTTCCGGCAGCTACAGGTGTTCCTCACGGTGCATCAGTGTGGGGGGTATTCTAAAGCCGGCGACCAATTAGGGTTGACGCAGCCGGCCGTTAGCAGCCAGATTCGGCAATTGGAAAGTGCACTGGAAATGCCGGTGTTTGAATACGTAGGTCGCAAGCTGTATTGCACCGCTGCTGGTGAGAAGTTACTGGAATGCATTCAGGTGATGTTTGAGCAGCTGAATATTCTGCAAACCGATTTGGCGGCCTTAAAAGGCCAAGTGGCGGGTGACTTAAATGTTGTGGCGGTGAGTACGGCGCAGTATGTGGTTCCGTATTTGTTGAGTGACTTTTTAGCGTTACACCCTGCGGTGAATGTGCAGGTGCAGGTTGTGAATCGGGCCGAGGCGTTACGTCGTTTGAATGACAACAAGGCGCATCTGGTGATCATGGGCATCGTTCCTGAAGGCCGCCCATTTGCCTCGCTGCCATTTTTGGATAACGAGCTGTTGGCGGTGGCGGCGACAAAACACCCTATTCACCAGCAGCAGGGTTTGACGGTTCGCGATTTTCTTAGCGCGGGCTTGTTGTTGCGAGAGGCGGGTTCGGGCAGTCGTTTGGCCTTGGAACTGTTTTGTCAGGATAACCGTTTGTCGTTAACACCGAAACTGGAATTGGGTTCGAACGATGCGGTTAAGCACGGGGTGCTGGCTGGGTTGGGCGTTGCGGTATTGCCTAAGCTGAGCATCTTGGCGGAACTAAAATTGGGGCTACTTCAAGAGGTTAAGCTGGAGGGATTTCCGATTCATCGCTCATGGAGTGCGGTGTACCCCAGCGGCAAACATCCAACGCCATCTATGCAGGCATTTCTAAACTATCTGCAAGGTAATATCTCGTCCATCGAACAGATGTTTGGTCTTCACGAGTAGATGTCACGCAATGGTTAAGCGCTCATTTGTTGAACGTTACCACCCAGTGATTTGGCGCTTCAGAATATCAGTAGCGCTGCACAAGTGGATTGTTAGATAGGTGTTCGGCTGGGCAGGGATTTGCCGGGAGATAGTCGGGTGCCAGTGTGATCGGTGTTGGGCGATTACAGCCGCGTACAGCCACACCACTGTAAGGTGTGTGATGGGCAGGGTAATGGTTCAGGTCGGCTGCCATCAAGATATGTTGTTTGCCGTTGATACGTTCATGACCAATGCGCTGCCAACGCAGGCGCTTAAACAGAGGTTCATTTTGCGTTTGCACGTGAGCCAAAAACCGTTGGCAGCCAAGCGCTTGTGCACTGGATACCGCCAACTTAATTAAGGCAGGGCCTAGATGGCCTTCGCAACGAAATGCCGAATCGACAGCCAGCCGTGATCCGTACCAAGTACCTGCTTCGGCTTGATGAATACGCACGCAGCCTACAACGTGTTCGTGCCAGCCAGCCATTACCCCAACGGCTACCAAGGTTTGCGCGTAAGGATCGATACTGTCTTGATCGTCGTCCGTAAAGAGAGCTTGCTCTTCGCAAAAAACACGGCGTCGTAACGCTTTGGCCTGCTGTTCTTCCCATGTAAGGTGTGCCCACTTAATCACGTATTCTGAATAGTAGGTGGATCTTTTCGGTTTCGATACGGCCATGATTCGATCCTAAATATCAACAAATTAAATGACGATGACACTGCAAAAAAAAACAGCCCGAGCATGATGTTTTATGCAGTGCAGGTGTCGTTTTCGTCGCGGGTTTGTGTCACGCGATACTTTGCTTGAATACGTTCAGCTAAATATTTTGCATCGCGCGCGACACCAGAAAATCGCCCAGAGCCCCAAGTGTGTAACCAAGGCAAACCGACAAAATAGACGCCGTCTTGAGAGGTGACGCCCCGCTGGTGAATGGGGTGCCCTTTACCGTTGAAAACAGGCACATCTAGCCATTCAAAATCTGGGCGAAAGCCGATACACCACACAATGCTGGTGATGCCTGAGTCAGCCAATGACAGTGACAGACGTTCAGATTCGGGTTGCCATACGGGCTCGTAACGGTAGCCCGCTGGGGCATCGATTTTATGAGTGTCAATATAGTTATCAATACGGCTGTTGATGTTGCGGTATACATCATCTGCCGCGTCTAAATTGCTGGCTAAGTTGGCTTTGAATTGCAGTTGGCCATCATCAAAATCGATCATCGACCCAAACAGTTCCATGCCTTCTTTGGCAAATTGTCGCAGGTCAATTTCATGCCCTCCATCGCGACCGGTTACGTAATGGTTGGTGTTGTCTCTTACGCCTTCGCGCAGCGGGTGTTGATCTACCGAAGTTTCGTAATACTGCATTTCGTTGAGCCATTCCACGACATCTTTACCACGATACTGGCGCGCCACGCGAGGGGCGTTACCGGTGGCAAGAAACACTTTGCGCCCAGCAAGGTGTAAATCTTCAGCGATTTGCGCACCGGATTGACCTGAGCCCACGACCAAGACAGAGCCCTCGGTCAATTGCTGCGGATTGCGATACTGAGCGGAGTGCACTTGTTGTACGGTGGCGGGAATTTTTTCGGCCATGCGGGGAATAATGGGGGATAAGTAACCACCGGTAGCAACCACCAATTGATTACAGGCATAGGCACCAGCGGAGGTCTCGACATGATAGGCGCCAGTTGAGTGCGGGTACATGTGCGTAACCGCTACGCCTTCTTTTACGGGAGGGGTAAACTTTTTGGTAAAGCGTTCGAGATAACCAAGAATCTCGTCGCGTTTCATAAAGCCGTAAGGGTCGTCGCCGTCGTAAGGATGATCGGGCAATTGGCACTGCCAATTAGGCGTAACTAAGGTGAAAGAATCCCAGCGTTGACTGTTCCAGCTGTGCATGGCGGTTTGGCGCTCAAAAATGAGGTGTTCGATGTCGTGTTTTTTGAGGTAATAACTGACGGAAAGTCCGGCTTGACCACCGCCAACAATAATGACTGGGACATGGTGGCGTTTATTGTCGGTGCTCATGGCGTTTGTCCTGATAATAAATATTTGGTTGTTACAGTGAGTATTAAAAACAACAACGTTTAATGGGAAATTCCCGTGACGACAACGGTGTCAGTTGTCTGGCTAAAGGTGGCGGCCTTGCGTTTGATCTGGCCCAGCTGATCCATAGCGCTGCTGCAGTGATAGCCAAATTTTTCGGCTACGCGAGCACTGGCTGAATTCAATGCGGTCTCAGCCGTATGAGTAAAATCTTGGATGGAATAGGGCTTGCCAATTTCAAAATGCTCTTTAATAACCGTAGACGGGGAATAGCAGCTGTCGGTGCTGCCATCGGGCCACTTAACGGAAAACTTTAATGCGGGCATGGGGTGTTTCCTCGTGATCGTTTAACGGGGCTTTTGGCGAATCGGTAACGTTAGCCGTTGCGTATGGTGGTGTTGTATTGGCTGGGCGTGACGCGGTTGAAATTTTTTCTGTGTGAGAAGGTTGCAGGCCCATCAGAGGGGAATGTTCTATGTCCCAAAAAAGTTCGTACTCGGTATCGCTTTTTACGGTGAGTAGCGGACGACTGATGATGCGACCAACCTCTGCTGCGGCAATGTTGCGCTGGTGAAACTCTTCGAGCAGTAAGGGCAGGTTGTGTTTGTCGGTGGTTAACAGGTAGCCAAAGCTAGGAAAGCTACACAACCAGTTTTCCCACGGAATTTCTGAGGGCTTGGGAATGGATTCCAAATCAATTTCGGCACCCACTTTTGAGCTTTCTAACATCATAATAGCGGTGCCCAGTAAACCCGCTTGGCTGATGTCTTTGGCGGCGCACGCCAACCCAAGTTCGGCCAGTCGCGGTAGGATTTCGATATCGCCTTGCAATTGTTTAGGGGTGGCGGTGGTTGCTGCGTTCCAATTGAGATGGGGCGCTCGATATTGGCCACGTAAGTCGATGGCGGCTACTAAGGCCTGCCCTGGTTTGGCGGCAAAACTGCTCAGTAATTGATTGGCATGACCTAGAATCGAAACCGACAACATCGTTTGCTCGGCTTGTAAGTTCGTGTGGCCGCCAACTAGTGGTACGTTGAAAGCAAGGCAGGCATCGCGAATGCCCGACATAATTTGTCGCGCCTTGGCATCACCGGGGTTCCAGATGGCATTGACGACAGCGGTAGGGCGTCCGCCCATAGCGGCGATGTCGCTCACGTTAACCATGACCCCACACCAGCCGGCAAACCAAGGGTCACTTTCCACGAAACTTTGAATAAAACCTTCGGTGGCAAAAAGGTTGTAACCATCACCACGGCCCGTTGGGATGGCGGCGGTATCATCGCCATTGGGGTAGCTGCCCAGCGGCAGCGGCGGCATCATATCCACTAAGCTGTGAATGTCTTGCTTGTGTTTGATGCCGGCGGTTTGCCGCACGACGTCCAAGATGTCTGCAAGTGTTCGCTGAGTCATTCCATTAACCTTTGTGTGTCGTGGTTTTTTCGTATTTCGACAGCGTTGAGCAAGCCCCACACTTGCCGCAGCCTGCTTTGATGTCTGCCGAGCTGAGGTTGCCTTCATTCAATACGGCAGCGACTTTAGTCAGCAGCGAATCCATAAATGCCGCGCTGGGTGCGGGGTGATCTTCGAGTGGTGTGCCTCTAATTGGTACGAATGGCACCACGAATGGGTATACGCCGATGTTCACCAATTGCCGACAGCACTCGACAATGGCGTCTTCGGTATCGCCGAGTCCTGCCAGAATGTAAGTACTGACTTGGCCGCGACCAAAGACATCAACCGCATCGGCAAAGGCGCCCATGTACACCTCGACGGGCAGCTCTGATTTGCCCGGCATGATGGTGTCGCGCAACGCGGGGGTGACCACTTCTAAGTGCATGCCCAGCGTGTCCACGCCAGCGTCTTTCATACGTTGGTACCAAATAGGGTCTTTGGGGGGTTCGCACTGTGCTTGAATGGGTAAATCCACCGCGCTTTTAATCGCACGAGCACTGTCGGTTAACACGGCGGCACCGCGATCGGCGGTGGCGGGTGTTCCTGTGGTCATCACCATGTGTTTAACGCCATCGAGCTCCACGGCGGCCTTGGCCACTTCAGCCAGTTGCTGCGGTGTTTTTTCGGCAATAGTGCGACCGGCGCGAAGGGACTGGCCAATGGAACAAAACTGGCAGGCTTTGCGTCGGCTTTCGTAGCGAATGCAGGTTTGCAGCACCGTTGTCGCGAGTACATCATGGCTGTGCAGAGTGGCAATATGGGAATACGGAATGCCATCTGCGGTGTTGTGCGCGTAAAATCGAGGGGTGTTCACTAGTGAGACATCCAGTAGCGGAATGTCCCCTTTTTTCAGCGCCGTGCCCGTGTCGGTTTTGTCCAGCGAGTAGGGTGAGTCCCATGCGCTATCGCTGTAGATCGGCACCATCACCGTATCACCATCAATGGTAATGGCTTGATGATCACTGGGGCCTGCCCCGCCTTTTCGGCGCACGGCATCGGTGTGTTTCACGTTGATCCGAACACCGTGCGTTTGCAGATCCGTTATCAGTTGCTTAGGAGACATCGAGTTCATGGAACGTTTCTCCGGTAGTGGGGGTGGCGGGCTTAGGTGGCGCACTCGGTGCGTTAGCCGCAGGCGAAGCCGTTGCCGTGTGACTGTGCAAAGCGGGCTGATCCTGAATGACAAGGCTCAGGAGTTCGGGCCGTGAGTAATGTCCCACAGAATCCATCATGCGCTTGCGCTTAGTGATCAGTGCGAAATCCAAATCGGCGATGACTAAGCCTTCACCTTCGGTGAGGGGGGTGGCTAAGTGTCGCCCTTCGGGGGAAATAATGGCGGTATTGCAGCCTTCGCGCAGGGCGCGCTGCATTTTTTCATCGGAGGTAATGGATTCAATTTGGCTATCGGTGAGCCAGCCTGTGGCGTTGACCACAAAGCAACCGGCCTCTAAGGCGTGATGGCGAATGGTAGCTTCGATTTGTTCCCCGAAAATTGGGCCGACCATAGAACCTGGGAACTGACTGCAATGTATTTGCTCGTGCTGTGTCATCAACGCATAACGTGCCAGTGGGTTGTAGTGTTCCCAGCAGGCCAGTGCGCCTACGCGACCTACTTGGGTGTCAACCACTTTTAGACCTGAGGCGTCGCCTTGCCCCCAGATCATACGTTCATGATAGGTGGGTGTGATTTTGCGTCGGCTCAGTTGCAGCTCGCCGTCGCCATCAAAAATCAACTGGGTGTTGTAAAGACTGCCGTGATCTCGCTCGTTTACACCCACCACCACCACCATGGCATGAGTTCGTGCGCGTTCGGCAATGGCTTGCGTAATCGGCCCTGGGATTTGCACCGCGTTGTCGTACAGGCGCAGGTGTTCGGCGCCAGCACTCGCCGGTGGCAAAATAAAAGAAAAGTAAGGGTAGTAGGGCACGATGGTTTCAGGAAACACGATCAGCTCTACGCCTTTTCCGGCGGCCTCGTCGATGATGTCGAGAATCTTCGCGACAGTGCCGTTGGCGCTGGTCAGGTCTGGGGCCAGCTGAGCGGCGGCGGCGCGAACCGTTCGATTCTGTGTCATGGTATTGGCTCCATCATGCGGCAAAGCTCAGTGATGAGCTTTGCCAACACGTTTCCGGTTTAAACGGTCCAGGTATCAACGATGACGGCGTCGTCACGAATGTGCAGCAGTTTCAGGTCGAGAACGTCCAATGGATTGATTGGCGTGACGCCTTCGATGAGTGAGGGTTCGCCGTGGCCATACAGCGCCTGCAGAGCAAAGCGACACGCGTAAACCTTGCCGCCTTCGGACATGAATTTTGTCAGTTGGTTGTTGAAGTTTAAGTGCCCAGGGAAAGCTTCGTCGCCCAGTGTTGGGAAGCCACGTTGTAAGCCCAAGGTGACACCGGGGCCATACAGCAGAATGGAGGTTTCAAACCCTTTGCGCAGCAAGCGGGTAGCCTGCAGCATGTTGACGAAACCGATAGACCCTTCAAACGCGACGGTGTGGAATGTCACCAAAGCCTTTTGACCGGGTTCCGCTTTTACATCTTCAAAGACCTTCTCTTCATAATCGACAAAAAAGTCACCGGCTTTGTGCATATCTTGAGTAACTGTTGGCATAACTGATCTCCGCTGTATTGACTTAAAAAGTGGATAAGCCGCTAGAAAGTGAGTGACCTTAGGCGTGTGCTCAGGCTCGCTCAGGCTTACAGGGGAGGTTTGCAATCAATATGCCAGTGGTTGATTAGTTGTATCCAATCATTGAGCAATCAATGGGATTATGTTTGTGTAAAACAAGATCAATATTTTTTAGTGATTGCACGGACGCTGTGAGAGCGCAAAAAGAGTTTTTGTCATTCAGGCACTGTAATAGCGCATTATTCAGGTGCTGTTTGTAGGTTGTGACCACAATCATGCTTTTTTATGCGGCGCCTTTTTATCTGCGATCAATTTGAATTTATCTCCAATCAATTGTACTGTTTCCCTGTTAGTGGCCATAAGTTGGAGTACATGATGACAACAATAAGACTCATGCGGGATTGTCGAGGGCATGGCCCAAAGGGGTTACTGTGAGGCAAAGCGACTTAAATCGATGGGTTAACGTATTAAAAAGCAGTGATCGGCGTGCCACGTATTTGGTGGTGGCGGATTTAATTGCCGAAGACATTGATTCAGGTTTATTACGCACGCGGGATAAACTGCCGCCGCTGAGGGAGTTGGCCGATACTTTGGGGATCAATTACACCACTGCCGCACGTGCCTACAATGAAGCCAAGCAGCGCGGTTTGATTGATTCTCGTCCTGGAGCGGGCAGTTTTATCAAAGGTAAGGTTCCAAACTTGGGGCCCGTTCATGGCAGCTATGAAATGACCATGAATTTGATCATAGAGCCCAGTGTGCCAGCGTTAGCCGATGCGCTGCGGCAAAAAACCAATGATGTGTATGTTGGGCAGGATGTGTTTCGAATGTTGCGCTATCAGCCGTTTGGGGGGTTAGAGCAAGATCGTGCGGTGGCACAGGTGTGGTTGGCGAGGCGCTTATCACGAGTACAGTTCGAACAAACGCTGATTTGCCCTGGTATTCACAGCGGCTTATTGGGTTTGATGAATGTCTTGATTACACCCGAAAAAGTCCTCTGTGTTGAAGGGTTGGCTTACCCTGGGGTCAAGGCCATTGCGGCGCAATTGGGCATGACACTGTATTCCATGGAACGAGATAACCGCGGGCCCTTACCGCGATCGTTCGAGACTGCCTGTAAAAAAGGCAACGTGGGTGCTCTGTACGTTAACCCAACTATTCATAACCCTACAACGGTCACCATTCCCAAAAGCCGCCGCGAGCGCTTGGTGGATATCGCTTTGCGTTACAGCGTACCGATCATTGAAGATGACGCCTACAGTATGCTGTCTGACGAAAGTATTCCGGCGTTTTCGGATCTAGCCCCTGAACTCACTTATTACATCACTGGTATGTCGAAATGTTTTGGCGCGGGCTTGCGCTCAGCGTTTTTGCACGCACCCACCAAGCGACAGGCGCAGCGGATTTCGGCCGCGATGCGGGCATTAACGGTAATGTCCAGCCCTTTTACCGATGCGCTGGTGACGGCATTTATTGAGGATGGTACGGCGGATTTGATGTTGAAATCCGTCAAAGAAGAAAGCGCTGCACGTCAAAAAATGGCCCAAAAGTACTTGGCCGGTGCCGATGTGAATATGGCTAAGGGGGCTTTTCATCTGTGGTTGAACTTGCCGAAAGGAGCCCACCTAAACCCTTCAGAGCTGGCGGTAGAGCTGCGGGATTTTGGGGTTAGTGCTGTTTCCAGCGCCACGTTCAGCACCAATAATCACCCACCTGACGGGCTGCGTATCTGCTATGGCGGGCCGATCAGCCGAGAAGACTGGGCCGACAATCTACAGCATGTGGTTGAGGCTTTGGATAAACCCTCCCTAAGATTCACTCATTAAGCGATGTCGGTCTGTTAAGAACGCCGCAACTCAGGTATAACGTCATCCATGAAAACACCTGCAGCTTTACAATCCCTAGTCGATGATTGTGTCATCGACGAAGTGCTTTACTCGCTCATGAGCGGGAAAGAAGCCACCGTTTATGCCGTCCGTACTGGTAGTGAGATCCGTTGCGCCAAAGTTTATAAAGATGCCTACAAGCGCAGCTTTAAAAAAGCCGCACAATACCAGGAAGGTCGCAAAGTCCGTAACAGTCGTCGCGCTAGAGCCATGGGCAAACGCTCTAAATTTGGTCGTGACCAACAAGAAGAAGTCTGGCAAAGCGCCGAGGTAAACGCGTTGTATCGTTTGTACGATGCGGGTGTCCGTGTGCCCAAGCCTTATGGTTGCTTCTCCGGTATTTTGGTGATGGAAATGATCACCGACGCTGAGGGTGATGTGGCTCCACGCTTGAATGATGTTTCCATGACGGCCGAGCAGGCGCGAGAAGACTTTCTGGTGATGATGCATTACATCCGCCTGATGCTGTGCGAAGGGCTAATTCATGGTGACTTATCAGAATTTAACGTGCTCTTAGATGAGTATGGCCCCGTGGTTATCGACCTGCCGCAAGCGGTGGATGCAGCGGCAAACAACAATGCGTTTGCCATGTTGCAGCGCGATGTACGCAACATGACGACTTATTACAGCCAATACGATCCAGAACTGATGCAAACTCGTTTTGCCGAAGAAATGTGGGAACTGTTTGAAGACGGCGAACTCACCCCTGATACCGAGCTGACCGGTGAATTTGAAGATCCCACAGAAAATGCTGATGTAGATTCAGTGGTGACGGCCATCAAAGCGGCGTTGGAAGAAGAACAGGAGCGGCAAGAGCGTTTGCGCGAAGCCAACGAAGATTAACCGGCAAACGTATGCGCAGCACCAACAAAACGGGCCTATCTTGCGATAAGGCCCGTTTTTTGTATTCGTAGCGTTAGTTTTTACGGTGAAGGCTGCGACCGCGCGGCTACGGGTGAGCAGTTCTTTATCACGACCTTACCCTGCAGTAGATTGCCTTTTGAGTATTCATTAAAATGGCAAGTGTTGGTGGCTGGGTCGTAATTTTCGATCCATAAATTATCGCCTTTCCAAGTGGCTGTAACATGCAGCTGGCCTTTGGGCACCGTTAACGACATGACACCACCGTAACGTTTTACAAACAGTTGTTGAAAGTGGAAGTAATACGCCAGTGACCCCACGGCAAACACGACAAGACAGCCTATCAATGCTGGCTTCCATCGGTTCATTTTGGCAAATACAATCAATGTGCCAATGGCAATTGCGATAACAATGGCCCAGTACAGATAGGTGATCATGATTAGCTCCTTTTAAGACGTGTCTTCTTGTGACCATACTCACCTATAATGAATCCTTCTACTTTTTTATATTCGCTAAGATTGGCAATCTGTACGTCCGTCACTCTCGTAAGAAGAGTTCGCCCTCATTAACTAGGCAGCCGCTAGAGGCCTAGCTCGTGGGCAAACACACAATAAGGAACAGGCATGAACGTTATTTCTGATAGCACAAAACAAAGACTCCCCAACCGCTGCCGACATGTCTGCCAATTTTGGCTGCTTGGCCTGGCGATGCTGAGTGTTTTGCCTTTTGCCAACGCTGAAGATCAAACACCAACGCAACCCCTCGTTCAGGCGCAAGCCTGCGCCAGTTGGTTAAATCACTCGATTAAACAATTGCACGGCAGCGAGCACATCGATTTGTGTGCGGCTACGGCGGGTAAGCCGGTACTGCTCATCAATACCGCAAGCTTTTGTGGTTTCACAAAACAGTTTAAAGGGTTGGAGTCACTGCATCAGCAATACAAAGATCAAGATCTGGTGGTGATTGGCTTTCCTTCAAACGATTTCAAACAAGAAGCTGGCAGCGAAGAAGAAACCGCCAAAGTGTGCTTTTACAATTTCGGCGTGACATTTTTAATGACCACACACGTTCCTGTAGTGGGTGACGATGCC
>CBFHKY010000025.1:15670-23571 GCA_965656525.1 Pseudomaricurvus sp. | reverse complement strand
CACCCGATCTTTCAACATTTAGGGCGTGAAACGGATGAACCCAGCTGGAATTTCAATAAATACCTCATCGATAGGAACGGTAAAGTGGTCGAGCACTTTTCCAGTTATACATCCCCTGATTCTCGTAAAATGCACAAAGCTGTGAAGATGGTTCTGTAAAAGGTTCTTTAACCTAGGAGCGCCTTAAAGCCGAAGACCGCGTTACGCCGATGAATTGAAGCCTGTGGGCAGTTCTTACCGTTAAGAATTGTTCATTTTGGCGCAATCCTCTCTCCTGTGTAGACCGCTGCATAGCGGCTTCTTATAATGCTGATAGCCTAGGCTATCAGGCCTGAGTGTCATCCAGCCGACAAACCAAATAAAAGAGAGAGCAACGTGACAGTGAAAACCGTAGTCGTGACCGGCGCAAATTCAGGAATCGGCTACCATGCCGCGTTACATTTTGCAGGCAAAGGCGATAACGTGATCATGGCCTGCCGAAGCTTAGATAAAGCTGAAAAAGCCCGTGATGACATGCTGGCAGAAGTACCATCAGCGGCGATCACCATCATTCGGCTGGACGTATCTGATCTTAAGTCTGTGAATGAATTTGCACAGCAGTTTGAGTCGCAATTTGGTGCACTAGATCTGCTGATCAATAATGCGGGTATTGTCGCTATTCCTCTGACGCGCAACGAGGAAGGCCACGAGATGCAATTGGCCACGAACTATCTAGGTGCCTTCGCCCTCACCGGTTTGTTGTTGCCGTTCTTTCCTACTGAAACCCCCGCGCGTATCGTAAACGTCGCCAGCCTTGCTCACCGTTTTGGTAAATTGAATATGGATAACTTCAACTGGGAGCAAGAGGAATATCACGAGATGCGTGCCTACGCCAACAGCAAGATAGCGACCATGAATTTCACCATCGAGCTGAATCGTCGCCTTCGCGCCAGTGGCCGCAAAAACATTATTGCGCTTGGGGCGCATCCAGGTTTTGCGAATACTAACATTCAAAACAACAGCCCCTCCATGAGTAAGCCCAATCCCGTGCGTGCGTGGATTAAAGAGAAGATGACCAAAATCATCCCAACGGCTGCAGAGGCGGCACGGCCGATCATCTTGGCGGCGGACGGTGAAAACTGCATTGGTGGCGAATACTATGGCCCCGGTGGGCTGTTCGAAATTGGCGGCAAACCGGCTAAAGCGAAGCTCAACCCCATTGCCAAAGATAAAGTGCTGGCTAAAGCGCTGTGGGAAAAATCAGAAGCCATGACTGGGGTGCGTTTTTTGTCGCAAGTGTCATGATCGATTGAACTGTCTAGGCTGATTGGCTGAGGCAACAAGGAATGGTCGGAATGGAATCCCTAAAACAGTTAGTCGGATTATCGGTTGTTGTTTTATTGGCGGCAGGGCTTATGGCGCTCACCGGCATTGGTTTATTTAACGCTGGAAAAATAGCGGAGCGCGAAAAAACATCTGCAGTGACCGCCCTGGATAGCTCTGACCAAACAGCAGGCTTTGAAGAAACAGTAGCCGCTAGCCGTGATGATAGTGCTTTTAGTTTCACTCCATGGTCTTCTACAGCAGCCAAGACTAAGAACAACGCCTCTGATGTCGCCAGAAACAGCATGGATAATCCGGTTGCGCCGCAGATGACTATGACGTCAAGCTTTGCGAGTATTCAAGCCGCGGACGATCCAAGCAAGCAAGTCACCCTGTCGTCTCAATCCTACCAGGACAGTTCTGAATACAGGCGGCACAAAGACGTTTATTTTTCTCTCCAGGATACGTGCAATCGTTGGACACGGTGGTACAACAAGAGCCACAGTTCCTCTGATGGAATACAGATGAACATTTCCTGTCGTGATGCGGCTGATTATGCGCGACAACACCTCAACAAAAATTACTCGGCAAACCACGTTGAACTCTCAAGTGGCTCAACCAGCTCGGGAAGGGCAGCTATTTTGATCGGAAGCGGAAGTTCATCAGGCGATTCCTATCAATGCCGAAGCTACAAAGATGCAAAAGACGCGCATTTAGCAAGAATGCGAGCGGGGTTTAAGGCCTCCAGTGATAATTCGCTGCGACGCCGGTTAAGGTATTTGTCTGATAAAGTGCATGAATACTGTAACTAGCGCCAGTAAGCCGAACGTATCACCCCGCACAGAGCTGCTTTTCAATCGCCGCCAACATAGGCTCCACATGCAAATAGTCTTGGTCTATTCGGCTGATGTGGTTGCCAGTTTTTAACACCAAGGATGGAAACCCCTGAATCGGTAATTGACGAGCCAGTGCTCGTTGCCGTGCAAATTCAGTTTCGGTTTCAGATGAATACAAATCCCTTTCGAACTGTTGCGGCTCTAAGCCCAACTCTGTTGCCAGTTGAATCAATACTTTGTCGTCCGATGGATTGCGTGCCTGTAAATAATAGGCTCGCTGAATAGCATTGATCATCGCTGCTTGTGAATTTTGATTGGCGGCGGCAAGGGTTGCACGACATGCCATGTAGGTAGAGCGTCGCGGCTGGTTGTTGCGCCAAAAATCAAAATTAAATTCGGTGCCCAGTTGTTTTTGGATGCTGTGCCAATAGCCTTCGATCGTGCGTTGCATGTCTATTGGCATGGGCTGATCACAGTCCGCTGCTAGTCCACCCGCGACGTTGATCACGGCCACAGACGCCGGCAGGGCACGTTGAAGTGCATCCCATGTGGGGCGAAACCCCCAACACCAAGAGCACATAGGGTCGTGCACATAATACAGTGTAGCGCTCATCATCATTGCTCTTGGTGGTGGGTTGGGGTTTCGGCTATGTAAGTGCCTTGATGTATTACGGCGCTAAAACCTGCTGCAGCCATGCAGAAATGTCTTGAACTTCTTCTAGACACACTTCGTGCTGCATGGGGTAGGTTTTGAAGCCGGGGTTATGGTTCAGGGCTTTTAATGCCGCAAGAGCTTGTTGAGCCATGGCTTCGGGCACCACTGGATCTTGTGTGCCGTGAAACAATTGAATGGGAATGTTCTGGTTGGCCGCCGCCGGTTGCAACGTTTTTGCAGTGGCAAAATAGGTAGACAATGCCATCAAGCCGGCCAGTGGTTTGTCGTAGCTGAGCGCCGCTTGGTAGGCCACCGCCCCGCCTTGTGAGAAACCCGCCAAGACAATACGCTCACTGGGTATCCCTGCTGCGATTTCACGCTCTACCAAATCAATCACCGCTTTGGCCGAGGCGAGAATCTGTGCTTCATCAATCGTTCTTTCCAGATCCATTGCCAAAATATCGTACCACGCTGGCATGGCCATGCCACCATTGATGGTGACCGGGATCGACGGCGCATGGGGAAACACAAAACGAATGCCCGTACTTTCTGGTAGCCGTAGTTCTGGAATGATGGGTACAAAATCGTGCCCGCTGGCGCCAAGGCCGTGCAGCCAGATAACTGCTGCATTGACGGTATCACTGGTTTCGATGATTTCGCAGGGTAGGTAAGTCATAATGCGAGTCTTATAAAAAGAATGAAGCAGCAATTATAAAGTATCTGGTTTATCACTCTAGGCCTTTTTGGTTTTTCCTGACCGCAAAACAAAAAGCGAGCAAACATGAAAGCAGTCTCTTTTATCTTCATGGTGTGTCTTGGATGGGTATTGTTCGCCTGTAGCGGAACCCAAAAAGTAGGCGGACCCTGCCGGTACATCACGACCTTTGATCGTGCTAACGTTACCCAAATCAGTGAATCCTACATCACGTTAACCAATGCGCGCAGCCAGTATGATGTTGACTTAACGCTGTTTGAATCAGAGCCGCAGATGGGTCAGGTTTACCGCGTGGATTACAGTAAAATCACACAGGGCAGTTGCACTCCCATCTCGATCAAGTCGGTCAAGCTTGTATCGAATTTTTAGGGGCGCTTTATTCTGATTGCCCTATTAGCCGTTACCCGTTAGGAGTTGTGCGTAGTGACATCACCATTTAAAAGTCATTTCTTTGCTTACATCAGCAAAATCCGTTGGGTGATTCGTTGGGGGTTAAAGCGCAACGCCATTCAAGAAAACGTAATGGAACACAGCTGGGAAGTGGCCACCATTGCTCACTGCTTGGCTCTGCTGCGCAACCGCTATTATGACGGTTGTGTCGATGCGAATGCGATAGCAACGGCGGCGTTGTATCACGATTGCAGTGAAGTAATCACTGGTGATATGCCTTCGCCTATTAAATACCACTCAACGGCTATTAAAGAGGCTTACAAAGCGATTGAATATAAAGCCGAACGCGAATTGATCGACTTATTACCGGCCGCGCTGCAAGAGGATTTTGCGGATGTCATGATCAGTGATCGCATTCCCAGCGAGCATCAGCAGTTAATTAAAGCGGCAGACAGCATTGCGGCGTATTTAAAATGCCAATCGGAACTGGCCGCCGGTAATCATGAATTTATCAAAGCAGCTGAAGGCATTAAAGCGCGTTTAGCTGGGTATGACATGCCTGAAGTGGATCACTTTCTGCAGACCTTTGCTCCAAGTTATGGCCTGACACTGGACGAATTGATTAACTTTGGTGAGCCCTGACAGCAAAGAGAAGTGCGAGTAATGCCGCACAGTAAGCTCTATAATGCGGCCCCGCACCAGACTTGGGGATTGTGCACCAAGTCTGACGCTATCACCTGCCTCGTGTTTAAGCCGCTACACTGTACTTAAACCAAAATCTAAGCCTATATACTCAGAAGAGACCACCATGACCAATAACGACATCTTCCGCCGCCTGCGTTACATTTTTGACTTGGCCGACACTAAAATTGTACAGATGTTTAAATCGGTGGATGCCGAAGTCACTCAAGAAGCGGTGACCGCTTGGCTGAAAAAAGATGAAGATCCCAACTACAAAACCTGCCCAGATATTCAGTTGGCAACCTTCTTAAACGCGTTAATTGTTATGCGTCGCGGCAAAAAAGATGGCCCCCAGCCCGAGCCTGAGAAACGAATCAATCACAACTTGGTGCTGAAAAAGCTCAAAATCGCGATGGATTATAAAAGTGACGATATGCTCGCCACGATGTCACTGGCTGGTCTTACCCTTAGTGAACACGAGCTGAGTGCGTTTTTTCGCAAGCCAGATAACCGCCATTACCGTTCATGCCAAGATCAAGTGCTGCGTAATTTCTTAGAAGGTCTGCGTTTAAAGCACCGCCCTTAATTATGCTTTGGTGAAAAGACTTGTGTAAGCCTTGCTGTGAGGTATGGTTCTTGCTGCGTAATACGTTCTTACTCTGATGCACAGTCCTTGCTGTGCTGATGGATTTTGGGTTGGGTGGCAAACACGGGGAACCTCAATATGGAAACGTTAAGTAGCTGGGTAGCAGCCATTAATGGCATTGTCTGGGGGCCGATGATGCTGGTGCTCATTCTGGGCGTTGGTTTGTTTTTGATGATCGGCTTGCGGCTGATGCCATTTTTTAAGCTCGGTATGAGCTTTAAGCTGATGATGGCAAAACCGAAAAAAGGCATAACCAGTGATGGCGAAATCACACCTTTCCAAGCATTGATGACAGCACTGTCTGCCACTGTGGGCACCGGTAATATCGCGGGGGTTGCGACGGCGGTTTTTCTGGGTGGCCCTGGGGCACTGTTTTGGATGTGGTGTACCGCTCTTGTGGGGATGGCGACTAAGTTTGCCGAAGCTGTCTTGGCAGTGAACTACCGCGAAGTGGATGAAGCGGGTAATCACGTGGGCGGCCCCATGTACTACATCAAAAATGGATTGGGGCCAAAATGGGCGTGGTTGGGTACGTTGTTTGCCATCTTTGGCGCGGTTGCCGCGTTTGGTATTGGTAACACGGTGCAGGCAAATTCTGTGGCCGATGTGCTGGAAGCCAACTTCGATTTAAGTGTGTGGGTAACCGGTGCTGTCATGATGGTGCTGGCTGGGGCCGTGCTGATTGGCGGCATCAAACGCATTGGTCACGTTGCCGGCGCGTTGGTGCCAATTATGGTGGTGGCCTATTTAGTGGCTGGATTGATTTCCCTGTTTATTAACGCTCAAGAAATACCTCATGCGTTAGGGCTGGTATTTACCCATGCATTCACACCCGTGGCGGCGGAAGGTGGTTTTGCCGGTGCAGCCGTTTGGGCGGCGATTCGTTTTGGTGTGGCTCGCGGTGTTTTTTCTAACGAAGCGGGCTTGGGGTCTGCTCCGATTGCACATGCGGCGGCACAAACCAATGATCCCGTACGACAGGGGCTGGTGGCGATGCTGGGGACGTTTATTGACACCATCATCGTTTGTACCATTACCGGTTTGGTGGTGATCAGCTCGGGGGTGTGGTCTTCGGGTGAATCCGGTGCCGCGTTGACGTCAGCGGCTTTTGCACAATCGCTACCGGGGGTAGGTCAGTACGTAGTGACGGTTGCGCTGGCGGTCTTTGCTTTCACCACCATCATTGGTTGGTCTTTTTATGGCGAGCGCTGCATCGAGTTTTTGTTTGGTATTAAAGCCATTCTGCCTTACCGAGTGATTTGGATTATCGCTATTCCTATCGGAGCAGGGGTCAGCTTGGATTTTATTTGGCTGTTGGCAGACACGCTCAACGCCATGATGGCGCTGCCCAACTTGATTGCGTTGGCACTGCTGAGCCCTGTAGTGTTTCGTTTAACCAAAGAGTATTTTGCACGTAAAGAGTAGTCGGTTGGGTTCACGCGCCCCTGTTGCGTGAACCCGACTCTGTTGCGTGACCCGTTACTCTTTCACAATCGACCAAAAAATATCGATGGCGGATGATGTACTGTTGTACATTTCGACGTACACATCTGGCGATATTTTGTAACGTGCGGTGATGGAGGTCAGTTGATCAAAGATCGACACACCGTACAGCAGGTAAAGATCTGGTGTGATGTAACCGCTAAACTGCGCTTCTTCACCGTGTTTACCCACGTCGGTCGTCATCTGAAAATCTTCAATGCCCAGCGAATTGGCAAGCTCGCCCGCTTTATGATTGGTTTGTGCAAGCCCTAGCGCAACGGCTGTTTGTTGTGCCAAGCGGCTTTGATCACCACTGGCACTGTCTGGCCCTTTACCCGTCAGTAAATAATACAGAATGTGCTGTTCGGGTAAGGCCGGGTTCGAAAACAGGGTGATATTGGGTTGTTTTGCTGGGCCAGTGGCGGTTACACCCACACGCACGTTGTCTTCCGTGTGATTGCGAACGGCGGTGACCAACAATTCTGGGTTGGTAAGAGGCCCTGCAAAAATCATTTTGCCTTCTTCGATCAACAAGTCCTGCCCGTAAGCCCGATAGCGGCCATCGCGTAGATTCACGACGCCATTACCTGTGAGCAGTTGCCCTGAACGCTGCTGAATGGTTAGCGCACCGGCTAAATTGGTTTTTAAACCAAACCCTGAAAATTGCACATCCTTCCCAAGGGTAGTCTTAACGTCGGCGGTGATGTTTAAGCGATTGGTTTCTAACGTTTGATTCTCAATGATGCTGTCGTCCGAGACACTCACTGCATTCTTTGGCAAAGCGTTTATCTCTATTCGAGCTTTTGGAATACTCATATCACCACTTAGCGTTAAGTGCTCAGGGGATGCCTCAACCTTCATATCCGCAATAACATTCAAGTATGAGTGCGGCAATGGCTCAATACGGATAGCGGATGTCTTCATGTTGATGTTGGCCAGCCATTTACCGTTTGGCCATTCGGCGTTGCCGGTAAAGTTAGCATGTCCGTCACCGATATCCGCTTGGCCTTGCAACGTGGCGGTTGTTTTATCAAACGCAAGCGAGGCCTGCCCAAGGTTGATTTCCAGCGGTAAATTGCGACTGCTAAAGGCAAAGTCAGTCAGTGACAGATCCCCAGAGACGTTGACGTTCTTGTCGGCCAAGCGAACCGTGAGGTCGCTCGACACCATGCCGTCTAAACGTTTTACGCTGGG
>CBFHKY010000025.1:11721-15571 GCA_965656525.1 Pseudomaricurvus sp. | reverse complement strand
CAATGGTTGTAAATCCAAAGAATCAATCAACAGCCGGCCGGTGATGGCTTGCTGTTGATAATCCACGCCACCCTTAATATTGCCTAAGTACTTTGATTGCACGGTAATGTTTGAGCGAAATCCTTGGCGGTCGCCGGTGATAGAGGCATGAAGAGTTTCGATAGGCACTTTTAATGGGGCTGGTTCGTTTAGGCTGATCAATACGGTGCTGTTGCTTGCCCGAACAGTACCTTGTAGTGTCCATGCGGCTTGTGCAGAGCGTTGGTGGGTACCCGAATGATTTTGAACGGTTGATGCCGGAGTGTCTTTCACACTGGCATTGAACCCCCAGTTGCCTTGAATGGCGTAACTGTCGGGCAAAAACAACATCAGCAGTGCTAACGGTAAGTTGGAGCCGCTAAGCTCTAGGCCTCCCGGTGCGGATGGCTGCCACTGAAACGACGAGTCGACACACAGCTGCGATGCGCCATTGAGCAAACAAAAAGCATTCAGCGTTAAGTGCTGAGGTTTTGACTGCCAAGCAAAGGATATAGGGTTGTCGTTAACCCAAAGGAACTCATTGGGTGCAGTTGATGACGATGTCTCTGAAGGCGCTAGCGCTTTGTTGGCAAGGCCCACATTTGTTGTTAAAAATGTTTCATTGATGGCGATGGATAACCGATTGCATTCACCGTTTATCGCAAAGTTCTGCAGGTTAATGGCAGACTCACATCGTAGAGTGGCAGCTATGTTTTGTTCTTGTTGTTTTTCTTGTTCTTCTAGTTTTTCTTGCGGCTGCGGTATTTGCTTCACGTTCAGTGCCAATGCGATGTCGGCAAAGTTCGCGAGCGCCCAAAGCTTGCTGGTGCTTTGAGTCTTTGCGGCTGCTGAGCCAGCACGTTGTTTGCCACTCACACCCACAGTGACATTTACCGTTTCGTGGCGACCAGCTCCACTCACCGAGTTCGCCTGCAGGTCAACCGTGCTTTTGGCCCAACCCAGCTGATTGATGGCAACGGCAGCAGATAACGATTCAGCTGTGTAATTTTGGTAGCTCAGTGCTGTGGCTTTCACTTTGGCGTTTAGTGAGGGCTTTTCTAACGGGCCAGATAAGCGCCCGCTGGCGGAAAATTGGCCCGTTAGACTGGGTACATAATCCTTCACATTAGGGAGGTTAACCAACCAGTCGGTGCTGCCATTGGGAAACCTACCATCAATATTGATATGAGCGTTGTTGTGATTGAGCGACCAATCTGTAAAGCGTATTTGCTGATCGGATTTCAGCATTACCGAGCCGTTAGAGCTTAGGCTGCTGTTCATAAAGTCGCCGTGAATGTCCGTTACGCTCAGAGTAGCCGCAGGGGTTGATAGTAATGAACTGATCTGTAGCTGGGCGTTGGCATTCAGGCGGCCACGGTACTGCGGGTTCAAAAATTCGGGGTTTACATCTTTCACCGTCACCCAAAGCGTACTGGTGTTGTCATCATCAAAGTGCAGCTGACCATTCACCGTTAATCGCCCGTGCTCACTGTCTAGCTCAGACTGCTCAACCGTCAGTGAGGCATAATCCGTTTTGGCTCGAAAATTCAAGACGGCCTCGCCCATTGCAAAAGGAAGCTCGCCAACACTGGATAAATCAACGGCCAGCTGCTTGAGATCCCCAGTCACGCTCACAGTGGCGTTGTTGATCGGCACTTGTTGGTCGTTAGCCAACAAAACCACAGGCTGCTGTATTGTAAGCTCTCCGCTGAACGGTACTTGGGGGTGCAGTGGTTCTAATGTGATATCACCCGTTATGGCAGCGATACCTTGCGTTTCCAGCGAGGCGTGCAGTGTTTGTAGCGAACCGCTGACGGTGGCTTTTAGGTTATCGGGTATGGGTTCATCCATCGTCGTGTCTTGCGCGATATAAGCCGAATAATCGGGCAGTTGTTGTGGCGTGACTTCTACGACGGCATTTAGGTTGTAATCGTCCGCCAGCGTTATGGCACCTTTTGCGGTAAACGTTTCGCCCCACAAGGTGGCGACAAAAGAGGAGAACGACAGCTTTGAGCGCTGCCACCTAGTCGTCCTCATAGTGAGGTCTTCTGTTGCCAGCAGGGTGGTGATACCGCCACTCTGATCGGGTGTGGCGCGACGGGTGATATCTAGGCTCTGTATCGCCAAGCGACCGACGTAGATTTCAAAGGGCAGTTTCACCGTAGGTAATTGGATAGGTTCACGGGGTGAGTCTTCTGGTGAGTCGGGCCGGATTTCGACGACAACACTGGCAGCGCTCAAGGTGCGCGCGCAGACATTCAGGCTCAAGGCGCACAGTGGCGACAGCTGCACGCGGGCATCGGTTACGGTTACGTGCGCACTGTCTTGTTGCCAGGCAATTTTTTCAAAACCGGCTTCACCAAATAAGCGGCCACGGGGGGCATCGAGTACCAAACGGGGCTCAAATTTAGTGGCGTATTGTGCCAGTTTCACTAAGCCAGATTCGGTACTCACCAGCCATAAAAAAACGCTCAGCAGCATCAGTAACGGTAGGCACACCAACAGCAATGGCCACACAATTCGTCGTTTCAAAGCCATCATATAGACGGCCCCATAGAAATGTGGATTTGAAAGCCATCGTATTCACTGTCGTTAACGGGCACCGCCAAACTCACACTGACTTGACCGATGGGGGACACCCAACGAACACCCAGCCCTGCACCGGTGCGAAAATCGTCATCGGTTGAGTGGTAAGCGCGGCCAGTATCCACAAAGGTTGCAAGAAACCATTTGGGTTTTATGCGCCAGCGGTATTCCAGACTGGCCACATTCAATCGATCACCACCAATAAGATCCCCATCGGCGTTGCGCGGTGACAGCGATTCAAACTCGTAACCACGCACGGTTTGATCGCCACCGGTAAAAAACCGTTTAGAAGAGGGCACTTGATTAAAATCGTCGCTCAGTAACGCCCCGACTTCTAGACGTGCCAGTATTGAATGATCTTCGGCCAATGGGGTCAGGTATTTCACTCCGCTGACTGCACGAAAAAAGCTGGTGTCTGAGTACAGATCCTGCGTGCTGGTTTGCAAGTTGAGCCAAAATCGCAGGCCTTCATGGCCTTCTTCCGCAATGGCACTGTAAGCCCAGCTGGCTGTGGGTAGTACGTAAGTGGTGTGCTGAGCTTCTTCGCGGCCTTGGCGGTACTTTTCCCCTTCTAGGCTAATGCCCAGTGTTTGTTGCCAGCGATGGTGACGGCTGTGCAAGTTCAAACCAGAGGTGATGCGTTGACTGTCGGTGTCCTCAATGGATTTATTTTGTACGCCAGTTCCCCATTCCAAAAAGTGCTCCAGTGGGTGGTCAAGCGGGATTTTATAGCGTGCCGTAAATTCCTGAGATGGCTTAGACAGTTCCAGTTCCGTATCTAAACTGTGGCCATATTCATTGGCCAAAGGCCGCTGCCACCGCAACGTTACTCGCGGGCCGGTATCGGTACCAAACCCAGCACCGATCAGGTATTGGTTTTGGGGCACGTCTTCTAACGTGATGGCCAGCGTGACCTGTGCGTTTTCATGGTCAAAAACGGGCTGGACGTCCACGGTTTTAAAGTAGCCCGCATCCAGTAGCGCTTTGTATTGTTGTGCCACCAGTGTGCGGCTGTACCACTTATTGGTTTCAACGGCACTTAGGCTGTTCAATACCTTGTTGTTTAATTGACTGCCAGAATACGTTGTCGCGACGATTTTATAGCGCGAGCCTGGATTCATTGTGATGATGGGGGTAGCAATGTTGCGCTGCAGATCAATGTGTAGCTCGCTGCGTTCAAAGCTGACATTTTGATAGCCTAGATACTGGCACAAATCAAACAGGTTTTGTTTAAAACCGTCGTACG
>CBFHKY010000025.1:0-11622 GCA_965656525.1 Pseudomaricurvus sp. | reverse complement strand
CCCCGTGGTTGATTCGTTCACCTTGAGAAAATGGTGCTGAATCAATTATCGCTTTGATGTCGGGGTGATTGGCCGCATCCCCCAGCACTGTGATTTTGGTTTCGCCCCAAGTGACCACGGGGCCGGGTGACAAAGAAATAATCAAGGTCTCATCGGCGACTTGGTGATCAAATGTCGCGTGATAAAACCCCAGCGCGCGAGTACTTTTTTGGATGGACCGCGTTATCCGGCTGGAGAAAAAAAAGCTTTGCAAATCAGGCTCTGTGATACGGCCTAATGTCAGCTTGATATTCTCGGCGAGCGCATCCGGGGCGCCGTTTACCTTCACGGGGATGATGTCATCGGCCATGACCCAAAAGGGCATCAAGCAGAGCAGTAAAGTGGCAGTGAAATATTTCAAAAATGACAACCGATAAAGCGTGAGAGAGAGCAAATCAATGCCGATATTAGCGTATGTTGATGGATGCATTATAACGGGGTAAACAGAGATACAGCAGAGTTTCCTGTTCAGGATGCGTGATTAGCGAGCAGAGTACAAGAATACAGCCGCACCGAATACAGAGAGCTCTTCGTTTTGTGGTGTGCTCGCCTTGGCCGTGTCGTTAGATGGATCTTTTATCACTGTTTTCGTTAGGGTTATCGTTGTTATTGAGGGTTTCACCTACGGTTTGATCGGCGCGAGAGCGTTCTTTTAACCACGCTTGTCGATTAAAAAGAGTACTGCGGGGCAGTTTGCCTTGATTGTGAGCAGGGGTGTCGAGCATGGTTTGGGTGCGTTGGTGAGCGCTGTTGATCAGCGTGGGAATCAGCGAGGCTTCTGGTAAATTGTGCCAGTACTTTTTGGGCATTTCACGGCACATCGCGTCTACTTTCAATCGCGCAGGGTTAAAAATGTTGGCGTAATAACAGCGCCAATAATCTTCCAGCGCATCGTCTTGTGGCACTTGTGAGGGATCGGCCCCGGCACCAATGAATAGCCGCTTTTGTTGCCAGTGAATACTTTGGTAAGGGCTGACGATAGACCAATCCATATTATGAAAACGACGGCAAAAGAAATCAGCGTTAAGCCGCAGGATATAATGTTGCGGCTCAAACCACGCCACAAACAAGCCTTGCTCTTGGCGTATGGCGGTCGATACCGATGTATTCGATGCTGTGTCAGCCGCTATTATGGATCCGTCGGCCGCTTCATGATGTCCTTTTGCTTGGGCGACGTCGCGAACATCACGCAAGTGCACTTCACGAAAACGCACAAAAGCCCGCATTTTATGACGATCGCGGCTGACTTCTTTTGCCAGTCGCTGAGCACGGTGTAATTGCGGATCGAGTGGATCATTCAACAGTTTCCGCTCCCCGTGCAGGCTTCGCCACAACAAGTGATACAGCAGGTCAAAGCGCTCGGGATTGGAATGACTGGCCACCATACGCGCCAGATCAATAAAGCGACGGCTCACTTTCAGTGCGGGCTTTTTGGCTGATGCAGGCAAGTGATGCGGGCTTAAAGTGTCGTCGTGGGCAGCGAAAAGATCCTGAGCGGGCTGTGCATTCCAGTTGACTTGTTCCGGCGGTATTTCATGGGTTATCAAATAGCGGGCGACGGGCTGCCAATCGATAAAGTCACTGTGGGGGGCTATATCGATGTTGGGCATAAAACACTCCAAGATCGTCGATCTTTGGTCACAACGTTTAAAAGAGAGACAGCTGCGGCGCGGGTGTTTCGGTGAGCTGCTGACGAAGCTGAAAGCTGTCTGGTTCTCTGGCAGGGTGGTAATCGGTCGTACAAATAAAGGGTTGTACCTTCTTGATGCCTACGCGCATGGCTTTTAAATCTTGTAACCGCAGGCTACGGAACCGTCGGCTGGCAAGGATACGCTGCACATTACGCGGCCCTAATCCGGGTACCCGCAGCAGCTGCACACGACTGGCACGATTCACATCCACAGGAAACCAATCACGGTGCCTTAATGCCCACGCCAGCTTTGGATCGATGTCTAAGTCCAGCATGGAGTGCTGTTGATCATCCACCAACTCATTGACATCAAACTGGTAAAAGCGCAGCAGCCAGTCGGCTTGGTAAAGACGGTGTTCACGCAATAACGGTGGTGATTGCAGTGGCAGTGCAGTATTGGCATCAGGGATCGGGCTAAAGGCGGAATAATACACGCGACGCATTCCGTAATGCCTGTACAAACCATTGCTGTTTTGCAGTACGGCGGCATCGCTGCTGTCATCTGCGCCAATGATCATCTGGGTACTTTGCCCCGCGGGTGCGTAACGAGCGGTATTGGGCGCTCGGTGCTTGAGTACCGATTTAGGCGCGCTATTGGTGAGCCGTTTGGCTTCACGCAGATCACTTTTGGATTCGTCGATATTATTTTTCAGCTGTGCCATGGCCACCTGAATGGAGCGGTGACTTTTTTCGGGAGCCAGTTTTTTCAGGCCCTGATCGGTGGGTATTTCAATGTTGATACTCAGTCTGTCGGCGTACAGCCCCGCAAGGGCGTGCAACCGAGGATCGGCATCAGGAATAGTTTTAAGATGAATATAACCACGAAAATCATGATCTTCTCGAAGGCTGCGAGCCACCTCTACCAGTTGCTCCATAGTGTAATCGGGGTTGCGAATGACCCCAGAACTCAGAAATAACCCTTCTATATAATTGCGACGGTAGAACCCCAAGGTCAACTGAACCACCTCTTCCGTCGTAAAGCGTGCTCGCTGCACATTACTGGAATGTCGGTTGATGCAATACAGGCAATCGTAGATACAAAGATTGGTCATCAATATCTTCAGTAGCGAAATACAGCGACCGTCTGGTGCGTAACTGTGGCAAATTCCCATCCCAGACGAGGTAGAGCCGATGCCGCTGTTCGTGCTTTTGGCGTCGCGCTCAATACTGCCGCTGGATGAGCAAGAAGCATCATATTTGGCCGCATCAGCCAGAATGGCGAGTTTTTGCATAAGCTCCATGATCTTGGGGCCTCTTTTGTCGGATACACCGTTTGAGTCGTTTACACAGAGCTGGCTGAGCCCCAGCCCTGATGATTGTCATTGTGGTGATTTAAACCATCGTGATAGTCACTAGGACGGTATCGGTTTAAAAACCACTGTAATTAAAAACAGTATACTGTATAAAAAAACAGTCGTCATAGGCAATGTTTTTTAAAAGGAGGGTGTCAGTGCCTGACGCGCTGTTTGGCCACCCATTGGTAATGCTTGCACAAGGCGGCATCGGTCAGCAGATCGTCGGGGTTAGTAAAGCGTTTGGCCAATATCATTTCATCGTAGAGGTTGTGAATACCATCGTGGCATTGACGGCACACACTGATGCCTGCGGCGAGTTCCGCCTTAGAAAAATTCTTGCGGAAGTAACGGCGACGGTGGACCTTCTTTGGAATAAGGTGATGAAAGGTGAGCGCCACCTCTCGTTGGCAGCAGGGGCATGTGCTCACCCTAGAGGGGCGTGATCGCATAGAGTAATGTCATCCTCAAGAATAAAATTCATCTAAAGGCGTACTGCGCCCGTAACATGGCCATTAAATATCAACCGACTACGCTGGGTAGCGGCACGTAAACTGAACTTGGAATACCGAGATGACAATCGACAGTAGCGAACTCTGGCATGTAGATGCCTCTGAACTGGATAACTTTGAGCAACGCTATCGAGCACGCTTTATTAACTCGCTCAGTGGCTTCAAGAGTGCAAACCTAATCGGTACAGTCAGTGAATCTGGTGTTCGCAACCTAGCGATCGTCAATTCTGTGTTCCATATTGGGGCCAATCCACCCTTAATGGGCATGATCACTCGCCCCAACACCGCACGCCGAGATACCGTAGAAAACCTTCAAGCAACCGGTTATTACACGATCAATCATGTTCACCGCGGTATTTTTCACCAAGCCCATCAAACCTCGGCCCGATATGATGCGCACATCGACGAATTCGAGGCAGTGGGTCTCACACCTGTGAACAGCGCTTCATTCGCCGCGCCGTATGTGGCCGAAGCGGTGATTCGCATTGGCCTAAAGGTGGAGGAAGTAAAACACCTCGATATCAACAGTACGGATTTGGTTATTGGTAGGATCACTGAACTATCCTTGCCCCGGGAGCTGGTGGGTGACGATGGTTTTATCGACATCGAAGGCGCAGGTTCCCTTGCGATTTCCAGCTTGGACGCCTACCACCAAACTGAGCGCCTAGATCGACTCAGCTATGCCAAACCGGATAAACCTGTGAAGTCCATCCTATAGTTCATGGTGTGTAGAGTGTTCTGATCCACATGTGGAGAGCTCCAGTCACTCAACTATTCCTGTTGATCTAGTGGGATGATTAAACCGCCTCTTGCTTGCCTGTATAGGATCATGGCCACTGGAAGGTCTAGCATATAAGTTTTTGATTTGTATCTATACAAAGCTTACATTCTGAGTAAACTCAAAGCGGCTATTTATTCAAATACGGCAATTCAAAGGAGCAACACCATGGCACTTAAGGATATGATTGAATCCATAGGCAGCGCCGCTGGCGATCTTTCAACGCTTACCGTAGAAACGTATACCGGCACCGTTACGGCAGATATCAAAGGTGCCGAAGGTGAAGGCACTATTGATTTTGATAAGCTTATTAATGTTGCTAAGGATGAGGCTGACGGCAGCGTTAGTTTGAAGCTGGCATCAAAGTATTTTGTCGATGGTGATGCGATATTGTTTGTCGCTGATGGCGAGATTTCAGAAGATTTGCGCCTTGCTCACGACAGTGCCGTTAATGCGGGACAATTGGTACGTGCTGATTTGATGGAGTTGTTCAGCGATACGCTAAAAAAGCTCGTATCAGGCAATGGCTAAACGTATCGCTGCATTGCTGGTTGCAAAAGGTGAGAGAACTTGGAACTCGACAGACTACAACCCGACGCGTCACAGCTGGACAATTTCGTCAGCTTGGAGGAACTGCTCGATAGCGCGCAGAGCAATCAGCTGATTGAGCCAGTTGTCGAAAGTGCCTCACGGTTCGGTGCTTTGCAAGATGATAATCAGTTCATCGCGGTATTGCGTCGTCGTCTCTTCCGTCTTGGGTATTTGAAAGCAGAAAAGATCGGCGATGGCCTTGATCCCTTGCTCAGAAAAGCCGTTTGTCGATTTCAGCACGACGCCGAGCTAACGGTAGATGGTTGGGTGGGACCGCAATCGTGGGATGCTCTGCAAGAACTGTTTGCCTTTGAGCCCAGTACAGTGCTTGAATCTTGGGTTGATGGCGGCGCTATTAACCCTGCTATGCAGCGAGCGGTCTCACTTCGGCTGATTGCCTTAGGGTTTGGCGATAAAGGTGTGACAAGGGCTAAGCCCAGTGCCAATCATTCTTGGCTAGGCAATTGGCGCAAAATATTGATACTGCTTGAAGTGCCTAACATTGACCCCTATACACCTCTGAATTCAGAACGCTTGATTGAATGGTTATTCAATATTGATCGGCTGAGCTTGCAAGCGCAAAAAGCCATACGTTCACTGGTGCCGCTGCTGAGTCACCCGCAAAGTGATATAGAAAAGCAGCTGTTTCGTTTTATTACAAGCTTGTTAAAAGTCGAGCTTTGGTTGCTAGGTTACGATGACATTAAACCTGACGGTAAGGCCATGGATCTTCGTTTTCGTCAGCTTGGGGGAGCTGCGACGGCGAAACAGTCACTTCGGCCTAGCAAACACTACCGAGTCATTAAAGATTTTTTGCAAGGGCGAGGAGCATGGCAAACTAGGCTTGATAATGGTGAGTTACTTGCCCGTTGTTTTAGGTCATTAGTCGACCTACAGATCATGGAACATAGCTCTTTTACACCTCGATTTTTGCCAGCGACCCGCCCAGTTGGCGGCTTAATTTCAGCTGTAAATATCACCGAAAGTACTTCTCTGCGAGAGCAAAATAGTCAGCTATTGATTGGCGCGATTGAGCATCAGCTCAGCCGTGACCCTGAAGGTGTAGAGCAAGAATGGCAGCATGGATCACTCGGGTCACGCTTGTGGGATGGTGTCAAAAGAGTGTGGCGCTACTTGCAAAATGTGGCCAGCAAGATGATTAATGGAATTAAAATGCTGGTACGTGCTGGGCGTCAATTGGCGACCCAAGGGTTTGAGCTTTTGCGTCAGAGTTATAGGGCTTTTTCGGAAGGTCTTAAGACTTTGTTGCAAAAGCAAGTGGCGGGCTCCAATGATTATATCGCAATGCAGCGGGACAAGGATTTTGACTTCACCGTATTTGTCAGTGCTGAGGCTAACAAGGTTCAGTTGGCAGATTTCTTCGTTGCTTTCGAACGGCGAATGCTACGGGCCAGAGCCGCGCTTAACTTGATACGATTGATGCTGAATATCACCCTTACGCTACTTGCTACGATGGCTGGGCCGTGGGGGTGGTGGCGGCTTGTTCGCGCGTTGATGACGTTCGATTCAATGTATGACGAGGGTGACCGTCAACTGTTAAGCGATGTCTTTGCGGTTTAAGGCAGAGCGGTCTGGTATTGTGGTGGAGGAAGGTATAGCAACAAAGCAAAGGGTTTAGCGTATTCGAGCCTCGTCACAAGATGCTGGCCCCCTATAACGTATAAATTACGGCGGTTAGTTGGTACCAGTCAGGTTGCCAGCTTTAATATTATTCACTATGTCGTTATCGGTGGTAGGGGCCTCCCGAATTCAGCAGAAACCCCTCCACGACAATAACATCAATTGATCAGGTTACACGTGCTCTTTAGCCACTTCTCGGAAAGCTTCTTTGAAAACGCCAAGGCCTTCTTCGAAGATGTCATCGTCGATATTGAGTGCTACGAACAGCTTGTTTACTGTGCTTTCGGCACCGCAGGTTTCACAGATAAGCTTTTTCTCAAAGGCTTTTGCAGAGACTTTATCCGCAAAGCCTTTGACTTTGGTTTCGATACCCAATACCAAACCACGGCCACGAACATCACAGTTTAGACTTGGAAATTCATCACGCAGTTCTTCAAGTGCGGCTCGCATGACTGTGGATTTGCGGGCCACGTCTTTTGTCAGTTGATCGTCAGACCAGTATTGGTCAATCAGCTCTTTGGCCGCCACAAAGGCCAATGAATTGCCACGGAATGTCCCCGTGTGTTCACCTGGCGACCAGATATCGACTTCTGGGTCCATCAGCAGTACCGCCATTGGGTTACCACCACCAATAGATTTAGACAGGCAGACCATATCGGGTTTGATGCCGGCTTCTTCGAAGCTGAAAAACTTACCTGTGCGACCGTTGCCTACCTGGATATCATCAATGATCAACAGGATATCGAACTCTTTGCACAGTTTGGAAAGACCTTGTAAAAACTCGGCAGAGGCGACGTTGATCCCGCCTTCACCCTGAACGGTTTCAAGAATAACTGCGGCTGGCAGTTCTAGGCCTGAGCCTTTGTCTTCAAGGTAGCGGCGGAACACATGCAAGCTATCGACGTCTTTGCCGAGGAACCCATCAAAGGGCATGAACGAAACCGCGCCTCGACCACCGTATGAGTCATCGCGGTAAGATTCGTTACCGGTAGCCGCCAAAGCACCCATGGTGTGGCCATGGTAGGCATTGGTAAAGGCAATGATGCCAGGACGATTTTTCGCCTGACGCGCAAGCTTCATGGCGGCTTCTGTACAGTTCGTGCCTGTCGGGCCGGTGAACTGCATTTTGAAGTCTAGGTTACGTGGCTTGAGGATCTTTTCGACAAAAGATTCCATAAACTGTTGTTTGGCCACTGTCGCCTTATCTAGGCCGTGGGCAATACGACGATCTTGCAGGTATTTGATTTGCGCTTCGACGGCTGTTTCAGGGTTGTGACCGTAGTTGAGAGTCCCGGCGCCGGCGAAAAAATCGATGTATCGGGTGCCGTCTTCCCCAAAGATTTCTGCGCCCATGGCTTTATCAAAAATGGTTGGAAAAGAGCGAATGTATCCGCGCACTTCTGACTCGTAGTCGTTAAAAATTTCCATTACTAACCCCTTGGCTTTTGTTTCTTAGCTTTGCGTATCTCGTAATTTTGAACAGGCAGTATACCGTCTTCGGTAGGTTAAAACGATGTTGTCTGCGCCTGGCTCCGGTGTTGATAGTAATTCTGATGCATGACAATTGGCGGGTGGGCCTTTTCAATAAAATACACGAGCTAAAAAACTTGCAGAAATAGGTTGTATTGTTCCGCATTCCAGCGCTAGATCTACGTAGGAACCTGTTTGCTTTTTGATCTGGTATCACGCTATCGCCGCATATAGATAAATGCTATTAATTTGGGTTATGTAATAGATATTTAAGTTCTATGAATGGCTAATATTCTGTAGCAGACAAGCAAAGTCGCCGGCAAATAAAGTAGTCGCTATATCAAAAGTGCCTGCTTATACCATTAAGTACAGTGGGCCTTTTTGATGCTCACATGGGTATATACTTGATGTAAGCCATAACCTTTCAGGCCTGCTTGATTTATGGTGTTATGGCGTTCCGGTTGGATCGGTGATTATAAAAACTGAATGGACAGCTATGGACTCCAAACCGTTGATTCAAAAGAATATGGCCGACTTCGAGTTGAGAGAGATTCTCGATTTATCGCCGGTAGGCATCAGCTGGTGTAACAGCGAAGGTGATATCGAATACATGAATCATCGCTTTCGTGACCTGTTTGGTTATTCCCTTGATGATATTCCCGATATCACGACATGGGAGCGTAAAGCTTACCCTGATAGCGCTTTTCGTGAAGAAACGTTAGAGCAGTGGAAAACGATCGTTGATGCTTGCCGAGCTTCAGGCGACAAGGTTCCACCTTTTGAGTCGCACATTACCTGCAGGAATGGATCGACTCGTCGAGTAGTCACAAAGGTGTCATGGCTGGGTGAGTGCTTGATGGCCAATTTTGTTGATAATACCGAACACTGGAAAAGTGACCAGCGCAGTCAGGCCCACAAGGCTATGTTGGAGATGATTGCTAAAGGCGAGGCGATATCCCATATTTTGAGCGCGATTGTATCCGAAATAGAATGCGAAGACCCCACCGCTAAATGCAGTATTTTGTTGCTTGATGATGAAGGCAAACACCTTTTTCAAGGTGCCGCGCCCAGTTTGCCGCCGTTTTATAACGAGGCCCTGGAAGGGATTGAAATTGGTGTTGGGGTTGGTTCATGTGGCACAGCGGCGTTTATCGGTAAACGCGTTATCGTTGAGGATCTGTCAACGCATGAGTATTGGCGCCCGTACCTTGAGCTAGCCCAGCAAGCGGGTTTAGGATCTTGTTGGTCAGAACCGATTGTTTCCTCGACGGGAAAGGTATTAGGTACTTTTGCGATTTATCATGCCACCCCCTCGCATCCAACCAATGATGATATCGAGCGTATCAGTTTTGCAGCGAATCTGGCCGTGATCGCCATTGAGAATCAGCAAAATCGCGAAGAGTTAATCAAGCGAGAACGCAAGTTCAGCAGCTTGGCAGAAAACGCTCCTGATAATATTGCCCGCTACAACACACTGGGGCAGATTATTTATGCCAACCCGCGTTTACTGACGAGTTTAAACTCAACATTAAAAGAGGTTTTGGGTAAGCGACCCACCGAACGTTATCACGGCCATCAAAATGATGAATATGAAGCCGCGTTGTTCAAAGTGATTGATTCGGGTGAACCTGTTGAAGTGGAACTTTGTATTCCCGCAGAGGGTGGCATGCGTTACCACCGAGTGAATATGGCTGCAGAGCGCGATGAGTGTGGAAATGTTGTCAGCGTTTTAGCCATTGGCCGCGATATTACTGAGCGCAGGATCATGGAAACACAGCTGTCTGCCCGAGAACAGGAATTTCGCAGTTTGGCGGAAGCCTCACCAGACAATATTATTCGCTACGATCGTCAGGGGCGTATTCGCTATATCAACCGTAATCTGCTTTCGTTTCTCAAATTTGATTCTGCTGAAAAAGCCATCGGCCGACGCCCGATAGAAGTCTGGCCCGATGGCCGTTATCAAAGCACCGAAGATTCTGTCGATCGTGTAATGACCAGTGGAATCATAGAAACGGTTGAGCTTAGTCTCGCACTACCGAATGGTAAAAATATTTATCATCATTTGATGACGGTGCCTGAGCGTAACGATCAGGGTGACATTGTCGGTGCGATAGTGTTTGGGCGTGATTTTACTCAGCTAAAACAAGTAGAAATCGCGCTGGAAAAAAGTAACGCGCGCTTTTTGCGCCTGTTTGAATCATCGCCCGAACCTGTCTGGATTTTTGATCAGGGGCGCTGTCTAGATTGCAATCAAGCGGCAGTAGACATGCTGGGTTACACCGATAAATCGGTGCTTATTGGGGGCCACCCTGCAGAGTTATCACCGCCAACTCAACCCGATGGCAGTGAATCATTCGACAAGGCAGAGCGGATGATACGTATCGCTAACGACCAAGGCAGGCACTGTTTTGAATGGGTCTGTCGCAGGGCGGATGGGAGCGATTTTACTGCCGACGTGACTCTGAGCCTGATTGAGTTGGATGATCGCCCTGTCGTTTATGGTATTTGGCGCGACATTACGGAAAGAAAAAAAATGGAGGTCGAGCTCGAACGACGAGCCCATTTTGATGCCTTGACCGGCCTTGCTAATCGGCATCATTTTATCCAGAGAGCAGGGGATGAGTTGTCACGTATTAAGCGCTTTGGTGGTGACGTGTCACTGATCATGTTTGATATTGATCATTTCAAACAGTTTAACGATACCTATGGTCATAGTGTCGGTGATCGAGTGTTGACGTGTGTGGCTAAAATTACTGTTGATATTATGCGTGAGATTGATGTGGTCGGACGTTTTGGCGGTGAAGAGTTTGTCATTTTATTGCCCAAAACTAAGCTGCAGTCTGCCGTCATTGTGGCAGAGCGGTTGCGTACCGCTATTGAGGCCGGCGGTGTGTTATTAGAAGACAGTCATACCCTATTGTCTGTGACTGCATCTATGGGGGTGGCTACGCAGATAGGAGGGGGTGAGTTCGAAGATCTTCTTAAGCGTGTAGACACCGCTATGTATGCTGCCAAAGCGAAAGGCCGTAATCAGGTGTGCCTAGCGTTGGATTAGAAACTTAAACGCGCTTAAAAACCTCAGCGGCCTTAAATTTTTTACCAGCCTGTCCGTAGTCTGCTTTAAACCCTTCATAAGCTTTTCATAAGCCCTCCAAGATTCTTAATGGTGTTCCTCCTTCGTTGACTATTGCTGTTCGTTTCTCTTTTTAAGGTGGTGTGGTGGCGAATCATACGCTGAGCTTGTAAGGTCGATGATAAGATAAGCGTGGCTTCACGTTATGATCAGTTAAAAAAGACATTAAGCGCCAAAAAATTGAAAAATGATTCCGTCTCATTTTTTTTGATTCATGTGGATCGCTTACGAAGGTGATCCAATCAGTGATGTTTATCGTTCCTAGTACTAGGTTTAGTTGACCTTTGTGTAGGTTATTAAAGGGTTTTAGTGAGCCAAAAAAATTCCGTCACTTGTAGAGAGTTTCTGTGGTTTATCAAAAGGTATTTATGAAATATATAACAGCCCTTTTAGCGTGCTGGCTGCTGTTGGTGGGTTGCGCTGAAGAAAGTGCACCTAAGCAATCCCCCAAGCCAGTGGCGACTCTGGTGCTTAAG
>CBFHKY010000024.1:10788-45040 GCA_965656525.1 Pseudomaricurvus sp. | reverse complement strand
GAGAGAGCAGTAAAAATAGGCATCCCAATTCCAGCTGTTCCTAAATAAAGCTCTGCCTCCTTTTCGAAAGCTATAATATGAGACGTCTGTTCTGATAGCGGTTGGAGTTTTCGGAACAATACGAGAAGAGTGAAAATGAAGTATTTTTTCCCACTATAAAAAGGAGGTTTTTGGACATATTAGAAAATGGACTAAACAATTAACGGTCGAAGGTTTTCTGGGGGTCGAAAGGGGGGTATTTAGCTGGATTACCTTTTTAAGGAGTGTCTTATTAAAACTTTACGTTTGTAGGCGCTGACAGTTAAAGCCCTGAAAGGATGATATTTGGTTTTAGGAACACTGTAAGGAGCACTGGTTGGTTTTATGATTTATAAAGTCATTTGAAATCAGGTGGTTAAGAGCTCTGTTCGACCGTCTCCTTCCCATTACACAGTTCTGAGACATTCCAGAACGCACACGAAAGGCTGTAAACCTCAGGGTTTACGGCCTTTTTTGTGTCTGTAACATTCGCAGACGTGTTGCAATATTCACGATAATTTTAGGAGCATCAGCCAGTGTCCAGTGTTGCTGAGTCTGGCGTTTCTAAAATCATCGTGAATGGGCGCAAAGAAGCGAGATATTTATTGGCTGAATGGGTGTCTCAAAGGCTCAACATGATAAAAAATGTCAATAGCGCAGCAGGGGAAGCCGTCAGCCTGTACTGTAACCGTGTCGCCTTGATGTTTAAGGCGACACGGTTACGTGGTCTTATTTTTTCAGCCATTTATCATTAAGTAGGATGTAATGGCCCTCGGGCGTTTTTTCTAGTGCTTTTTTGCCAGCAATGGTTTCTACGTCACTGAGCTGAATGCCGTTGTTTTTTGCTACGCGTTGATATTCGGCACGACGGGCATCATTGATTAATTGAGCAATTTCTATCGCGTCACCTTTTGCTTTCACAACACCTAAATAACCGTTGGGCTGTTCGCCGAGCAAACCTGCTGATTTTGCTTGGCTTAGGTGGCTCATTGCGCCATTAAGGTCCATAGCGAAAGCCGCCGCTGTGCTTAAGAAGCTACTCGCTAGCAGTAAAGGTATTAAAAGTTTACGAAGAGTCATACTTTTCCCCTTAGAATAATCCACTGGATTCGTCTAAAATATTGTCGAGTTCTTTATCAACTTTAATATAAATTTTGTGCTCAATTTTTACATTCAAGTTGATGTTGATGGGCTCGTTAGGTGCAGACAATTGCACCGTTGGAGTACAGGCGCTGATGCTGGCGAGTATGGCCAGTGTGAAAATTCTTAAAAGCAAGTTTGTACTCATAACCACCTCATGCATTATCTTTTTTCAAAGCTTTCTCGAATACGTTTTTGAATCATCTCGCTGACTTGGCCGCTAAGCTGAATACTGGCCAGTAATGCGGGAATGTCCTCTTCTAAATTGACGTTTAAGTTAATTCGGCGACCCTTTTCCACATTGGGATTTTGCCCTTCTAATGCGACATTCAGCAATAGCTTGCCGGATTGACCATAGCTTAATGTACTGCTCAACAGGCTAAAGTGAAAATCTTCTAGGGCATCGGCAACCAAGCTCATGGCTGGATTGCTCTGCCCTAAGGCTTGGATCTTAGCTGAGCGAAACTGCAATACACCCGGTTCTCTGGCTGTTAAATGGCCTTCTTCTATTGAGAGGCTGTTGTTTTCTATGTTGATGGGTAGCAGGCCATCAATGGTACCGGTGCCGTCTAACCCCTCTGCAGGGTAGACCTTAAGTAGCTCCTCCAGTTCCAAACCTTGTACCTGCAGTGTTAATGCTTGTGAACGATGTAAATCTAATTGATGGGTGTCTAGCCATACTTTGCCGTTGAGTAGACGGGCTTCTATGCGCTTCCATTCAGCAATACCTTGTAAGAGGTTATTAATGTTAGCTTGATAATGAGCGCCTTTAACCTGAATTTGCTCTATGGGAATGCCGGGGTCAAGTTGTTCGACGTTTAAGTGAGAAACGCCTAGCGTCAGGGTTTGCTCTGATAATTGACCGCTGAACTTCAAGTTAAGGTTTTTTAGCTCACTGCGATCAATTATGCCGCTGAGGCCACTAGCATTACCGTTGATCGTTAGATGGAATGGGCCGTTAGCGGGAAGATTAAAGTTTATTTGGCTGCTCAGTCGCCCGTTATCCAAAGAAATTAGCTTGGGCCAAGTTTTGAAGGTTTTCTGTAAAGGGTTGCCCGCCTTGAAGAAAATAGTGGTTGTGGTGGCGCTGCCTTGTATTGCATTTTCTAGCATACGAACAGAACTGCGCAAGCTAAGCCCCTGCTGACCGGTCAAGTCACCCGCTAATTCAAGTTGTGCTAATTGACCACTAAGATTGCCTTTGAAGTCCCAATTTTGCTTATACAGTTGATCTATATTTAGGCCTTCAATATGCGCGGTTAAGGGGCTGGACACTTTGATATCGAAGGGGTTAGTGCTCTGACCTTCTAGTGTCAGATCTGTCCAGCGGATACCCGCTTTTTCTGCACTACCAATATCAGGCAAAATTATTGTATTGGCCTCTAATGTGGATTCTTGGGTCAAATTTACGGTAAAGCGTTCACTGTTGGCATGTGCTTCAAAATACGCGCGCAGTTGTAGTTGCTGAGCACTTACACTGGGTTGGGCGAGTGTATCCAACTGAATAAGCAGCTGAGCGTTTTTCAGTGCGCCTTGCCACTCCGGTTTTTGCTGTAGCTCCAGAACGCCATTAAGCTCTATGCCCGCTGGGCCTTTACTGTGCAGAGCTATTGTTAGCAGTTGCTGTCCATTGGCTGTATTTTGATGCTCCGGGTGAGTGCTAATGTGGGCGCTTAATGAGTTTGGACGGAACTCTTTAGGAATATTATTCAGCCAAGCGCCTTGTAAATTGCCTAAGGTTAATTGGGTCTGAATAAAATGGGGTTGCCAGAGCCCGCCCTTTGCACTTGCTTGAAGGTTAAGGTTGCCTTGTAAGTGGCCAAGGCCTTCTAATTCAGCGTCAACTTGATTAAGTGCAATGTGTTTTGGCAGCCAGCGGAGTAGTGTGTCGGGTATGCTTGGTTGAGCATTATTTGCGGCCACATTGTTATCAACTAGAGGCCACTGAGCTTGTAGACGAGAAGCGTGTAGGCGCTGAATGGAAAAGCTTTGCCACGCCCAGTCTATGTGTAGGTTATCGACTTGAAGAGATTGCGATTGTCCGTCTGCTCTTGGGCGGTTTAATTGTAAGCTAGAGACGCTGAAACCATCGTAGTGCCAACGGGGATTTTGCCAGTCAAAATCAATTCCTTGCTGTTGCAGCAACCAAGGTAGAGCGAAGGGTAGAGCAAGCGCTGTGCCAATCAACAATAACAGCAGTAATAAACTGACACGCAATAAGCGCCCAAGCCAGTGTGGTTTGGGCTTTAAACCTGGTGGTTTACGCGCTTTGGCAGGGCCAGCCGTTGGTGCAGGCTTCATAAAATCGTACTCTCATACTTAACTGATTGTTATCTTAAGCCATAACTGCCCTCTAATGCGCGACCAGTAAGGCGGTGGTGAGACACGTTTATGCATATTCACGCCATTTTCGCTTGCGGCTCTGTGATCAGCTTCCTCTCTTTACCATTCAGACTTTTCTGGATTGGCTAAAATAGCTGCCCCGAATATTGTTAAAGCGATCTTTGCATAGAGGGAATCTCTATTTGTGTGAAAAGCTCGATGCCCTCTGATAATTTGCGAACAACTTCTTTTTATTTAAAGTCTAAAGGTTCATATATGAATCATTAGAAATAGGATAAAAACCTATAATGCACCTAAGTAAAGAAATGAGGTTGTCGTGAGCCAGTACCGTATTCCCACACTGACACTTGCTTGTCGGCTGATTAAGTTGGTCAGCGCTTCACCTCAGGGGTTAACACGTGATGAGATTGAAAAATCGTTAGAGATTCCTCGCAGTAGTGCTTATCGCATGTTGCAGACGCTGTTGCATGAGGGCTTTATAGAGCATCGCAATCGACTTTATTTTCCAGGCAACGTCTTTTACCAAATGGGCTTGCAGGTAGGTGCGATGGATCGCCTGCGACCTAGATTGCGGCCCATAGTACACAGTTTGGCAGAGGCAACCGGATTTACGGCACATCTTGCTGTGCCAAGTGGCTATCAAGCGATGTTGGCAGAGGTTTGTGATAGTCAAAACTTGGTGCGTGTGGCCTCTCGACCGGGCACAGTCGTGCCTTTGCATGTGTCGGCTACGGGCAAGGTTTTTCTTTCATACTTGTTTGCTCATGATCTGGAAAGTATTGAGCAGACCGTGGGTTTTGCACGTTATACGGACTCCAGCTTAACCACTTTGGAAGAGGTAGAGGCATGCATCCAGCAAGTGCTGACAAAAGGTTATGCGGTAGATGAGCGTGAACTGAATGAATCCGTACGCTGTTTGGCAGCACCTATCCATGATCGCTCTGGTTCACTGGTGGCTGCAATTGGGGTTACGGCGCCAGTGACACAGTTTATGCGCAAGAATATTCCCAATATTGCGCAGATAGTAAAGAGTCACGCCCGCCGTTGCTATGCCGTACTTCGGGGCGAGGAGTAAATCTAAATGTATAGAGGTGGCCATGAATCTGTTTGATCTAACCGGTAGACCGCACGGGTTACAGGCGCAAGCCGAGAACTAGGGCAGGCCATGGCTGAAGCTCTGGTTGCCGACTGCGCGAATCGTAATGATCTGCAATTGCTAGTGGCACACTTACAGGATCACCATATCGCCATCGATGTATTGGTCAACAATGCCGGTACCATCTGCCGTGAATCCGCTCTGGATTACGCTAATAACAGCATGTTGGGCATCGTAGTTGAGACGTGATGATTGAGTTCAGTTTGAGTTAAGCTTTTTCCAATAGTGTACGCAGCGGATTGACTATGGCAGCATTCAGATGTTGTTTAACATACGTAAAATTCGTTCCTACATAATTAGAAGAGGTGAACATGAAGCCAAAACTGGCTCTGTTGGCGGTCAGCAGTCTGCTAACGCTATCGACAATTCATACGGCGGTAGCGATGTCTTCCTCGCCCCCCGTCGACACCATTGATGCTCAACAGCTGCCTTTCGTGCGTACTGTTGACGAAAGGTTTATGTCTTTTCAAATTGGCATGTCACACCTTACCGGCGGCGAAACTTGGAAAACCTACGATAGCTCTAAAGACGAGGGGCAGGCTAAACAGGCAGAAAACTTTGAAGCTATTCGGGAGTTTCGAGCACCCACCGATTTAACAAATCCTCGCCTGCGTGCTCTGACCGAGGCCTTATCACCGCTTTACATTCGTTATGGTGGTACGACAACCAACTCTGTGTATTTTCAAGATACCGATGGGCCTCGCTTGGACGCGCCGCCTGAAGGGTTTCGATGGGTACTGACCCGTGACAGCTGGAAAGGTGCGCTGGAGTTTGCAGATGCTGTGGATGCGAAAGTGTTAACTGGGTTTACCGTCAGTGATGGTGTTCGCGATGAAAACCACGCTTGGACACCAGCGCACGCGCAACCTTTTGTCGAATATACCCGATCTATAGGTGGGGAAATCTACGCGGCTGAACTCTATAACGAGCCAAATGCACGGGAGCCAGGCCGGACAGAAAAAGGAGAGAGCGCCGCAGCTTTCACTCGGGATTTTGCTCTTTTTAATAAATTTATGGCACACGCATCACCCAGTACCAAGTTAGGTGCACCGGGTGTGGCCGCTCTGGGTATCCCTGTCCCGATTCCCTCTTTGGAAGAGGTGACCCCAGAAGAATACATGTCAACAGAACCTAAGCCCCAAGCTGATCTTATCACCTACCATTTTTATGGTGCCGTGGCTGAACGTTGTGTGCCTGCGGGTTCGCCTGCCGGTGTGAGTGCCGAACAAGCGTTGACGGAAGAGTGGCTGGCTCGCCCAGACAAAACCTTCCAGCGTTACAAGACGCTGCGGGATAATGTCGCTCCAGATGCCCCTATCTGGTTAACTGAAACCGGTACCGCTTCTTGTGGTGGTACTCGCTGGCAGCCCACCTTTTTAGAAGCTTTCCGCTTTGTTGATACTCATGCTCGATTGGCCAAACAAGGTTTGGATGCGATTTTCACTCATGCCCTGATCAGTGGCAGCAATGGTGTTATTGATGAAAAAACGCTGGTGCCTAACGCGGATTATTGGGCGGCCTTGCTGTGGCGAAAGACGATGGGTACGAAAGTTCTTGATGCCGGTGAAAGCAAGCCTAGACTTCATACTTATGCCCACTGTCAGCGAAACAATAAAGAAGGGGTAACCTTACTGGCCATTAATTTAGACAGCATGCCAACGACAGTGTCGGTATCTGGCCCTGCAGAGTTGTATACGTTGACGGCACCTGAATTACAGAGTCGCGATGTCCACCTCAATGGCGCTTTGCTGTCGGTTGGGGAAGATAACTCGTTGCCTGCCATCACGCCACAGCGTATCAGTGGCAAAGCGGTAACGTTGGAGCCAACCAGTATCAACTTTATTGTCCTGCCAGAAGCAAACAATGCGGCCTGCCAATCGTGATAGTAGCACCGTAACTCGAGACTAAATGGTTCTGTAGTACAACGGCTACAGAACCATTCGCTAAATTCGTCGAGTAAGGTTATGACGCTGCACAATGTGAATACGTCTATCTCACGCTGTGTTTGGTTGCCGATCACCTTTAAAAAGAAGGGTGGCCCTAGATCGAATGGCGCGATGAGTAGTCGTCAGATGATTTTCCGGATCAGTAACACTCGATTTCATCGTTTGATTGTTCCAATAGCTTGTGTGCAAACGCATCAGTTTTGTTAAGATGGCTGTTTTAGCCATATTGGCCTGACCAAACGCGGGTCAATTTTCAATAAAAATAAACTTTTTCGGGTGGAGATGACATGAATCGACGTGACTTTTTAAAAACCACAGCAGTGGCTTCTGCGGTGACGGTTCCTGGTGTACGGATGGCTTTTGCAGGAAGCGATGGTTCTTCATCCGACTGGTGGAGGGGCAAAGCCATTCGTTGGTTGCAAACCAACCTGCGTGAGCCAGATGCCGCTATTGATCCCATAAAGTATGTCGATGAAATTTCTGAGCTCAATGTAAACACCGCTCTGGTCAATGCTGGGGGACTTACGGCGTACTATCCGACTGACATTGAGTTTGCCCATGTCAGCGCTTACATGCCAAAAGGGCAGGATACCTTTGGTGAAATCTTAGCCGAAGCCCATTCTCGTGATATTCGTGTTGTGAGCCGCTGGGATTTCAGTAAAGGCCGCAAAGAAGCTTACGATGCTCACCCAGATTGGTTTTTCACCAAAGAGGATGGTTCACCTGCTATTTATAATGGCGTGTATCAAGTATGTATTAACGGTGGCTGGATTCAGAAAAAATCTCTTGAAATTTTGAGTGAAGCGCTGGACCGCTATGATGTGGATGGCTGCTTCTTTAACAACTTCTTGAACCCGACACACGATTACGCGGGAACTTATCTGGGCGTTTGTCATTGCGACAATTGCCAGACGCTCTATAACAAAAAGTACGGCCGCTCTGTGCCCAAAGACCCCGATGCAGACTATCGGGTGTTTATGCACGAATGTGGCCAGGTATTTTCCGAAAAAATCATTGGTGTGTTGCGCTCTAAAAGACCATCTGCGGCACTGATAGGCGGAACGCCTAAGATCACCGACATTGTCTACGGTGAATCGAGCACTGGGTTAGATCGCCCTTTGCCTCTGTGGCCTTATACCGCCAGTGATAATGTCAACAAGTGGAGAAACTCTTACCCGCAGGCTGAAGTAATGTGTCAGTCCATGCAGTTTTTGGACTTTGCATGGCGCTTTTCTGCTGTACCTCGCTCCGAGATTTCAACCCGTATTTGGCAAAGCGTGGCCAATGGTGGCTTTGCCGCTTACAGCATGAACGGTACTTTGGGTGATCTGAAAAACAGATCTGCTATGGAAACCGTAAAGCCTATTTATCAGTGGCTCAAAGACCACCAAGAATATTATTACGATCAGCGTAATGAAGCTCGCATTGTGCTGCTGGCCACGTCTCAAGGCGGTCAATCGGGTGCCGGTTTTGAAGGTTCCACAGAAGCCTATCGTGGCATGTTCCGTTTTCTCACTGAGCAGCACATTCCGTTTGCCAGCATGACACACTTGGACTGGATTGGTCAGCGTGATGTGGATCTTGTGATTACCACCGGCCCGGTACCAAAAGCTTTAGAAGAGTACGTCATTAATGGCGGCAATTTGATCGTGGCCAGCTCTTGGGAGCCTGAGTTTGAAATTGCACCGATTGTAAAACGCTGGGAAGAGCCCGATGGTGCGTATTTTAAAATTCATGACAAAGAACTTTTCAGCTCCCTCAAGGACATCGATGTTGCCATGATGCACGGCGACTACCTTGAGGTTAAGGCGGAGGGAAAGCCTGCCTTAACGTTTGTGCCACCTGCACTGTACGCTCCGCCTGAATTTGTTGGCTTAGGTTGGGAGGATTCAGGTAAGCCTGGCATGATCATGAAGCAGATGGGGCGCGGCAATGTGGCGTGGCTACCCTGGGACATTGGCGGCTTATACCACCTTCACAGCTTGGAAAGTCATAGAGAAATTCTTACTAACTTGGTAGACCGTTTGATTCCAGGCGGAAGAGATGTTCGCTCGAACGCTCATCCATCGGTGGCTATCTCGGTTATGCGTCAGCACAAGCGTCATTTGATACACTTCATCAATTTATCGGGCCATTCTGATACGGCTTATTTTGAACCGCTGCCAGTGCGCTCTATTGAGGTCGAAATCAAAGGCCGATTTTCTACAGCACGAGCGGTGAAATCCGATCAATTACTGAGCGTGACCCAAAAAGGCGCGTACAGCGTCGTGACACTTCCGTACATGGAAGAGTATGAACTGATCGAGATGACCTAAGTCAAAAAAGTACCGCCACAAAATGCCTCCTACTTGGGGGCATTTTATTGAACGACGATGACAGAACGAGTTAAGAGTGGTGTCTATAGCGCCGCTGTTAACGCGAATGCATTTATTATGAGGAAGCACACATGAATAGGTTCGAGACAAAGGGGCAGGAGCTGGCCAGTGGCCGCTGGCAGAGACTCAAAAGTACGGCAGTGGTGTCGTTCAGTGTCTTACTAATAGCGTCTGTCGTAGGGGCTTGTACAGAGAGCACGGAGAAATATGAACCAGGGTCTAAGCTAACCAACGATGAAGTGGTTGTAGCGGAATCAACATCTGACGGCTCATTCAAGCCTGCGCTTGTTTCAGTAAACTTTGCGGCGGAGCAAGGCGCTCTTATGCGCACAGAGCAATACAACACTTGGGATAATGGCGATCCAGCCCCAGATTTGCGCGCTCGCGATGCTGAATTCCTGAACGAGCAGGGTCTGCGCAGCAAATTAGTACGAGTAGGCTTTGGCGTTACTGACTTGTGCGACGTAGCGACCAAAAAATGTGACTTCTCGTCGGTAGCGGATTGGCTGAAAGACATCAGTGCTTCCACAGATTCGCTGATGGTGCATTTAACACCACAACACATTATTCATGAAAAGCGTCCACCTTCCGAAGCTAAGCCGCTACTGATATTAGCGATTAAAGAGTTAAAACAGCAGTTTCCTAAGGTCGATTACATCGAGGCGACGAACGAGCCCGATTGGGAGTACCATGGCTCGCAAATATACGCGCGCAAAACCCCGATACTCCAGCCTGATGAAGTGTATCCTTATTACGTACCTTTTTACCAAGCGGTGAATCAGGTCAATAAAGAGTTGCCTGAGTCTGAGCGTCTCAAGATCGGTGGCCCTGCACTAACCGGAATGACTGAGACTTGGATGACGGCTTTTCTAGATGGTTATGTAGCGGACCAAAACCCAGGCAAGCGTTTGGATTTTATCTCTTATCATGGCTATGGACAGTTCAGTGATGACTTCAAAGAATATCGTGCAAATAAGCCCGACCCAAGTGTCGTGAGCACGCAGCGTATGGAGCTGGATGGGTGGTTGAAGGAACGTCAGCTCCCAACAGGTATCCCTGTTTACATCACTGAAACGGGTATCTATCCTGGGCCATCATTTGACAACAAAGAAGATCCGCGTCCAGATTATTTACGTCAGGCCGCTGGTTTGGCGTCGCAGCACTACTGGTGGGCTAACCAAGAGGCAATATACCCATTTAACTGGGTGGTTCGTCACGCCACTCAGGGCCGTAAAGATCAGCTTGTTACCCACGTTCCAGAAGGTCCGCAGGTTGATACTTTCTCCCCCTACGGCAACATGCTGTTGATGCAGTCCAAGCTGAAAGACACCAAGGTGAAAGCCACTTCGGATTCGCTTGAAAAAGGCCAAGGTGTTTATGCGGTGGCGTCCAAGGATGATTCAGGTGCTTCTATCATGCTCTGGAACTATCAGCACACCAACAACGGGCGATTTAAAACCACTGTAGACATGAGCGATCTGCCAAAGAATCTGCAAAATAAGAAAGTTCGCCAGCGTGTATACCGTATTGATGCAGAAACCAGTAATTACTGGGCCAACCCTGAAACGGCGAATTTACAGATGGTGTCAGAAACGGTTGTGCAGCCGAGTGAAAACTACAGTGTAGCGTTTGAGTTAGAGGCTAATGCATTGGAATTAATTGTTCTGGAACCGATTAAATAATTTATTGCTGTACTAAAGTTGCGTCACGAAGAGGCGCGGCAGGGGTGCAAACATAAGTGTCTAACAAACGTCCGGGTGAATAGCATCGCCCGGACGTTTTTGGTTGTAAGGCTCATGTTTACGTGAGAGTAGAAGCCGTGAGCAGAAGAAAAGTAGGCAGCTCAGCTTGAGCCAAACAGGGGTCTCCCTGACCCTGTGTGCAGTTTGCCCCATGTAAAATGGGGCTTTGTTTTGAACAGGGAGTTACTGCCAGCTAAAAGTCATAGCGTATGTTCAGGCCGATTTCCCGAGGCGCCGTGAGTGATACGGTACGATACGGGGATACCACCGTCGTATTCCCAAGGTATGTGCGAACATTAGTAGTGCTTGGGTTGGTTCCGTAATTGAGTCGCTCTTGTGTATCGGTAAGATTTTTGACGAACGCCATGACTTCCCAACGTCCAGAGTCCGTCTTTGCAGAGCGCAAGCCAGCGTAGAAATTCAATGTGGAGTATGAACCAACGTCATCGTTCGGGTTCGTGGCGTTACCCTTGGACGCACCGTTGATTTTTGCCTGCAATCGCACATAACTGCTCATGGTGTCAAAAGTCGAGAACGAATATTCGGTGGTTAATGATGACGACCAAGTTGGTCCTTCATAAGAGCGTTGGCTGACGTTACAAGAAGAAATATCGTCACCGCCGGTTGCGCTACGAATCTCGCCAATAGTGACGGAAGGGACAGAGCTGTCGGGTTGACCGTCAGTAGGAACATAGTCGTTACAGGCTATTTCCCCTTCTTGTGTGCCCTGTGCCCAGCTGTAGTTGCCGCTTATGCTCCAGTCGTCAGTGATTTGGAAGCTCCCGTCTAGCTCCAGACCGTAAACCTCCACATCGAGCCCTGCCATGAAAGTCTTGCTGTCAACGGATTCCAGCCCTGCACCGTCGGTTTTGACATAGCGTACACCGCCCCCCGCACCTACATCAGGGTATCCTTCAAATTCCTGATAGAAGGCTGTAGCGTTGAGCCTTAAACGATTATCCAAAGACGTTGTTTTTAGACCAAACTCAATGGAGTCGGATTCCTCGGACGGAGTCTTCAAGAAACTCTTTTCTCGATCGGTTCGATCTGTATCGCTATTGCCTACATTTTCTTGGCCTGGCCGCCATGAGCTACCCATGGTGACATAACCCATAATATCCGGAGTAAAGTTATGTGCTAATGACAACGTGTAAATAACGTTTTTTTCTTTTTGATGATTCTCGCCAAGAATGTCAGTGCCATCGAGCACAACCGTTGAATCATTTTTGTAGTCGATATAACGCAATCCACCCGAAAGCTCTGTATCTTCACTGAATCGGTAGGTTAAATTGCCAAAGTAGGATATTTCTTTGGTTTCACCAGCGGAAACGATGGGGGTGATAATTAAGCTGGCAAAATCATTAGGCCCCGTTCCAAATTTGAATAGCGGGGTTACTGCCTCAATATTGTTCGTCGAAGTAAATTCAGAATGAAAAATACCCGTCGTGTAGAGTAAGTTATCGGTAAATTGACCCGATAGGCGAATTTCGTGAGTGTCCGCTCTCTGGTCATTCACGATGCCTTGATTTAAGACACCTTGTACATCTTCCGGGTAAGTTTCATCGTAGAAACCTGCAGTATCGGCTACCTCATCATTGGTAAAGGCATTATCAGTAATCGCGCCGGAATAATTTAACTGTACCGCGCCTAAATCCCATTCCAGTTCAAGTCCAACGCGCTCAGAATCTGTGAAATTGGTAGTAGGGGCAAACTGAGCAGAAAGTCTGTCAGAATCCGTGATGTGTACAGGGCTGTCGGCGAGAGTTGGGTTTATGATATTGGCGGATTCAATTTGGTCGAACTGCCAACGATCCGTACTGAGGTCTTGATAATAGGTGTTGACAGAAAAGTTATCGTTGGGTTGAAACAGTAATGAAACGCGATACCCGTCGCTCTCCATTTTTGCTCTGTCCCCACTTTGAAAGCTTTTTACATGGTTTATGCGGTTACGCTCAGAGAAACCCGCAATTCGTATACCCAGTTTATCCTGAATGATAGGAATACTGAGGCCACCGTTGTAATTCTTACCTCCCTCGTCAGTGGCGGTTATGTCGATGTTGCCGGTGAACTCTTGCAGTGAGGGGCGCTTAGTTGTCATGGTAATAGAGCCGGACGGTGAGGCTCGTCCACGCAATGTTCCCTGAGGGCCGCGGAGTACTTCAACGGTGCCTACATCGAACATTGATTGCATGGCGATATTGGAAGTAATTAAGACATCGTTTACATAAAATTCCACACTTGGATTGTTGCCGCTGGCAAATGCATCGAAGCGAATACCCCTCATAGAAGCCAAAGGGCCTACGGCGCGATCCTCCAATTCTAGGCCCGCGACAACTTGTGCTAGATCTTCAAAGCGGCGGATATTCAAGTCATCTAAGGTTTCACTGGATACCACATTTACGGTGACGGGGACATCCTGAAGGCTTTCGTCTCGTCGTCGAGCAGAAACAAGTATTTCTTCTTGAACCATGGTGCTACCGGATTGGGCGAGCACAGGGTAGGTAACCCCCCCACTTGCCGCGATAAGACAGGAGACTAATAATTTAGTCTTGAACGTGCGATTCATATGGATAACCTTTTATTTTTATTAATATTTTTAGGCCCTAACAAGCAGTCTTGGATTCGTTCCTAGGACCCTTGGGAGGCTTGCCTCGCCTTTTATAATTATTGAACATCAAGTCGTATACGATTATGACTTTAAGAGACAGCACTTTTGATTGGATCACTGTTTCCTTAAATGAAACTGAAAAGTTACTATTTATCTCTCTTTGTGATCGCGTTTAAGGTTTGTTTCAGTTTGGTGTGAGCAAATACGCAGGCCTGATGTTCTGAAATAAGGCTTGTAGCTGAAGCTGCCAGTATTAAATAAACGCTACAGAGCGAGCTTGGAGTCTCGGAGCTGTTAGGTGTTGATCGCAAAAGGGTAAGAGCTGCGCCAAAATGATGAGCGGTGAAGGCAGCCTGAGTTTTGTACTGCGTTTTGCTATATTTTTAACGAGGAGAGAAATTGATGAAGTTATTTTTAAAACAGCCGATAGTCGCCGCTGGTGCTATTTTAGCGGCTTTGGCGATTCCCATGGGGGCATTGAGTGCCGCTGAAAGCTCGATCAGTGAAGCGGCCTCGGTTGCGGTCGATTTCAGCGAATCCCGCGGGGATTTTCTGCACCCAGAACGCTATAACAATTTCTCTCGCTGGACCAGTTGGACGGCACAACGCGACGCTGACATTCGTTTCTTGAACGAGCAGGGTCTGCACGGGGAAATCTATAAAGTGTGGGTTGATGCTGAACGTATTCATGATCCCGAGACAGACACCTACGACTACTCTGGCTTAGACGACTACTTGGCCGACGCAAGCCTGGTTTCAAACGAGCTGCTAATGGTCATGGATACACGTGTCTCCGTGCGCGATATGGGTCGAAGTCCTGCGGATATTAAGCCCATCATTAAGCGAATTATGATGGATTTAAAGGCCCGCTTCCCGCAGATTCGTTATGTTGAGGCATTCAACGAGCCAGACCACAATTTGGCCAAAAATATTACTCCGTCTGGCCTTTACGATTACTACAAGGTGTATTACCAGGCAGTTAATGAGATCAACCGTGAGCTGCAACCGAAGGTGCCTCTAGAACTGGGTGGTCCAGGTTACATGCAGTACAACGAAGCATGGATGTACCCATTCCTTGATCGCTATGCGGCAGACCCTTCCCCAGACAAGAAACTCGATTTTCTTTCTTGGCATGCTTATGGCGAATTCCCTGAAGGAACGGGTGACAGCCATGGTCCGCGTGCTTACCACTTTTATAAAGGCAATCCCAGTGAAGTAGCTGGTCAGCGTGCATTATTGAATGCAGAACTCGAAAGCCGTGGGCTTGATACCGACATTCCTGCCTTTATTACCGAGACCGGTATTTATCCTGGCCCTTCATACGACACCAAGGATGATCCACGTCCTGACTACGTTATCGGTGCGGCTGGCGTACCTTCATTGCACTATTGGTATATGGAGCAGCCCAATACTTACCCGTTCAACTGGGTGGTGCGTCATTACAGTGAAGAGCGCAAAGATCAACTGATTACCCGCGTACTTGATGGGGAACGTATTGCGGTCAAAGGCGGCGATAAAGTTGAGGGTTTACCTACCCAAATTTTCACGCCTTACGGTAATGCGATGAAGATGATGGCTATGCTCAAACAGGAGCGTGTGGTCGCGCAATCCAACGCTCTAGAAGAAGGTAAAGGCATTTACAGCATTGCGACAAAAGATGAATATGGTGCAGCGGTGATGGTCTGGAACTACCAGCATACGCAGAGCCAGGCTTTTGATGTGACCATTGATATGAAGCAGCTCCCCAAAAACCTGCGCAGTCAGAAAGTGCGTCAACGCGCCTTTCGTATTGATGCCAAAACCAGTAACTACTGGGCCAACCCCGAAACTGCCAATTTGCAAATGGTTTCGGAATCGATTGTTGAGCCAGGCAAAAACTACAGTGTGCCAGTTAATCTGACACCTAATGCACTGCAGTTGATTGTACTCGAGCCGGTGAAATAACCTTTGAAGTCTAAAGTGGCTGTGACGAAATACTTTATCGTTTCAGCCACTGCCTTGCTTTAGCGGCTGACTACAGACAGTTTTCTCGATATGAGTTCGCTAATATTTTTTGCGGCAATTGAGACAATAATCCTTCATCATGTGTAAACAGCAGCCACTATTACACAATAGAAGCAATAGCTATGAATAAAATAACCAGAAGGCAGTTTAATCAGGTGCTTGGGGTTGGTGGGTTGTCGGCGTTACTTCCGTCATCGTTACTCGCTTCCACCACGGCACAAGAGCGGTCTGGGAAACCCCACCCATTTGATATCGCTTTCACCAGTTGGTGTTTTCATATGCCCCTGTGGCGCGGCGAGTTAAAGGCGCAGTCATTACCGGGTATTGCCCGTGACTTGGAGCTTGACGCGCTCGAATGGACATCGAAAACGTTTCGTGACCTTAAGGATGGTCGGGAAGTGATGTTCCAGGCACCTTCAGCGTCTTTCTTTCATTCTCTGCGTACTGCTGCCGATGACGCCGGGGTTCAGAGTAAGGTAATGAACGTAGGAGGGCCTTTCTACCTAGCCAGTGATGATAAAATCGTTCAGCAAAAAGCGCTGGAGTTTATTATACCGTATGTTGAGCCGGCTCAAATCCTTGGCTGTAATATTCTTCGTGCTGAGCTTTACTACGATGGCGAGCGTAGTCTTGGCTGGGAAAAGAGAGCAAAAGAGCAAGCTGCTGAAGGTCTACAACGGTTACTGGAAATGACCAAAGATTCAGGCCTGACGATTAATGTCGAAAATCATCATGGTATTTCATCCCAACCCGATTGGCTGGTCGGCCTTATTAAAGATATGGACAACTCCAGATTGGGGCTGACAGCGGACACCAATAATTTTCGTGTTGATCAGGATAATCCCTACAACCAAGATCCGTCAGTACTTCCAGAGTATGTGGACAGATACGCTGGACTTAAAACACTGATGCCTTTTGCCAATTGGGTGAGTGCTAAGTTTTACGCCTTTGATAGTACTGGGTATGAGATTTCCCTAGATTACCCTCGAATGATTGACACTATCCTTAGCAGCGGCTATCAAGGGTATGTCAGCGTTGAATATGAAGGCGCGGGTAATCCAATGGACGGAGTTCGGCAGAGTGTTGATATGCTAAAAGCTATACGTACACACTTTGCGGATGTTAGATAAAAACCGTAAAAAGCATTGATTCGTTAACAGCACAGTTAAGAGCATAGAGAGTGTCGTTGTATACCGATGAAAGCCCAAAGGTACTCAACCCGTATTTTTGATTAAAAACTCAATACACAGGTGATAGTGGTAATTTATGAAAATGAATAAAGCGGTAAAAGCCGGATTTTGGGGGAGCGTTCTCCTGTCGGTCATTTCAGCTTGTAGCGTGATGCCAACTCCAACTTGGAAAGATACGGGCTTATCACCGAAGGAGCGCACCCAATTGCTGTTGTCAGCCATGACGCTGGAAGAAAAATTCCAGCAGATGGTCGGCGAGCCAGGTATTGTCACGGAGCTCCCTCACTGTGCCGGTGGTCGTCATGTACCCGGTTTGCCCCGTTTAGGCATTCCGACTTTTCGTATTACCAATGGGCCTGTGGGTGTGGGTCAAAATGATTGTGTTCCTGCTGATGTCGTTGCCAAAAGTCCAGGCACTTTGATGATGAGCCCTCTTTCGGCAAAGGCGACGTCGCTTCCTGCCGCTATTTCTTTGGCTGCCACTTTTGACCGTGAGGCCGCACAACGGTTCGGCGACATCATGGGGCGTCAGTCACTCAATCTTGCGCTTCATGTGATGGAAGCACCAGGGGTGAACCTTGCTCGCATGCCTCATGGTGGTCGTAACTTTGAATATTTCGGCGAAGATCCATACCTCACAGGTGTGATGGCCGTTGAAGAAGTCAAAGCGGTTCAAGCACAGGGTATTATTGCGATGCCCAAGCACTATGCGGTGAACGAGTCAGAAACTGATCGTAAAACCATGAATGCGATCGTAGACCCTCGAGTCCTGCATCAGTTATATCTACTGCCGTTTGAAATGACGATAAAAGAAGCCGACGCGGCATCGATCATGTGCTCCTATAACTATGTGAACGGTGTTCAAGTTTGTGAAGACCCGTATTTGTTGACCGAAGTACTGCGTGATCAATGGGGTTTTGAGGGGTATGTGCAGTCAGATTTCTTTGCGGTTCAGAGCCTGTCGGCACTAAAAGCAGGTACAGATCACGAGATGCCTGGCTTCCGTCTGGATGTAGATGGATACCGTACTTGGTACACGCCTGAAAACCTTCAGGCTGCTTTGGATGATGGCTCATTAACCGTAGCAGACATCGACCTTGCGCTAGAAAGACGCTATCTGCAAATGTTCCGCTTGGGTATTTTTGATCGTCCAGTTGTTCAGACACCATTGGACCTAGAAGGTGATGCTGCCATTGCCACAGAGCTGGGTGAACAGGGTGCAGTGCTGCTCAAAAATGATGGTCAGCTCCTGCCATTCAAGGCTGAGGCGCTGCAACACCTTGTGCTGATTGGTAAGTCCGATTATGCCGAAGCCGCAGTTGTTGGTGGGGGCGGTAGCTCACAGGTTATTCCCTTTGAAACGATTCCCGCATTGAAAGGCTTTAAGCAAACGCTGGCTGGTATCGGTGCGAACACCAAAGTCACTTTGGTTATTGTAGAAGATGACAACAGTAATCTTGCCCAAGCCGTTGATGCTGCAAAAGCCGCTGATGCCGTTGTGCTAATGGCCGGTGGGTTGTCTGAAGAGGGGGAAGATCTCGAGCATATCAGTCTTCCTAAGGCTCAGGATAAGATGATCAGTGCGATTGCTGAGGCTAACCCTCGCACGGCTCTGGTGCTTAAAAATAATGCAGCAGCATTGATGCCGTGGCTGGATCAAGTGCCTGCAGTTCTTCAGGCCTGGTTCCCGGGACAGCAGGATGGCCTGATCGTATCGCGTTTGTTGTTGGGTTTGGCTAATCCTTCCGGTAAATTGCCGGTTACCTACCCGCGCTCCGAGGCTGATTTGCCCGCTACTGAGCCTGTACAGTGGCCAGGTGTTGTCGCAGAAGATGGCTTGCGAAGAGTAGAATACTCTGAAGGGCTGGAGATGGGGTATCGCTGGTTTGATGCGCAGAATATTGAGCCTCTGTTTCCGTTTGGTCATGGTTTGTCTTACACCACTTTTGAATTGTCAGACATCTCTGTAGAAGCACCGGCTAATGACTTTTCTTCTCCGATTACAGTGGCTGTCACCGTGACCAATACAGGGAATGTTCGCGGTGCAGAAGTTCCACAGATTTATCTTGGTTTTCCGAAGCATGCCGGTGAGCCGCCCAAGCGCTTGGTGGGGTTCGATAAGGTCTGGCTTGAACCGGGTGAAAGTCGTGAAGTCGAAATTATTGTTGACCCCGCAGCGGCGAGCCACCCGTTTGGTGTATTCAATGCTGAACAAGGTCAGTGGGAAAACCTGCCAGGTGAATATCGCCTTATTGTTGGGACGTCCGCTGCCAATATCGTGCATACAGAAAGCATCAAGTTTCAATAACGTATAACCTTTCGTATGATCGATAGTGGGCCTGAGAGGCAATCTTAGGCCCTGGTTATGTTTAACACTCACTTAGAGGGCCTGTTGTCTTGATTCGTTGGGGAATGATTGGTGCAGGGGATGTAGCAGAAGTCAAAAGCGGGCCTGCATTCAATAAAGTCGCTGGTTCTATGCTGGTTGCATTGATGCGAAGAAATGCCGATAAAGCACAGGATTATGCCGATAGACACGGGGTTGCTGATTGGTATGTCGATGTTGATGTCATGCTAGCGAGAAGCGATATTAACGCTATTTATATTGCGACTCCGCCATCAACGCATAAACAATATGCCATCGCCGCTTTGCAGGCTGGTAAAGACGTCTACCTTGAAAAACCGATGGCTTTAAACGCCTTTCAAAGCCGTGAAATTATTGACGTAGCCCAAAGACTGGGTCGCAAGGTGTGCTTGGCACATTACCGGCGACAGCTGCCCTGTTTTAAAAAGGTAAAAATGCTGATTGATAGCGGCGTTATTGGTGAAGTCCAATACGCTAGTATTGAAATTTTTCAGCCTGCAGTATCAAAAATAATCACGCAAACAGAAAGCAATTGGCGGAAAAACGCGGCAATATCTGGCGGTGGGTTGTTTCATGATATTGCGCCTCATCAGATAGACCTCATGTTGCATTACTTTGGATTGCCTCAAGGCTATTTTGGCTTTTCTAAAGGCCTGAAGCCTGATGTCGCCGATGTTGTTACCGGACAGATAAAATTTCAAAACGGTACTTTATTCAATGGCGTATGGAACTTTGTTTCTCCCAGTTCTGAAGTACGTGACAATTGCACGTTGCTAGGCAACAAAGGGAAAATAGAGTTTTCGTTTTATAAAGAAGCTGTAGCGCTAAGCACAGACAAAGAAAAACAATTATTTGAGTTTTCTAATCCAGAAAACATTCAATTGCCAATGATTGAAAAAGTCGTCCAGTACTTTAATGGGGAAGGCGAAAACCCTTGCACAGGTGACGACGGGTTAGAAGTCATGAAGATCATGGATGCTTTCACTGATATTCAAAATAACAATTGATATTCAGTTTTCTATCGACTTGATTGAGCTGACGCGTCGTTCATAAATTAACATAAGAAATCGTTGGTCTGCTCGATAAGTGAAAGCCTTTAGTCCCCATCAGTAAAACCGTCTTTTTAGTGATCAGCTTTGCTGAGTTCAAATGATAAACAACAATAAAAAATAATGAATAGGTCAGTTACAGGGGTGACAACATGTTGAATGCTGCAGATATCGTATCAGAAGCTGAACAGCAGGTAGGTATTTCTGATCCGGAAGGGTTCGTTGTGAGAAACTTAGAGCGCTTGTTGAGTGCGATCAATCACGAATCCTTTATGTCAGACGAAGGCATGGTCAGTACGCGTAAAGCGCTACTAAACGATATGGTCAATCGTTTGGAAGGCCTGAAGTGGTTGCAGAAGCACCCAGAAATCGCCGATGAACCCATCAAGAATCCAGTGTTTTTAATGGGGCTGCCTCGCTCAGGAACTACTTATTTTCAATACCTATTTGATTGCGATCAGCGTTTTCGTTTAATACGAACGTGGGAAGCCATGACACCGTCTCCCCCTCCAGGGGCAAACCCAGAATCAGCAGAAGAGCGTCGTGTAACCTGGGCCGAACGCAGACGTCAGATGTACCCTACCATTGAAGGCTTTGAAGCATTGCATCTACATGATGAGGACGGTTCAGAAGAGTGTCATCCATTCATGGAGCAGAGTCTTGGGGCAGCAGGTTTAAATAACTTATATCGAGTTCCCTCCTATTTTGATTATCTGCTGGATGATGCTGATCTTGAGGCCAGTTACCGTGTTCACAAACGTCAGCTGCAGTTGTTGCAGTGGCGCACACCGACAAAACCCTGGGCGCTAAAATACCCCAACCATCTGCTTGCTGTGCCTGAGATAATGAAGGTATACCCTGATGCGCGTTTTGTTATGACGCATCGCGATCCGATACAGACACTCGCTTCCATTTGTAAGCTGTCCTATAAGTTGCGCAGCGCTCGATCAGACAATCCTGTCGATCAAAAAGATGTCGGCCATTACATGACTCATTTTGTACAGCGACACATTGATCGCATTATGGAAACCGTAAAAGGTCCCCATGCTGATAGAGTCATTCATGTGGATTATTACGGGTTAGTGGAGGATCCGGTTAAAAAAATGTTAGAAGTTCATGCAAAGCTTGGGATAGATTCCCCTGAACAGGTTTGCCAGGCTGTTGCTGCTTGGAGAGACGCAAACCCTAAAAATGCCCGTGGTGTGAACAGTTACGGTTTTGAAGAGTACGGCCTGGATGAAGCCAAACTGGAGCGTCAATTTGGTGAGTACATGGAGTACTTCAATATCCCTCGTGAGCAAGAAGGTCTTGCGATTGTGAAAGAGGGTTAAATTATGTCTAAAGGTTGGGATGAGCTTCACAGCGCCATGCAATCGCTGAGTCAGGAGTTACGTCAGATCGCGCCAGATGCCGCTACCGCGGAGGAAGGCGAAGCCTATGTGGCACGGGTACTCACAACGTGCCTAAACGACAGTTTTCTGAGGCACTTACTACAGGATCAAGGGCTCTATCGTGCGTTGCCTACACGGGGTGCGCCCAATCCCGACTACATCATGCAGCATGCTGGACTGGATCACGCTCGTACGTATCAGTTAGTAGGGCACATGAATAGTTCTGAGCGCGTCGGTGTAGGGCTGTTTCGCATCACTGAAGCCGGTTCGCTTGAAGTAGCCGAGTATGTGTCCATTGATGCATCCATTGGGGATGCAAATGGAAACTTTCAGATTGATATCAGTGCGTCAGCTAATGGCCCACTGGCATTGCCGCTACAACCTGAGGCCTGTATTTTACTGATCCGCACGCTACACCGAAGCCAGAGTGGTGTTCCCGCCAGACTGCAGTTGCTTGGGGCTACTCCCTCCGCCGACTTAGCGCTGACGGGCGGAAGCTCCGAAGCAGCGCTGGTCCGCGTAACCCAGACGACAATCGGTTCCATTCGTCAATTTATATCATGGAGTCAACAGGCCGCTTCGTATCCAAACCAGTTTCGAGGTGATGTCGAAGGGCTTGAGCAAACGCTTCAAGGAGACCCCAATACTGATTATTTTCTGGGGTATTTTGATCTCGCGGATGATGAGGTCTTGCAAGTGACCATGCCGGCTGATCTCATCGGTTATTGGTCAATTCATGCTTACAATCATTGGTGTGAGTACTTGCCCGGTGCTTCTGCTCACGATTTGAATACTTACGCCAATGGTGAAGGTGTTACTGTGATTCATATTGGGCCTCGGTTATCTTCTGGCACAGTCAACCCAGTTGATACAAAAGGTCGAAAAAAAGGCGTTCTGATCTGCCGAGTCATTGATGATGTGCTTGCCACACCGCCAGAAACAGCAGTTTTAAAGCTGTAGAATGTGTAAAATCGTAACCGACGTTATTTGTACTGATGTTATTAGAGTTTCAGAGCTTAACACTTCAAAATAATGTTGCGCAGTTGCTAAGTAATGCTTTTATGAATGCCATTTAGTTTGCAATTTTAAAAACAGTTTTTTAAAGGAAATTTTGTGATGAAAAAGCTAACGCCTTTGATGTATGTCTTATTGATAAGCAGCGCACTCTTTGGTTGTGCGTCTACGGAGTCAAAACAAGACTGGATAACCTTATTGGATGTCAACGGAGGCCTAGAAAATTTTACCAAAGTAGGTGATGCCAAATGGGTTGTGAGCGATCAAGGCGTCGAAGCACAAGATAAACAGCAACAATACGCTTTTTTGATGACCAAAGACTCCTACAAAGATTTCGCTCTACGAATTGAGTTTTGGGTGAGCGACGATGCCAACAGTGGTATTTATATGCGCTGTCAAGATGCGAAATCCCCTAAGGATACGACGTGCTATGAAGCCAATATTTTCGATCAACGTCCAGATCCAACCTATAGCACAGGTGGTATTGTACACGTGGCACCTGTGCCCACACCCGCACCGAAAGCTGGTGGTCGCTGGAACACTTATGAAATAGTACTGCAAGGTTCGCGTTTGACGGTAACGCTGAATGGGAAAACTACAGTGGATGTGGAGGACGCTCAGTTCAGTGAAGGCTCGCTTGGATTGCAATGGGGCAATGGCACTATCAGATTTCGTGAGGTGAAGATTAAGCCTCTTTAGGGGTTTGATCTTAGGGAGCTGCCTATCGTCTTTAGCTCCATTTCTCGTATTTCCCTAATGTGTATGGCTGCGCCAGCTGTTTGAGTGGCGCGGCTATCTACTGAGAACGCCTGTGATTGTTTTGCCCCTCAAATAAACCTTTTCAAACTTGCTTTTATTCTTGTAGCTCATCCCACCATAAGTGAATTGCCTTTACAGCCTCCGTTATTGCGTAACCCTACCATGAGGATATTGGTTTTCTTGTTAGCCTTTTCAGTTTTAATTAAGTTTCCTGTGTTTATGTTTAGGCTTGAGAATGTTGATGTCGATATGACTTTTACATGAGCCGTTAGGGTTTAGCGATTTTACTGTGCTTTTAAGTCATAGGGCGTCACACCCAGAAGTATGTCCCATGCCAGCGTTTAAGGGATAACTCTACCATTGATCAGTACGTCGGCTGATTTTAGGTCTTAAAACTCAGTCTTGAATAAGAGCTACAATCACACGGATTGGCTATACGGCGAAGTCTACAGGTACGTAATATTGTTAAGGGGTTGGAAGTGGTGATTCAAAAGCGTTTAAGTCTTATTTTGGGGTTTTTATTAAGTCAAAACTTATTAATGGTTGAGTCTGTGCTTGCAAAAAATATGGCAGCATTAAGGACTGATACCCCCCCCGTCATTGACGGTATTCTTGATGAAGCAATATGGAGTAAAGCTACACCGGTTGACGATTTTCACCAGATAAAACCAGGCAATGGTGACAGCCCCTCTGAAAAAACAGTTGTTAAAATGCTTTACGATGAGGATTTTCTCTACTTTTCTGGAACAATCTACGAAGAAAACCCAGCCGATATATCGGCAAATGTTTTGCAACATAATGCTGGTTTTCCTAATGATGATCGAGTGACATTGATTATTGATCCATTTAATGCTGGGCGTAATGGGTATCGCTTTGAAACTAATGCACTGGGTGCACGCCATGACATGCTGTACACGGATTCCGAAAGCTATAATAGCGATTGGAACACCATTTGGGATGTCGCCTCAAAGATTACCGAGGATGGTTGGTCGTTTGAAATGGCCATTCCTTTTAAATCTTTATCCTTTGATCCGGCCCAAGACAGCTGGGGGGTAAACTTTTCTCGAGCCATTAGACGTAAAGATGAAGAGGTGTTGTGGGTCTCTAGAAACCGATCTTATGGCCCTAATATTGTGGGTACCGTTTCTGGCATAAAGGATATCAATCAAGGCATTGGCTTAGACGTAGTACCATCTTTCTCGTTAAGTCAGAATGAAAATTTCTCCAGTAATGAGTCCGAAGTTAGCTTTGAACCTTCTTTGGATATGTATTATCGACTGACGCCATCTTTGAATGCCTCTTTAACCTTTAATACAGACTTTTCCGCTACAGAAGTGGATGATCGCCAAGTGAATTTAACTCGGTTTGGTTTGTTCTTTCCTGAAAAGCGGGATTTTTTCTTAAACGATGCAGATCAATTTACCTTTGGTGGAATTCAAAGCGGCAACAATGTTAATCATCAGGGTGCAACCGCTCAAAATGGACGGCCATTCTTTTCCCGAAGCATTGGCCTAGGTGTGAACGGCGAGCCTGTGGATATTGATGTTGGCGCTAAACTCAGTGGGCGTGTGGGTTCTTGGAGTATTGGTACTTTGGCTGTTCGTCAAACAGAACAGCCGACCGTAGATGCTGCAGATCTTTTTGTTTCACGTATTAAGCGGGATGTACTGAGTGAGTCCAGTATTGGGGTTATCGTCACAAGTGGTGATCCGAACTCTAACCTAAGCAATACATTGATCGGTACAGACTTTCTCTACACGAACAGCCGCCTGCTTGGCGGGAAGGCCATGGAGGCCCAGTTGTGGTATCAGCAAACAGATACCGAAGGCTTGAAGGGTGACGATAGAGCCATGGGTGCGGGTTTATCTTTTCCCAATAATGAAGGTCTCAGAGGTGCCGTTCAGTTTCGGGAAATACAAGAGAACTTCAACCCAGCACTGGGCTTTGTGAATCGACGAGGTGTCAGAGATTACGATGCCGATATCGGTTATAAGTTATTTTTGGCTGGAACAGGTTTGGGGCAACAGTTTCAATCAGCGTATTTTGGTGTGGATGCAGAACGTATCTACTATATTGATGGTGACCTACAGTCTGCGGCAACAACTGTGAGAGCTTTAGAGCTTGCGACTAATACCAAGGGCAGCTTTAGTTTGCGGCTGAAAAGAAGTGAAGAAAACGTCAACAATCCTTTTGTGGTGTATCGCGGAAAACATAACAACATCGTTATACAACCTGGGGAATATACTTTTGATACCGCGACTCTAAAATTAGGTACTGGTGGGTTCAGGGAAGTGTATGGCTCAGTCGAGTACACCGGAGGTGAATTTTACGATGGTGACCGTAACCGTATCGTGACCAATATGACTTGGCAGCCATCACCCAGATTTTCTATGTCAGGAAAATACGATTGGGATAAAATCACACTGCCACAAGGGGATTTTATTACCCGTTTGGCCGTGATGGAGGTGGATTACACGTTCGCATTGGGCTTAACCTGGAAAAACTTAATCCAGTACGACACGGTTTCCGAAGTCATGGGTGTAAATAGCCGATTATCTTGGAATCCTAAGACGGGCCAAGAAGCTTTCTTTGTATTGAATCATACATTAGAAGACAGAGACCGTGACAATCGATTTGAAAGTGCATCGACAGACGCTGTGATTAAAATGGGCTATACCTTTCGATATTAAGGTTAGCGGTAAAATTACCTTATAGATTCAGTTTTATTTCAGGTTGATGGTGTTTTATATTAAGTCTTAATGTTGAGTTCTCGTTGAGTTATCCCATGTGTCTATATTTTTCGATTCCTATAGCTGAGCTTAAACTCTATTAGGTTCAATGGGCTTTTCCGTTGCATTAAGAGCAGAGTTGTTTGTATTTTAGATACGAGGTAGTACTGAAATTGTTGAGCAGAGAATTATAAAGATGATGATTCAGCTCTTCTTTCAGACTATATAATTATAATGATAATAAATTAGGATCGCGTGTTATGAAAAATCTGTTAATCGCTTCATTGTTAGTTCTAACAAGTTCTTCGGTTTTTGCTGAAGGCCCCTATTCAGTTTCGACAACGAAGATCGGAGTCTTGCTGGAAGACCCTAAAGCTCTTTCAGTATTAGAAAAGCATATCCCTCAGACTCTTGAAAATTCACAGTTCTCAACGGCGGCATCAAATCTGACTTTGGGGTACATTAGTGCTTATGACAAAAGCGGAGAGTTATCCAAAGAGAATTTGAAAGTTATTGATAATGAACTGAAAAAAATAGGGTCTGATGAATAGTTTTCAATTTTAAGACAATGAATCAATCATGTGATTTTAGCCGCTTGAATAATAAAGTCGAAATTAATAAGCATAAAAAATAATAACCATATGAGGGTAAATATAATAATGAAAAATACCCTTTAAAATTGTCATTACTTGTATTACGGCCGCTAACAGCGGCGTGCGTATCTGGTGATGGTAAAAGCTAGAGGGGGATAGAAAGATAGCCGTTGCCGTTAGGCGTACGCATAAAGGTTTTCAACACGTGTCGGTTCAATTTCAGCTTGATTTCAGCTAACTGCTGTATTGTACGCTCCACTTTTTTATATGACATAAAAAATAGCTGCTAAAAGGCTTTAGAGCTTAATGCTTTCAGGCGGATTTATTACGGTGCCAAGCCAATTTCATGTTTAATTATTGAGGAAAACCAATATGCGTATTTGCTCTGTTACTAAAAAAGCATCGTCAGCACTGACGGCTTTTGCTTTGACGTTAGGCATTGCCGGCTGTCAAGTCACACCTCCGGCTTTAGACTCAAAGGACAACGTGACTGTCAATTTCAGTCAGTCTCGCGGGGATTTCCTGCATCCAGAGCGCTATAACAATTTCACCCGCTGGAACCGCTGGCAGCCACAGCGCGATGCCGACATTCGGTTCTTGAATGAACAGGGACTACACGGTGAAATCTACAAAGTTTGGGTTGATGCCGAGCGTATTCACGACCCGAAAACGGATACTTACGATTATTCCGGCTTGGATGACTATCTGGCCGATGCCAGCCTAGTGTCAGACGAGCTGCTGATGGTTATGGATACTCGCATCTCTGTGCGCGATATGGGTCGAAGTCCTGCTGATATTAAACCGATCATTAAACGAATCATGACGGATCTAAAGGCTCGTTTCCCACGAATTCGCTACGTCGAAGCGTTTAACGAACCCGATCATAATCTGGCCAAGAACGTTACACCTGCAGGCCTGTACGATTACTACAAGGTTTATTATGAAGCCGTGAATGAAATCAATCGCGAGCTTCAGCCTCAGGTACCGTTGGAGCTTGGTGGCCCAGGTTACATGCAGTACAACGAAACTTGGATGTACGCCTTCCTTGATCGCTATGCGGCGGATACTTCGCCCGATAAAAAACTCGATTTTCTATCGTGGCACGCCTACGGCCGATTCCCAGAAGGGACTGGCGACAGCGGTGGACCACGCGCATTTCATTTCTACAAAGGCAACCCCAGCGAAGTTGCCAGCGAGCGTGAATTGTTGAATGCTGCCCTAGAAAGTCGCGGGCTCGATACCAATATTCCTGCTTTCATTACCGAAACGGGCATCTACCCTGGCCCTTCGTACGATACCAAAGATGATCCGCGCCCTGATTATCTCATCGGTGCGGCCGGTGTGCCTTCTTTGCATTATTGGTATATGGAGCAGCCCAATACGTACCCGTTCAATTGGGTTGTTCGCCATTCCGGTGAGGAGCGTAAGGATCAGTTAATCTCGCGCGCCCGTGACGGTAAACACATTGCGGTCCGAGGGAGTGAGAATGCCGATGATTTACCCACCAATATCTTTACCCCTTACGGTAATGCTTTGTTGATGATGTCGAAGCTGAAGGATGAGCGCGTTGAAGCTGTTTCATCTACGCTGAAAGACGGTCTTGGTGTCTATGCCATCGCCACTAAAGATGAATATGGCGCGGCAGTGATGCTGTGGAACTATCAAAGCACCAATAGTGATTCTCATACGGTTACTGTCGACATGAAGGATCTGCCAAAAAACCTGCGGAACAAGAAAGTAAGCCAGCGCGTTTACCGTGTTGATGCTGAAATCAGCAACTATTGGGCCGACCCTGAAACAGCCAATTTACAAATGGTTTCGGAATCAATTGTTGAGCTAGGTAAAGGTTACCGCGTTCCGGTTAGTTTGACGCCTAATGCTCTTGAACTGATCGTACTTGAGCCGATTCAGTAATCTGACTTGTAGCATCAAGCTGTGCCTGTTGCGGCACAGCTTGATGCTACACTGTCGCGTAGTGTTCAATAAAACAAGTGTTCAATAAGACAGGTTTTATACAGGGAATATCATGATGGGTACCAAAGTTAGGGCGTGGCCGAAAAAGCTATCGACATGGGTTACGTCAATAAGTGTATTACTATTGATCAGTACTGGCGCCTTTGCGCAGAATGTTTACATCGTCAGCAATAAGGAGCTGCCGCAAGCTCAATACGCTTCGGGCAAATTGGCGAGTGCGCTGCAAGAACAGGGCTATACACTGGTAAATTCAGCAAATGATTATGACTACTTAATCAGTCTTGCTGTCAATGATTTCACCTTGAAGAAAGAAGCGTTTTCCATCATACCCGAGGGTCGCATTCTCTCCGTTTATGGTGGTGATGAACGCGGTATGATTTACGGTGCACTGGCACTGGTTGATGAACTGGAAAAAGGCACCAAGTTGGATGCCATAAAAGCCGTATCCGAAGAGCCTCACCTTCAGTTTCGCGCTATCAAACATAACTTTCCTTGGGATAGTTATCGCCCAAGTAAAGCGTTGGATCAACATTACGAAACCACTCGCGACCTAGACTACTGGGAAGCTTTCCTCGATATGATGGTGGAGAATCGTTTTAACGCCCTTACGCTGTGGAACCTGCATCCCTGGGTGTATATGGTGGAATCGCATAACTTCCCTGAGGCGAGCCCTTTTTCCGCCAGAGAAATGAAAAAGTGGCGCAAGCTACATCGTGGTATTTTCCGTATGGCCAAAGAGCGTGGCATCGATACCTACCTTGTGCCTTGGAACATCTTTGTCAGTAAAGAGTTTGTAGAAGCTCACAATGTTGGACAGGTAAACACTTATCCTTATTACAACACCAAAGCTGATGGCTCTGAACTGATTAAGCGCTATGTGCGTGAAAGTATTATTCAGGTGCTGGAAGAATACCCCAATCTGACAGGTTTGGGCCTTTCGCATTCCGAAGGCATGGGCGGATGGATGCCAGAGCAGCGAGATGCATGGCTTAAAGAAACCTATTTGGCTGCCATTAAAAGTGTCGATCGCCCCGTAAAATTGATTCACAAAGTGCCATCATCGGCTGGTAAATCCATGGATGGCTCCACCAGTGTGGATACTGAAGAGCTGGTCAGGAACACTTTGGAATCCATTGATTATGTTGATGGTCCAATCTGGTTGGCGGGTAAATACAACTGGTCTCATGGTCATTCAACCCCCACCTTTGTTCGGGTGCACGGCGGAGACCTACACGATACTTACTTCAAGCCAGAGCCAGAAAACTATAAGTTTACTTGGATTGTTCGGAACGAGGATTTCCATGCACTGCGCTGGGGGGTACCTTCTTTTATCCGCGAACATATTCGTTTAAATGGTAGCGAAACTTATATGGGCGGGTATTTTGTTGGCAGTGAAACCTACATTCCCGCACTGGATTACTTTACCGCGGTTGAAAAAGGTGTCGATTGGGAGTTTGCCTTTGAGCGCCAGTGGTTGTTCTACAAACTTTGGGGCCGTCTACTCTATAACCCTGAAACACCGGATTCCGTATTTACAGAAGAATTCGTCAGTCGCTACGGAGCCGAAGGTCAAAACTTGCTGCGTGCCTTTGAACTTGCTTCATCGACCCCACTGCGTTTAGCGTCGTTGTTCAATGCGACTTGGGATCATACCTTGTATAGCGAAGGCATGCTGGCCCTCGGCGATCGCACCATGGATTACATTTCGGTGGATCGCTTGATCGAGCGCCCAGTACTGGATCCCGCCTATGTTTCGATCGCCGACTATGTGGATGCTCAACGTAAAGGGATCACATTTAGTGCCGATCGAGTAACGCCACCGATTCTGGCGAAACAGCTTGAGTCGGATGCTAGGGAGGCACTGCGTCTTGTCGAAGGAATTGATACTAGTGGCAGTGTTGCATTGATGTATGAAGTAGCTGATGTGAAAACATGGGCACACATGGGCCTGCACCTCGCCGAGAAGATTCGTGGCGGTGTGCAATTGCAGATGTATCGTCAAGCTGGCAGTGAGAGCAATAAAACTCAAGCCATTGCTCACTTGGAAAAGGCCTTGGCTGAATGGGATAATGTTATCGATATTACCCGTCCACTTTATCGTGATATGTTGTTAACGCACATGATCGGTAGCAGCAAGAATCTCAACCCTGACAGCCCATTCCATTGGGCGTTGATCCGCCCGCAGGTGGCTAAAGATGTTGATGTCGCTCGCCAAGCGGTGAATCAACAGAGCGAGTAATTCGTTAGGGTCTTCCTACTGCCCCGTAGGTTGAAGGTAACTTCAGCCTACGGGGCAGTCTAGTTTATGACTCCTTAACTCACCGTGAGCTTCTGCTTAGAAAGAACTTTACTTAGAAAGAACTCTGCTTAGAAAAAAGCTCGGAGAAAGGCGTCGATACCTCATGTCAAAAGCATTACATGTCCTGTAGCCGATTATTGTCGGTATGGGTTTTGTCTTTTTTACATTCAATATCTGTTGCTAATCACTTATCTTGATGAGGCTGACACCGGTTGCTGTGGGTTTGTATCCTATAATTTCATGTCGATGTTTGCCTTTGGTCTTGGGCTCAGTTACACCAGCCTTAAAATGGCTGACCTGAACGTTAGTGGAGAAAATGCCACAGTGAAGGTTCGTAATGCCGGTAAACGCGCAGGGCTACTGTGGCTCAACTGTAATTGTGGCTCAGGTGTATCTGATTTCTCGGGCGGTATTCCTGAGCGCCGATTGATGGGTTTTCAGAGGCTCGAACTTGCGTTGGCTGAGAGCGCAGAGAACCTAAGGCCTGTAGCAAATATTAAGTTGCCAGAAATACAGTGGAAAAAGTAAAGCATCGGCTATAGCATGTCTTTCAAAATTTATGTGCATAATGACTCTAAAGGGCTGTTTGATGGAATGCTTCGAAGAAAACAGTTTACTTTGAGTATCATTTCTCGGCATAGGAATGACAATAAACACTGTAATTTGAATCTTTAATCGCGAGACTTACTGAAATGGTTGTACGAAAAACGATAAGCGCAGTTCTAGTAAAGGTAGCTCTGCTCATTCTCTTGAGCCCAAGTGCTGTCTTTGCGAAAACGGTATACTTACAGCATGAATTACCGCAGAGCGATATTGCTTATGCTGCGAAAGTGCTCTCGGACGCCCTCAGCGAGCAAGAATATTCCGTTATATTCAAACCGGAAAAGCGAGACTTCACGATCAGTTTTGATGTGGTTGCAAATTTAGCAGCAGAAGCATTTTCCATTGCGCCCGCTAAAAATCGCCTTGTCATACAAGCGGGTGACAAGAGAGGCTTGATTTATGGGGCTCTCGCCGTCAATGAGCAGTTGCGCAATGGTGTGGCCCTCACTTCAATCCAGCCGCAAAAGGAAGCAGCAGCACTGCCGTTTCGAGCGCTCAAGCATAACCTGCCTTGGGATTCTTATCGTTCCAGTTCTGCCTTGGACTTGCACTACGACACTGTGAAAGATGCCGAATATTGGGAAGCCTTTTTGGATATGATGGCGGAAAACCGCTACAACGCACTGACGTTGTGGAATCTGCATCCTTTCCCCTACATGATTAAAGCCAAGAACTTTCCAGAGGCAACACGTTTTTCTGACGAAGAATTGGCCGAATGGCGCAAGCTCTACAAGGCCATTTTTGCAATGGCGAAAGAGCGCGGTATCGACACTTATTTAGTCAACTGGAATGTGCTGGTAAGCAAAGAGTTTGCAGATGCTCATGATTTAGAAGGCACCAATTACTTTCCTTATTACAAGGGGCGTGCAGACTACAAAGGGGAAGCACAGACCAGCGAGATTGTTAAGCGTTACACCAAAGAAAGTGTTACTCAGGTGTTAGAGGAGTATCCGAATCTGACGGGTTTTGGTTTTTCCTTTGGAGAACAAATGGGGGCCATGACACCGAAAGAGCGGCAGGACTGGATGGACGACACCATCATTGCGGGAATGCAGGCAGCGGATCGTCCGACAAAAATGATTTTCCGAGCGCCTTTCTCATCCGGCCTAGGGCAGGGCGGGTCAACGGACAAAGCTACCGAAGAACTCACTCGTGATGCTATCGAAAAACTGGGAAATCAATTTGATGGCCCTATTTGGATGGAAATCAAGTTCAACTGGTCTCACGCTCATTCCACTCCTGAACTGGTCAAGGTGCATGGCGGCGAACTGAAAGACACGTATTTCAAACCCACACCAGAAAACTACAAAGTAGCTTGGATGGTACGCAATGAAGATTTCTTTGCTTTGCGTTGGGGGCACGCCGATTTTATCCGTAAACACTTAGCGTTAAATAGCCATCAGGATTATGTCGGTGGCTATTTTGTCGGCTCGGAGAGTTATATCCCTGCCAAGGACTACTTTACCGCAATTGATAAACCGGTAGATTGGACTTACGCCTTTGAGCGTCAGTGGTTGTTTTACAAATTGTGGGGTCGCTTGCTTTATAACCCTCAAACACCTGACCGTGTGTTTGAGGATGAGTTTGTGCGCCGCTATGGTGATACTGCGAAACCTTTATTGGATGCCTATAAATTTGCATCTGAAACACAATTGAGTTTTGCTACGGCGACTGATTTTACTTGGGACTTTACCATCTACGGTGAGGGCATGATGGTTATGTCTGACGATGGTATGGAGCCCATGTCTGTAGAGCGATTAATTCTTCAGCCGACGTTAAAAGACAGCTGGCTGTCAGTGAAGGATTTTGTCGCGCAGCAGCAATCGGGCAATACATTTGATGATGACACCGTGACCCCCTTGGTTCTGGCGGATCGAATGGAATCCGATGCGCAAAAAGCACTGCTCGCCGTTAAATCTATCGATACGGCCAGTGACTCATCTTTGATGCATGAAGTAGCTGATGTGAAAATTTGGGCCAACTTAGGGCTTTATTATGCCGATAAGTTGCGTGGCGCTGTCGCATTAGAAACGTTTTACACCACAGGTGAAACAGCCAATAAACAAGCAGCCATTGATTACCTTCAACAGTCTTTGAGTTTCTGGGATGAAGTGATTGCTATTTCACGCCCTATTTATAAAGACATGCCGTTGATGCACAACAACCGCCCGAACAACCAGCGGGTTGAGAACAACTTGTTTCATTGGGCGTTGATTCGGGAACCGATTGTTGAAGATATCGAAACCGCTCGGAACGCGCAGTTTAAGCAATAAACAAGCACCACGAGCGGTATGTCTGCTCACCGATCGAATGGCTTAGCGAATGGTCGCTGAAGCCATTCGCTTAAGGGCGGTTATCTCATGCCGATTAGCATCGCTTTCATCACAGCTCCGATGGCGCGAATCTATCTATACCAAACCGGATGATAGTAATAGCGGTAGCAGTAATTAATAAATGAGCACTCCCTGTTCGATAAAAAAGCCTGCCATAGGCGTAATCAGTAGCGGTAACCTCCTAGCACAACCTTAGCCGACGACTAACACCAGACTAGCGCCGAAACAGGCCGGCGCTTCTTGTGGTATTTTACTTGGCAAATAGCTGATGCTGCGGTTAATGATGTTCAGATGTTCAGATGTTCAGATGATCATCGGTCTGAAGGTTTAGCGTTCTTAAGTACACTCAATTGTTTTCTCAGATTGATCAATGCAGGGTTTGATGACATGCAATGGATCTTCTGGTTGAACTGTGTTGGTGGTTTTTTCCAGCAATAGCTCTTCTTGTACGACAATCGTCGTATGCGCACGACGATCCCTAGATGAGGAAGCGCTGGAAATCACGTATTTTCCGGCATCGAGTATCCATGCAGACCGAGAACTGTCATATCGTGCCAGATCCTTTTTGTTGAACACCATCGTTATAAACTGCTTTTCCCTCGGCGCGAGCACTTGAGTCTT
>CBFHKY010000024.1:2249-10688 GCA_965656525.1 Pseudomaricurvus sp. | reverse complement strand
TAATCGACATTCTTCACCCACTCGCTTTGCGGCGTTTCTTGGCGCATTGATTTGCCGTTCTCGTAGGTGTCACGCATGGTGGCGGCGTAGTCAACGACCCCCTTATCGCTCGGAGGCACATAATTATAAGGGAAGTTGGGGTGAGTCGGCGTATCGAAATAGCTGTTGGGGAAGGTGATAGGCAGCTTTCCGGATGGACTCACTTTGCCGGTCAAAACATCGGCAATAGCGTTGCCACCCTCCTGACCAGGAAGCCAGACCAACATAATACCATCCACCATTTCCTTCCAGCTGGCGGTCTCAACGACACCATCAACATTGAGTAAGACCACCACCTTTTTATTCTCTGCGTGGAAGACGTCAGACACTTTCTTCAGCATGCTGATTTCAGTGTCGGTCAACAGCCAGTCGCCTTTCTCCGGCTTGCGATCAGAGCCTTCACCGGCATTTCGACCGATCGTTACAATGGCCATATCAGCTTCTTTGGCTGAGGCTTTTATTATCTGTTCCGTGAGTTTCTGTTCGACGAACTCCGGCTCTATGTTGCCAAAGAACTTACGATTCGATTTCGGTGTCTTATCGATCACCTCTTTGATATAGGCGGTGTAAAAATCAGACGTGTTGCTGTCCAGCTCTGAGATAGCATCTGACAGGTTCACGACATAATCACTACGAACATTCCCGGATCCGATACCTGATGTATTGAGCTTGTAAGAAGAGATGCCAAACAGCGCCGGTTTGGCTTCTGAGGCGAGCGGCAACGCGCCGTCATTTTTGAGCAGCACAAAACTCTCGGCAGCGGCTGTTCGAGCTATCTGAGCATGGCTCTTCATATCTGGAGAGCGGCTATAGTCGTAACCCTTGAACTCATTGGTTTTAACAATATAGCGAAGTAAATTGGCTGTCGAGAAGTCGAGAGCGTCTTCGTCTAGGGACCCATCATTAACCGCGTCGATGATGTTTTGTCGATGATAGGTGGTACCGGGCATGATCAAATCATTCCCTGCGGCAATCTGCCAGGGAGACCAGCCGGTACCGTTAAAATCGGTCATAAACACGCCATCAAACTCCCATTCTCCTCTAACCAGATCAATCAGCAGATCACGGCGTTCGGAGGTATAGGTGCCGTTGACCTTATTGTAGGAAGTCATGATCATCCATGGTTGCGCTTCCTTCACAGCAATCTCAAACCCCCTGAGGTAAATCTCGCGCAGTGCGCGCGTGGTGAGCCGTGAATCGTTCGCTTGTCGGTTCGTTTCTTGATTGTTGGCAACGAAGTGTTTGATAACCGTGCCGACATTGTTGCTTTGTATACCCCTGATGGTGGCTGCTGCTATTTTCCCAGATAGCAGCGGGTCTTCGGAGTAGTACTCAAAGTTACGACCGAGAAGGGGGTCTCGTTGAATGTTCATGGCCGGCCCCAACAGCGCGTCCACGCCATATTCCTTACCCTCATTGCCGTACGCTGCGCCGACAGTATTTGCCAGTTCGGTATCCCAGCTGGAAGACACAAGAATTGGAATGGGGAATGCTGTCGTTCCCCATCTTCCGTCCGGGTTTTTAATATACTTTTTCAGCCCGTACGAGCCGTCACTGACGATGGTCGCGGGAATGCCAAGTCGGTCAACCTGGCCTATTGCAAATCCAAGCCCTGGATAATCGAAGTCCAGGACAGAAAAATCCATCTTTCTTCGATCCACTTTACTTAAGGCAGGAAGGTATCCGATGACCAGTCTCGCCTTTTCCTCCAAGGTCATGGCTGACACAACCTCATCGATAGGGCTGGCCCCCAGTTGTGGCAGCTCCTGCGCTTGCGGCTGCGATGTTAAAAAGAAGGTGCTATAAAGGGCGATGGTGGCTGAAAGGGCTTTTATTTGCATTTGCTGTTCCTTCTGAACTTGTGTGCGCAATACCTGTTGCTCGGGGCGGCTGGACTGATGTGCTTCCGTAATCCGTGTCAACTTTCCTGATCGGGGAAATCATCCAGCGACCAATCGGCGCGCCACTCGATCTGTGGGTGACCATTGTTAAAGGTAATCGGTAACCAGACATAGCGGGAGACAGAGGTATTCACCTTGTGCAAGGTCATTACCTTGGAGAGTACTTCACGCTCTTCGGCGGTGATGGGCTGGCGCGGACTGGCGGTAGCTTTGGTGATACCACTGCGCGCCAGTCGCGACATTTCGCCACTTTGAAACTCGGGGAGATCCCAGAAATCCGGGCGCCAACGATCGGCCATGGCGATATACAGGTCTTTTTTGCCGGGGACTTTAAAAATATCACTGATCTGCGAACCGAAGGAGGTTTCCGTTTGATCGTTGACATGCAACAGGCCCAAGTCAGTAAAAGGCTCATGAGGACCGTCACTCACTGCCACTCTCGATGGGTTGGGGAAATAACCCGTCATACCGGAGCTAGTCAAATAGAGCTTACCTTCATACCAGAAGCAAGCTGGGGCTTCGCGGGTCTCAGGCCCTTTACCCGGCAGATGCGTGGTGTAGTGATCAGGTTTGACGTTGAGATAGTCGTCGGTCAGTTCGATACAGACGATGTCCTTGTGGTCGTGCTCAAAATACATATACACCTTACCGGTATCAGGATCCTGCACTAGATCAAAATCACCGGCGGGCAATCCGGCAGGACGCAACTCCCGATGCACCATTGTCCACGGACCGGTAATCTCATCGGCCACCATCACGGTACGGAACTGCTTTTTGGTCATCCCGCGGATCTTCAACCAGCAGACATATTTACCAGTTTTTTCGTTGTACAGAATGTGTGGCCGCTCAGGAAACACCGTAGGGCTGAGCGGCGAGGTGGGGTCATCCTGGTCAGGCGCAATCAGTGGCCCCAGGTCTGTCCAGTTGTACAAATCTTTAGAGGAATAAAAGCGAATTCCCCAACTTTCAATATCGCTGGTGCCATCGGTGAATTCCTTGTTCTCACCGTACCAATAGAAGGTATCACCCACCGCAATCACGGACCCGGCATGGGCTTGAATGGGCTTGCCCTCGGTGTCAAGCCATAACTGTCCAGGGCGAAAACTGGAATTGCGGCCCTGAGGGGTGAAGCTAAAAGGGTTGGCTACACAGCCAAACTGGGTCAGGCCACCGAGGGCTGCGATGGTTGCACTTTTAACAACAAAGCTTCTTCTGCTGATTTTATTCATTGGGAACACTCTTTTCTTAGGATTATTCAAAAGCTCTCTGGCGTTATTATAGGGCGACTTATCTCGCTCTGCTCAGACTTGCTTGAGGCTGATTGATGGCAATGACTGGTGTCTATTACGGCGTTGACAGTATTGATTTTAATGGATATGTTAGCGCTACCATTGCAAAGGGTAGCCAGATTCAGATCGGCAATCAAGCATTTTAGTCATGGCATCTTATCCATGGTTATGTGTGCAGCATAGACGCCTTTAAATAGACCTAGTGCAACAACAAAACAATAATAAATAGGCAAATCATCATGAGTCATTCAAGCAACGCGTTAGCAGATGCCTCTGCTAGCGATAACAACGGTTTTATCATCGTTATTAGCGTGATAGCAACGCTTGGCGGTTTTCTATTCGGCTTCGATAGTGGCGTCATCAACGGCACGGTGGGTGGCTTACAAGCCGCCTTTCAGTCGGACTCTGCCGGCACGGGGTTCAATGTCGCCTCGATGCTGCTGGGTTGTGCTGTGGGTGCTTTCTTCGCGGGGCGTTTAGCGGATCACTACGGCCGCCGGCTTTTGCTACAGGTAGCCTCGGTACTGTTTATTGTCAGTGCTTGGGGTTCCGGTATTTCCTCTGGTTCGTTGGAGTTCGTGTTGTACCGCATTTTGGGTGGCCTGGCGGTCGGAGCTGCCAGTGTGTTGGCGCCCGCGTATATCAGTGAGGTAACGCCAGCACGCTACCGTGGTGCGATGGCGAGTGTGCAACAGGTGGCGATTATTACGGGTCTGTTTATCGCATTTCTCAGCAATTATTTATTGGCTGGGCTGGCAGGTACCGCAGTCGTCGAGTTGTGGATGGGTTTTGAGGCCTGGCGCTGGATGTTTTGGATGGAGCTGATACCGGCGAGCATCTTCTTCCTTGCGCTGTTGGGTATTCCGGAAAGCCCTCGTTATCTAGTGCTGAGTGCGAAATTGGATAGTGCGCGCAACGTTTTGTCGCGCTTGTTCGGTGAGGTAGCGGTGGAATCGAAACTGGCAGAGATTGATGCCTCTATCACCAGCGACCACCGCACCAAAATGACGGATCTGATCGACACGCAGACCGGGCGTCTGCGCCGCTTGGTATGGGTGGGCATCGGATTGGCCTCGCTACAGCAATTGGTGGGCATCAATGTGGTTTTTTACTACGGCGCAGTGCTGTGGCAGTCGGTGGGCTTTTCGGAGAGTGACGCTTTATTGATCAATGTGATCTCCGGTGCGGTCAGTATTGCCGCCTGTATTGTCACTATTGCGGTTGTTGATCGTATTGGCCGACGCCCACTGCTATTGATCGGGTCGGTCGGTATGGCTATCACGCTGGGCGTTCTGGCAGCAGTATTTTCCGGTGCCGAAACTGGCGCGAGTGGCGGGCTGCAATTGGGGCAAACCGAAGGGCAAGTCGCCTTAATCGCCGCTAATGCCTACGTCTTTATGTTTAACCTGTCTTGGGGGCCGGTAATGTGGGTGATGTTGGGCGAAATGTTTCCCAATCAAATTCGAGGCTCGGGCCTGGCGGTCTGTGGCCTAGTACAGTGGGTCACCAATTTTGCGATTACCATGACGTTCCCGTTGCTACTGGCGGGCGTCGGCTTAGTTGGTGCATACGGTTTTTATGCTTTGAGCGCTATTGCCTCTATCGCCTTTGTGCTGGTGATGGTTCATGAAACTAAGGGTATGGAGCTGGAGGCAATGCAGGGATGATGTCTGAATCTCTCCGCCTTTTTCAACTCATACACGACTCGGGGGGCTGAATAGCGCATGAGCTACTACTTGGGTATCGACCTTGGCACTCAGAGCTTGAAGGCGCTGATTTACGATGCCGAAAATCGGTGCATTGCCGCCAGGGCTTCTTCTCCCTTAAAACTTGACAGTCGCGATGATGGTGCCCGTGAGCAGCAGGCCTCATGGTGGCTTAAAGCGCTTCGCTCGGCAGTTGGCAAACTGCCTCTAGAACTGCGCAGCGGTGTAGTAGCGCTCGGTGTTTCGGGTCAGCAACATGGTTTCGTGCCAGTGGATAGCCGGGGAGAGGTGCTGGCACCGGTTAAGCTGTGGTGCGATACCGCCACGGTAGCCGAATGCGATGAAATCACCGAGCGTTTTGGTGGTGTCGAGCGCTGCATCGCCGAAGTGGGCAATCCCATCCTGCCGGGTTATACCGCCTCCAAAATTCTGTGGCTGAAAAAACACCGCCCCGACGCCTATGCTGCGCTGGCTACAGTAATGCTGCCTCATGATTATCTGAATTATTACCTCACCGGTGAGCGGTTTATGGAGTGCGGCGATGCTTCTGGGACGGGCTTGCTGGACATTCGGCAACGACAGTGGCACAGCGGCATGGTTGCCGCGCTGGACCCAGAACGGGATTTGAGCAGTTGCTTACCGCCATTGCTGGAGCCGGGCGAAGCGGGTGGGGAATTGCGGGCGCCGTGTGCCGCTGAACTTGGCCTTCCTACGGGTATTCCGGTCGCTTGCGGGGGAGGTGACAACATGATGGCCGCTCTGGGGACTGGCAATGTTCGCGCCGGTCGCCTCAGTGTCAGCCTGGGAACATCGGGGACTTTGTTTGCTTATGCGGATGAGCCCTGCATCGATACTGGGGGCGAGTTGGCTGCATTTTGTTCCTCCAGTGGTGGCTGGTTGCCACTGCTGTGCACGATGAATTGCACAGTGGCCACCGAGCAGGCACGTGAACTGTTCCAGTTAGATTTCGACGGTGTCGATACACTGCTGCTGCAATCGGCTCCAGGTGCTAATGGTGTCGTGGTATTGCCGTTTTATAACGGTGAACGAACCCCCAATCTACCCAATGGTCGTGGCTGCATTATGGGGCTGACCATGAATAACAATAACCGGGCCAATATTCTGCAGGCGTCAATGGAGGCAGCAGTGTTTGGGCTGCGCGGCGGCCTGGATGCTTTTGAGCGAGTTGGTTGTCACTTTAACGAAATTCGCCTGACCGGTGGTGGCTCGCGCAATCCCTACTGGCGACAAATGATTGCCGATGTTTTTAACCTGCCGGTACAGCTACCGAAGCTGGATGAAGGTGCGGCTCTTGGTGCTGCGTTAAACGCATTGATTACCGAGCAAGGCTTAGTCGATAGCCAGGTTGCGGCCAATTTGATTGATGATCACGTGCAATGCGATATGTCGGCAACTGCATTACCAAATCCTGAAAGGCACCTTCAGTACGCCGATGCCTATCAACAATACCAGCGTTACCTATCGCTGGTTCAACCACTGTTTCAATGAGGCTTTCTATGAGCAGATCCTTGTATACCGGCGACCGTGAATATTTTCCGGGTATCGGTAAAATTCCCTTTGAAGGACGTGAGTCAGATAACCCGCTGGCGTTCAAGTTTTATCAGGCCGACAAAGTGATCGGCAGTCGTACGATGGAAGAGCACCTGCGCTTCGCCGCCTGCTACTGGCACACTTTCTGTGGCAAAGGCTCGGACCCCTTTGGCGTTGATACGCAAGTGTTCGCCTGGGATGAAGCCAGCAACCCAATGCAGGCCGCGCGTCAGCGAATGGATGCGGCGTTTGAGTTTTTCACCAAACTGGATGTGCCTTACTACTGTTTTCACGACCGTGACATGGCCCCGGAAGGTGGCAGTGTCGCTGAGTCCGAGAAGAATCTGCAGACCTTGGTAGACCTGGCTCAGGAGCGGCAACAGGCCACCGGTATGAAATTGCTATGGGGCACGGCCAACCTGTTCGGCCACCCGCGTTACATGAACGGTGCTGCCACCAACCCGGATTTTGCGGTTTTAACCCATGCTGCCGCTCAGGTAAAAGCTGCACTGGATGCCACAGTGCAATTGGGCGGTGAAAATTACGTGTTTTGGGGCGGGCGAGAAGGTTATGCCTCGCTGCTGAATACCAACACTCGACGTGAGCTGGATCATCTGGCGCGCTTCCTGAGTACAGCCCGTGATTACGGTCGCCGCATTGGCTTCAAAGGCACGTTTTTAATTGAGCCCAAACCGATGGAGCCGACCAAACACCAGTACGACTTTGACGCGCAGACCGTTATTGGCTTCCTGCGGCACTACGGCTTGGCGGGCGATTTCAAGGTCAATGTCGAGGCCAACCACGCCACCCTGGCCGGCCATGCTTTTTCTCATGAGCTGCGCATGTGTACTGATGCCGGGTTACTGGGCAGTGTCGATGCCAACCGGGGTGATCCCCAGAATGGCTGGGATACGGACCAGTTCCCCACTGACTTATACGACGCGGTAGGTGCGATGTTGGTTATCCTTGAAGATGGCGGTTTCAAGTCCGGTGGTTTCAACTTCGATGCTAAAACTCGCCGTGAGTCGGTTGACATGGATGATATATTTATCGGTCATATCGGCGGCATGGACACCTTCGCCCGTGGACTGGAAGTCGCCCAACGATTGATTGACGAAACCGACATCATCAGTGGCCGAGATGCTCGCTATAGCAGTTACGACAGTGGGGCAGGTAAAGCCTTCGAGAACGGTGAACTGGGGCTGGCGGAACTGCGCAACCTAGCGGCCGAGGCGGGAGAGCCCGAGCGACGCAGCGGGCGTCAGGAGCGGCTGGAAAACCTGATTAACCAATACCTGTAGCCCTGCAGTGTTTGGAGCTGGCAGTTTTGTAGGTCTATCCTTTAATATATGCCGCCCATAAGTGGAATAGGCTAAGGGTTTGAATCCTTGAAACCGAGAAAAACACCCCAACGACAGGCAATCACCATCAGTGATGTGGCGCGCCTTGCTGAAGTATCGCCGATGACAGTATCGCGGGTTATCAATGGCGAATCCAATGTGCGGCCTGCTACCCGTCAAAAGGTGGAGCAGGCTGTGGCGACCCTAGGCTATGCGCCCAATGTCGCGGCTCGCAGTTTAGCTGCTGGTGGCCAGATAACGATTGGCTTGCTTTATAGTAATCCCAGCCCGGCTTATTTGAGTGAGTTCCTGTTAGGTGGCCTGCACCAAGCCAGTCGACTTAATGTGCAGTTTGTGGTCGAAGTCAGTGAGCGGGCCGAAGATGCGGTAGATGCCGCCCGGCGTCTGATTGAACGTAGGGTTGACGGGTTGCTGTTGTCGCCGCCGCTTTCGGACTCCGCCGAGGTGCTCGCGGTGCTGGAATCGAATAATGTGTCTGGCGCTGTGGTGGCGGGAAGCAAGCCCTGCTCGGTGGCGTCAGTGGTAGCGATTGACGACTATGCTGCCGCTGCTGCTATGACTAGGCACCTGATTGATCTTGGTCACCACCGCA
>CBFHKY010000024.1:0-2150 GCA_965656525.1 Pseudomaricurvus sp. | reverse complement strand
CGTCAGTGGTAGCGATTGACGACTATGCTGCCGCTGCTGCTATGACTAGGCACCTGATTGATCTTGGTCACCACCGCATCGGGTTTATCACCGGCGATTCGAATCAAAGGTCCAGCGAGCGACGTCTTGTAGGATTCCGCGATGTCATGAAAGAGGCTGGCCTAGCATTGGATGAAGCGCTGATCGCTGAAGGTGACTACAGTTACTCATCCGGTTTGAGTGCTGCCGAAAAGCTGCTGCAAAACCCCCATCCACCCACCGCAGTATTTGCCAGTAATGATGATATGGCCGCTGCCACTGTTTCCGTGGCTCACCGTCGGGGGTTGGATGTACCCCGTGAGCTGTCGGTTTGCGGGTTTGATGATACTGCGCTTGCCACAACTATCTGGCCTGAACTCACAACCATCCATCAACCCATTGAGGAAATGTCGCGACTAGCGGTTGATCTGCTGGTCAGCGAAATTCGCGCGCGTCGTACAGGGAATGAGGGGGAGCGTCGTCACGCACTGCTCGATTTTACTGTGGTGCAACGCGGTAGCGTTGGTAGGCTGGCTCAATGATTTTTACCAATCTAGTTGTTTTCGTGCCCTGAACACTGTTTATACAAGAACGTTCGTTGGCTTTTGGGAAAGCGATGATCGGCATTGCCCGGCCTACCTATAACGACATGCCGTTGATGCACAGCAGCCGTCCGAACAACCAGCGGGTTGAAATGTTGTCTATGGGGACTGAGAATTTCGTAGGTGTTGCGATACAGTGATTAGGGTTAAGAAAAAGGGCAGCCAAATGGCTGCCCTTTTTGTAGGGTTCTTACCGTGTGCTTATCTTACCGTTGCTTAGTAAAAAGACTTACTAATCCCGACTTTATACATACGGCCGAGGGTGAAGCCACTAACTTTATCCTCGTTGACGCTGTTATAACGATACTCCGGTGGATCTTCATCAAATACGTTGTCGATATTAAAACGCAATGACAAGCCCTCAGTTAAATCGCCGCCCTGAAAGTCGTAACCGAAGAACAGGTTTGTAACCACAAAGGCATCGACTTTACTTTGATTGCTTGCATCGTCTGTTTTGAAGCTATCCGTGTAGTTTACTGTTAACTTGGCGCGCATATTGTCGCGTGCCCAACCAACTGTACCCTGAGCCGTAAGATCTGCAGCGAACTCAAGACTGTCGCTAGCTACACCGCCTTCCTCCAGTTCAAATTCAATCTGGTGGTTACCGGTTATCCCATAATCCATCGTACCGAAATCAGTATCGTGGACGTAACGCACACCGAAGTCGACACCCTTCATAGCCGCTTCACCGAAATTAGTGACGCGACGGTCAAAGATATAGGCCACTGTTGCGCTGGGGTCATTCGGATCGACGACACCATCAAAGGCTTCGGGGTTTTGAATCTGACTCAGATACTCTGCCCATGCTTGCGCATCTGGCCCCCAGATGAACTTGTCAGGAAAATCACGACGGATCTGATCACTAGGAACAGAGAGTCCACCGATGATGTCTGTGAAATCGATTTCGTAGTAGTTGGCCTTAATCATCAGCCCTTCGACGGGTGTTAGATCAAAACCCATCGCCCATGAAGTCGCAGTTTGCGGCGCCACGCCAGGCTTAGTTCCTTCAGTCGGCACCGTTAGAGTACCCCGACCATCCCACTCATTGTAAACATCAGCGTCTAATACTTGAGCAGAGGTTTGGCTGGCACCTCGGCCTGTGGCAAACGCTAGAGTGTCCAAGGTGGTTGGAGCATTGAAGGATTCACCCCAGTGGCCATAGACGCGCAACCAATTGGTCGGGGTAAAGTTAAAACCGACCTGCGGGTTAGTCGTCTTGCCGAAGTCGCTGTAGTCATCGTGTCGCATTGACGCAGACAGTTCCAAGTTATCCAACACAGGAATATGCACTTCCGCAAAGAAGGATGTGTTGTCACGACTAGACCGACTGTGATCAGTATCGGACAGGCTACCAATATTGCCCGTACCAGCACGAGTGCGCACGCGATCTTGGTTCACTTCAAAGCCAGCCGCCATGCGCAAATCCCCTGCAGGGAGTTCAAGCACTGGGCCATCGCCTACTACACGAACCAAAAACAGTTCGTGAACCGTTTCTTTTTTGGTTTCCCAGTTCAGAATGTCGTTGATAAC
>CBFHKY010000023.1:0-49855 GCA_965656525.1 Pseudomaricurvus sp. | reverse complement strand
AAAGAGCCACGTGTTAATGCTTACTACACCGCTACGGTTAAGCAAGATAGCGATTACCCTGAACTGCTTGGAACTGAAGAGGCTGATGTGGCTGTTGTGGGCGGAGGCTTTACCGGCGTGAATACAGCCTTGGAACTGGCTGAGCGAGGTTATAAGGTTGTTGTGATAGAAGCCAACAAAGTAGCTTGGGGAGCAACTGGCCGTAACGGCGGGCAAGTTACTGGCAGCTTGGCTGGTGACGGTGCCATGCGCAAACAAATGCACAAACAGCTGGGTAGTGAAGTTGACGATTTTATATGGAATCTGCGCTGGCGCGGGCACGATATTATCAAACAGCGTACCGCGAAATACAGCATCGACTGTGATCTAAAATTTGGACACCTTCACGCCGCCTATAAACCCAGCCATATGGCTGAGCTGCAAGCGAGCTTTGAAGAAGCGCACAAGCGTGGCTTAGGTGATCAGGTCCAGTTGCTGAACAAAAACGACATCCCCCACTTTCTTGAAACGGACATTTACCACGGTGCACTCTATAACCGCAAAAACATGCATCTACACCCGTTAAACCTCTGCTTAGGTGAGGCACGTGCGGCGCAATCGCTTGGTGTAAAGTTCTTTGAAAACAGCCCTGTCATTAGCATCACCCACGGGGAAAAACCCGCCGTTCACACTCGACAAGGAAAGGTGATCACCAATACTGTGCTTTTGGCCGGCAATGCCTACCATCGCTTAGAACGTCCAAAGATGAGTGGTAAGATCTTCCCCGCCGCCGGTGGCATAGTCGTCACAGAGCCCCTGACTGAGGGTGTAGTAAAACGAATCAACCCTAAAGACCTTGCTGTTTATGACTGCCGTTTTGTATTGGACTACTACCGCTTAACGGCCGACAAACGTTTGCTTTTTGGCGGCGGCGCGAATTACAGTGGTCGGCCATCTCGCAACATTGCCGCCGAGCTTCGCCCTGCTATCGAGAAAACTTTCCCAAGATTAAAAGGCGTTAATATCGATTATCAGTGGAGCGGCATGATGGGCATTGTTATGAACCGCATTCCACAGCTGGGTAAGGTTTCCAACAATGTGTATTTCGCCCAAGGCTATTCTGGTCACGGCATCGCCACTAGTCACATTGTCAGTGAAATCATGGCAAACGCCATTGACGGCAACCTACGAGACTTCGATGTGTTTGCCAACTGCAAGCACGTGCGCATTCCGGGCAGCGAATGGGTTGGTAATCAGCTACTGGTGTTGGGTATGTTGTACTATCAGATGATGGAGCGTTTTCGCTAAGAGAAATTGACAAGAGTCGAGACATTCGACCAAAGCCGAATGTCTCCTTATGCGGGCTATAAAGAATTTAAGTGACAAGCAAGCTTTACAGTATGATCTCGCGCTGGATCAACCAATTACCATTTTCCAACACCAAGTCTAATTGCTTCCTTGCCACATTGGATGGCTTACCCTCTTCGCTGTAAACTTGGATAAAGTTCGCCTGTGCGTTGTCTGCCCCTAGGTAAGTCAACTGAACCCCCACCAAGGCAACGTCAATCGCGTCAAAATTAGCAAAACGCAAATGGCGTTGCGCCAGCCAACGATCGAATGAAACAGACGCTTGAGGTTGAAAATCTTTCGAGTAGTAATTTAGGTAACCGGAAACATCTCGTGACGACCACGCTTTTGCCCAACGATCGACACTTAATGCAACAGGGTTCGTGAACGGAGCACTCTCTGCAAGCTCAGAATGCCCGACCACCTCCGTCACGCCAATCACTCCGACATCATCAATAAACGGCGACAAGGTGACACCATCTGTCAACGGAAGGTGCTGTTCTGTAGGCATGGATGCCCGACCAAAAGCAGGTGCCGCTAGCGCACTCAAGTCACTGATCTCTAGCTCTAAAGCAGTAGCAGTTGAGCTATCTGTGATTTGAGAGCTATCTGCGGCTTGAGAGTTATCCGACGGTAAGCCCATCGAATTTGCCGCTGTGTTCACCTCAGACTGTATTTGTTCGGCTGAAGACAACCACTGACCGAGCAGTGACGTGGTAGCCAGGTTATCCCATAACGACTGACCGGTGCCACTCGATACCGCATTGTACCAAGCTGACCCAGCACTCATGCCTGCGATCAGCAGAGCAACCAAAGCGACTTTAGTTTGTCCATGTGGTTGGAAATCTTCATGCAATTGCGGTTCGGCGCTTGCGTCGACAGGCTCATAAATCGCTTCTATTGGCGTATCAACAACTTCCGTTTGATTCTTTGTTAATCTCTTGAGCGCATTAAAGAACAATTGGCCAACATCAATATTCAGATCGGCCAAGTGAAAATGCTGATTTTTAACGTGACTGATTTGCATAATGATCACCAACTCGCAACAGGCTTAGCGGGAAAAATAATTCCTAGAAATTAGATCCTACACCCAATTGCTGACAAGAAAAGTGACAAGATGATTCAAACGAAAGGATGAATCATGGTTTGTGAACTTGAACACAAAATACACAACTGCTCTTCAAACAAGCGTTCCTCCCTGGCACGAAGCCCTTCCAATCAAGCGCTCGTCTAAAATAACGCCTTGCTATTAGCCCTTCTTAAAAAGCCTTCCATAAAAAAGCCAAGCCACCTAAATGAATAAGGTGGCTTGGCTTATTGTTGATAACGCTTTAAGAGTGATTATTTACCCGCTTTAAACGCTGTCCACATACGAGTAGCAACACGGTCGAACTTTTGCTGGTACACAGGGAAGGTAAACAGTTTTTCAGAGACTTTCTCGGTTGGATAGATCGATGGATCAGACGTGATTTCTTCGTCAATATCGACCTTCGATGCTGGCACAGCATTTGGGTACCATACGTAGTTGGTAATGTCCGCCATAACGTCTGGACGCATCAAATAATTCAAAAACAGGTGCGCATTATCCGAGTTAGAAGCATCTTTCGGAATCGCCAGCATATCGAACCACAAACCCGCGCCTTCTTCGGGAATAATGTAAGCCACTTCTACACCGTTTTCAGCTTCTGCTGCACGATCGATTGCCTGCAAAATATCGCCGGACCAACCAATCGATACACACACATCGCCATTGGCCAAATCATTAATGTATTGCGAAGAATGGAAATAACGCATATGAGGGCGAATGGCATTCAAGGTGTCGGTCACTTTACCTTTTAGCAGCTTTGGATCTTGTGATTTCGGATCTTCGCCAAGATAGTTCAGCACGGTAGGGACGATTTCGTCATAAGCATCCAACATGGTGATACCACAATCGGCTAGCTTAGCAGCGTTTTCAGGTTTGAAAATCAAATCCCATGAATCCAAAGTAAAATCTTCGCCTAAACGTTCTTTAACTTTTTCCACATTGATTCCAATGCCGGTTGTGCCCCATAAGTAAGGCACGGCATAAGCATTACCCGGATCCAAATCGGACAACTTTGCCATAACAGATGCATCTAGATTTTTATGGTTAGTCAGCTTAGCCATATCTAACGGTTGAAATACACCAGCCTGAATCTGACGAGCCAAAAACGTGCCTGTCGGTACAACCACATCGTAACCGGTTCGGCCCGACAACAGCTTTGCCTCTAATACATCGTTACTATCGAATACATCATAAGTCACCTTGATGCCCGTTTCAGCTTCAAAGTTAGCCAGCGTATCTTCAGCAATATAGTCTGACCAGTTGTACACGTTCAATACTTTTTCGTCAGCAAGCGCACAGGTGGTTGCCAAAGATACCGATACAGCAACAGCCAATTGAGTTAATGTCTTCACAGGAGCTCCTCATTTTTTGCTTAATAAAAAAACGGTTTAAAACACAGTATTTTTGATTTTGTTAAAACTACACATGCACATTTCATTAACAGACTAAATGACTAGCTCTTGAACAGCATAAGCGACTGGCCCTTAATCTTTTGCCTTAATGCATTTAGCTTAAGTGCGGCATAAGCCCCCACTCGCTTACGAAGACTGCGCATAAGCAGCACGCATTTCTTGCTGTCGCTGCAGCTCTTTGCGGCGCATGATCCACCAAGCCAAGAAAGACACAGCCGATACCGCCAACACCAAAAGCGTCGCCAATGCGTTAATTTTAGGACTAACACCCAGCCGCACACTAGAAAACACCACCATAGGCAATGTGGTTGAACCAGGGCCGGACACAAAACTGGCGATCACCAAATCGTCGAGCGATAGCGTAAACGCCAATAACCAGCCAGCAAATAACGCGGGGGTTATAATCGGTAGCGTTATTTTAAAAAAGACGGCCAATCGATTCGCGCCTAAATCCATCGCGGCCTCTTCCAACGATTGGTCGAGCTCTCGCAACCGCGCCGACACCACCACCGCCACGTAAGCCATATTAAAAGTGGTGTGTGCAATCCAGATGGTTAAGGTGCCCCGCTCCGCAGGCCAACCGATAAATTGCGATAAAGAGACAAACAGTAGCAGCAAAGACAAACCCGTAATCACTTCTGGCATCACTAAGGGCGCCGTCATCATTGCGGTTAATAACGTTTTGCCCCGGAAGACACCAAAGCGTACCAGCGCCATAGAAGCCATGGTGCCAAGCACTACCGCCATACTGGCACTCAGAAAAGCTATCTTCAGGCTCATCCATACCGCCCCCATCATTTGATCGTCCTGAAAAAGCTCGCCATACCACTTGGTCGAAAAACCTGCCCAAACAGTCACCAAACGAGATTCATTAAACGAATAAACAATCAGTACAAAAATCGGCAAATACAGAAACAAAAAGCCACAAATCAATATTGCCCAAGACACCCAACCGGTTTTAGAGTTGCTGATGTTAGCCACGTTGCGCCTCCTCAGACTCTTTTGCTTGATAACGCTGAAAAATGGTAATGGGTATAATCAGCAAGACCAGCATCACCACCGCTACTGCCGATGCGCCAGGCCAATTGCGAGCGTTGAAAAACTCATTCCACAGCATTTTTCCGATCATTAAAGTATCTGGTCCACCGAGTAGTTCTGGAATCACAAACTCTCCAACTGCCGGAATAAAAACGAGCATCGTGCCCGCGATAATACCGCCCATAGACAAGGGCAACGTAATGCGAAAAAAGCTGGCTACCGGTGAGGCACCGAGATCCGCAGCCGCCTCCAACAACCGTGAATCGTGCTTTACAAGATTGGTATAGATTGGCAACACCATAAAGGGTAGGTAGGCATAAACAATCCCGATATACACCGCAAAAGGCGTGTGCAACATCACCAATGGCTCATCGATGATACCCATTCCTAATAATGCGTTATTGATCAGACCGTTATTTTTTAATAAGCCAATCCACGCATAAATACGAATCAAAAATGATGTCCAAGACGGTAAAATAATCAGCATCAACGCGAGGTTGCGCGAGTGTTCTGGCAGGCGGGTAATGGAGTAAGCGATGGGGTATCCAATCAGCAGAGCAAAAAATGTTGCAACACCCGCTATTTTCAACGAACTGAGATAACCTGTGAGGTACAAATCGTATTCGTAAAGATCGATGTAATTAAATAAATTTAAACTGATGGAAAGAATATCGTCCGTAAATGACACTAAGTCAGTAAACGGCGGCTGCGCAATAAGTGCCTCTGCAAAACTGATTTTAATGACAATGATAAACGGCAATAAAAAAAACAGTAGCAACCACACGTATGGCACGCCACTCACAAACGTAGCGCCTAGCGACTTTAAGTGAACAAGTTGCTTCCAACAGGATTGAGCAAGAGGCTTCATGATGTTAAAACCACCCCGCTGCGTTCACTCCAACTGATGTAGACTTCGTCTTCCCACGTTAGGCGACCTTCATCATCACCAACTACTTTACGATCGCTATTGGACAAAGACACCTGCACTTTCTTACCGCTGGGCAATACAATGTGCAAAATAGAATGGCTACCCAAGTAGGCGATGTCTTCAATTTTACCCTTGGCCACATTGAAATTTTGATCAGGTGGTGTTTTTGAAACGCGAATTTTTTCGGGCCGAACGGCATAGCCCAATTCCATTCCTAAGCTTCCGGCAATACCGTGTGCTACGTAAAGGGGCTTTTCAAAATCTGCCGTTGTGATTTCAATATGATCGGGCTCATCAACAGTAAGGCGACCGTCAAAAATATTCACAGAGCCGATAAATTCGGCGGTCATGCGGCAGCTCGGCTGTTCATATACTTCGTAAGGCTGCCCCACTTGACGAATGACTCCTGCGTCCATAATGCCCACTCGCGAGGCCATGGTCATGGCTTCTTCCTGATCGTGAGTCACCATCACACAAGTCACACCAACCGATTCAATAATATCCACAATTTCCAACTGCATCTGTGTGCGCAGCTTTTTATCCAAGGCACCCATGGGCTCATCCAACAACAACAGCTTCGGTTCTTTCGCTAAACTGCGAGCCAGTGCGACACGTTGCTGCTGACCACCGGAAAGCTGGTGAGGCTTGCGCTTGGCAAATGAATTCATTTGCACAAGGCCGAGTACTTCTTCGATTTTGCGACTGATTGCCGGCTTCGACAAACGATCGTACTTAAGACCAAAAGCAATGTTTTGCTCTACCGTCATATGGGGAAACAGCGCATAGGATTGAAACATCATATTAATGGGACGTTCGAACGGAGGAATCGTCGATAGCGACACGCCATCCAAAAGAATATCGCCACTCGTCGGTGGCTCGAAGCCTGCCAACAACCGCAGCAGCGTGGATTTACCACAACCAGATGCACCCAGTAGAGCAAAAATTTCACCTTGGTAGATAGAAAGACTGACATCGCTCACCGCTTTGTAGCCATCAAACTCCTTGGTAACTTGGCGTACCTCTAGCTTCACCCGTTTGGTGTGATCGGTTTGATGGTTGGAAACGGTATTTGATGTTTCTGGGGGCATGCCTTGTCGATCTCCTAATGTCATCGCGAGTACGGTGTATATCGTGAGCGGCGTTGATTCATGTGACACATGGCAGCATCATATGTACTGCATGCGCTGCAAAATTGCGGCCAAAACTTCCACTATTTAAAACACCGTGTTCGTTTTATTGTACAGAGCAATTAAATACCGATTCCGCTTTAAGAATCAACCCCTGGCAAGACACCAGCAAAAAAGTGAGTAGAAAAGTCACAGAAGGCGAGGGGCAAGGTGTCATCGGCACGAAACAAAAACGCACACCAAGGGTGCAACAAGCATCACGCTGCACCAAATAGAGGTTGAGCATTCAGATAAACCACAGATAAGCAGGAGCTGATTTCAGTTATTTCTCAGCTGGAAATATCCCTACAAAAAAGGCGAGGCATAAAATATAGCGCTACGAGTGATTAAAGAGTGAGCATCATAAATTGTGCGCCTGCCCCGTAGCTGGCGGGCAGACGATAATCCATTGTCTGAAAACCAAACTTTTGCCAGAACAGTGCTGAATCCTGCACCGCGACCAAGCTCATCGTGGTGAAACCCTGTTGCTTTGCTGCCGACAAAACTTCACCAAACAGCTGCCGCGCTAAACCTTTGCCAGTTGCCGACGGGTGCAGAGCCAAATCATGGAGAAAAAGGTTCGGTTCAGAAATAACTTGATGCTCGGTGGAATGAAGGCTGGGCGCTTCATAACAAGGCCATGCGTGTGACAGACAGTAGGCCAACACTTGCCCCCTCTGGTCATCCACCACGCGACACACACTGGGTGAAATCAACGCTTTAGCACGCAATGCTAACGCCGACTCCTGCAAATCGTCACGGTAAGCCAGCACTTGAATAGCGACTACCGACTGCCAGTCCGTTTCTGTTATTGGTCTGATATTCAAAATGACGTTCTCTACACAAAAATGGTCATGACATTTTCATACTGACAAAGGCCAACTTTTATTGCTGTGTTTACCATCAGTACATTACCTGAAGCGACACTTAACTGGAGCGGACAACCAACCTTGCCATAAACTTGCCCAAGGGTATTGGTGCCCTGCATCCGCCACGGTAGTAATACGACTGCAAAGCGAGTGTGGTAATTGGAACCAATAGTCGTTAATAACGTCGGGTACCACAATACGATCTTTCGCACCTACATAATGATGCTGAGGCACATCCGCCAACAGTTTGATCGCATCTACAGGGTCTAAAGAGCCTGCCAGTGGCGACACGTTATGATAAGTCGTTAGCGCCTTGGGGGATAAATTACCCGCCACCGTGCGCACGCTAGCAATGTCGTTACGCTGCACCGCCAGTAATAACGCCAACGTCGCGCCGCCAGAAAACCCTACCAACTCAATACTAGGGCGAGCGCCACTCTGAAAATGCTGTATCAGTATCTGAGAAATCGCTTCGGATAACGCGTTCACAACAACCTGACTGTAGCGTTGATGTGTCCACAACTCAGGTTGGCACAACGCTTGATCCTGCAGTGGCAGCCACTGACAAGGGCGGCCAAGGTACACCACATTATCGCTATCATCCGCCAGTGCTAAAGAAAGCCCCACCGCGTTAATCGGTGTTGGATTTGAGGAAGGTCGATTGCGACTGACCCAAGCCAAGCCGTCCCCTTCAATGTAAATTCTTAACACGTGAGCCGGAAAATTGATTTTCTGAAAACTGAGTAGCGTAAAGTTATCGACATCAATAAGCTGTTTGCGCAAACCCGCAGCCTCGGCAGACCGCTGTGCAGCTTCAGATCGTTCACTTAGCGTAGGCGCTGTACTGCAACCACTGAGCCAAAGAACACACAAAACCCCACAATAAACCCAGCTCTTTCGCGGCTCCAATATGTGATTAAATCCGGTGCGATAAAAACCGGCACGATAAAACCAGAGCATAAGTGTCTGTGCCATCAAAAAATGTCCATCTTTTGTGAAGTTAGTTCTCGCATGCAAACACTCTAGACTAGGCATTCAGGTCACAAGCTTTTATGGCAATTGCAGCCCTCATGCATCACTTTATTCTTTACATCACTTTATGGCTTTATTGGATAAAGTAAAGCTGGATCTAATTCAGTAACGGTCAGTTTACGCTCAACAGGCAGAAGACCGTGCTGCTTTCATCCCCTAATCTACACCTAAACTCGCAGGCACAAAAAATGGCGCTTTCATTACAAAAGCGCCATTCCTATTGCAACCATTACGGGCTGATCAACGGCCCTGCACCGAGTAAAGCAACAACTCAGCAGGGCCGTGACTTACACTAATCGTCTTGCTTCACGTAACGGTCCAGTTCTTGGTGCATCCCTAAAATGATTTGCTCATGGTTACTAGCCAGCCATACTTGGCGAATAGAGTTCGAGCGCAAACCTTTCTGAATGCGTTGTAGGTTACCCAGATCTTGACGTGGAATTTCATACACCTGCTCAGGATCGTGGCCGTCCGTGATAATTTCTGGCTCGGCACGCTCAGGCTTTACCGCCGCTGGTAATGTACGTGTGGAAAAGATCTCGAAAGTACATTGATGCGGGTCGCTCTCATGCGGGCGCACACGATAAATCATCGCGTTACCCGCTTGCGGCAGAATCATGATATTCGGGAAGATAAAAATTTCACCGCCCCACATGCCCAGGATTTCTGGGGTTGGCTTAGGCATAGGGCGCTCTTTCGCGGCGGCATCTTCGTACAACACTCGAATGTACTCAGCGCCCAAAGACGAGCCTTCTGGGATTTCCTTACCTTCCAACGTGCGCAACAAGTCTACATCGCCTTGCAACACTTGCGCGTCCATACCGTCCACCAGTAACTGCAAGCGAGCCGCCATTGCTTCTACCGCGTTCTGGTTTTCCTGTTTCTGTGTGACCTTACCTTGATAGTTACTACCACCAGCGGCATAAAATCGACCGTGACCGTGTGGGTAGGTTTCGTAAGCAACACCGTGGTGGTTATAACCTTGAAAGTCTTCGTTTATCTCTTCACCGTAGATAAAATCAGCGGCTTTAACTTCTAACTGTGGATGAGTGGCTGGAACATGATAAGTTTCAAAAAAGGCTTCTTGTGCGACCTTCCAGTTAGAAGGAATCGACATAGATTTCCACCAATAGTGGCGCATTTCTTTCACGTTCAGGTCATCAAGTAAATCTTTGATGGGGGCAATGTACTCTTCAAAGGGAATACAGTCTTTATCAAAGTTAATGAATACAAAACCGGCATACACTACGCACTGTAGGCTTTTTAGTGCGACATCGCTGTTGCACAGTTTGCCTCCGTGAAATTCTTCGCGGGAAAGAATGTACTGGTTCTCACCCTCAGTGTCCCAACGCCAGCCATGAAAAGGGCAAATAATGTTGCCGTTTTCAAAAGTACCAATGCCTTCCGCCAGTGCGGTTGCACGGTGCGGGCACACATTGTGATAGGCTTTTACGGTGTCTTCATCTACGCGTACCACGAACACCGACTGATCGCCGATATCATAAGTGATGAAATCGTTTACTTCAGGGATTGCATCAACGCGCGCAGCCGCTTGCCAGACCTTTGACCATAGCCGATCGAATTCCAGCTGTAGAAACTCAGGATCCTTGTAGCGGCCCACTCGGATACCATGATCTAAGGTTTTCCAGCTTTCAGGCCATTCATTATTGGTTTTAGGCGTTACGGTTGAAGTTGTCATAGAAAATTATCTGTCTGATAAGTGAATATTGAGATTTTTGGTATGCTAACAAGGATGTCCCCCTCAAGGATAGACTGCAAACGTAAGGACACGTAAAGTCAAAAGCGCATAGTCGCGCAAAAACGACTACATAACCGCGCCGCTTAGCCCTCGTCAGCCGCAATCATAGCCACCAAAGGTAAGTGGTCCGATGCCACGCGTGAGAGTCTCGTTTTGTGTACCCTAACGCTCTTCAGACTTGTTCTGGGGCGCAACCAAACGCGATCCAACGGCAATAGAGGCCAGCGGGAAGGAAAGCTCCGGCGGGCCGGTGTGTGTGAAAAGTACTGTCGTAACCACGTCATGGGGCGCCCCCACAAGAACCACTCGTTCAGATCCCCCAGTAACACTAAGGGCAGAGGGTCGTCTGGCACCATCGCCGCCAGTAATTGCTTCACTTGGGCCCGCCGCTCGTAGGGTCTTAAACCTAAATGGGTCGCAACTACCTTCACAGCTCGATCACCGCACCGCAAAGTCGCTAAAATAGCCCCTCGCGGTTCGCGTTGTTGCACACTCAAGTCTAAGCGTTGTACATCCTCAACAGGGTAACGAGACAATAAGGCGTTGCCGTAACGAGTATCTTCGTTTTCCATGGTGGCACCAGACACCACATACATGCCCAGCTCACGTGCAAACTCCATCAAGGTGCAAAAGGTTTCATCACGGGTAGATTCTACTTCCTGCAATGCAATCACATCGGCATCGATTTCTTTTAAGACCTGCAACACCCTTTCCGGTGAATGCACGCCATCCACACCCCAGCAGCGATGAATATTGTAGGATACAAACTTAAGCACGACGGTCACCCGCGTTAATACGGCTCTTTGTCGAACTGTCGTCGTCTGCTTCAATATCGGCCTCATTACCTTTGGCTGTATCACTGAAGCGATCCAACCATCGACCAACGCCCCAAAAAATGACCAAGATAACCCCCACTGCTGCCGCCAACGCTGCAAAAGTTGGTAAACTGGGTTCTTCCACCAATGACGCTAACTGGTCAGTAAACAGAGCAATAGACAAGATTGCAGGCAACAGCCCGATGAATGTACCTACCATCAAATCTTTTAATTTTATGTGTAGCGCACCCGCCGCAAGATTGATCACCGTAAAGGGGGCAACCGGAACGATGCGTAAAAATACGACGGCCAGCATCCCCCGCTTTTGCAGCTGTAGCTTAAGCTTATCCATTTTTTTGCCATTGAGCTTTTCGACCGTCCCACCACCTAGGTAGTGCCCTGCCAAGTAGCTGGCTCCAGTGCTGGCCAATGCCCCGAGCATAGAATAAATAGCCCCAGAAACGGGGTCAAACAACAACACAGTCACCGCTACTAAGAGTGTGACCGGAAACGCCAAAAAGCCACCCAGTATAAATATCCCAACCATCATCAATGGCCCGTACCACAGTTCAGTGATCACTTGGATAGACGATTTCAACATATCTACGTCTAGCCACTGACCAAGAGGTGTCCACCGCCAAGCCGCGGCCAGACCAGCGAAGACGGCCAACAGCGTCACGCTCAACATAACTCGGCTCATCAACGGTTTGTGATTCGGGTCTTCGATTACCTGTTTAACAATGTCATCCGGAGTAATGGCTTTTTCAGGGTCTACAAACGAGCCTTTTGGCACAAGATCATCAATGTCTTGAGTGACCTTCATAGGCAGTTTGTAGAGCGAATGCCCATCAGATTGTAGCTGTTTGATGGCTTTAATCAGAGAACCTGTTGATTCAAACGCTTCGTGAAAAGCTTCCGGTGAAACACTTAAATGCTCAGACAATAAACGATCACGAAATACCGTAATGGCTGTTTTTTCTGAGGATTCACCTTCGCCTCTGGCCTCGATCGCCAAATCGGCTTCCGTGTCTAATCCCATAGAACGGTTGTTAAAATTGGCCGAGCCCACACGCGCAAAACAATCATCAATCAACGTGACCTTCGCATGCACAATCATATACTGCGGTTCTAATTCAGGATCGTGGGGGAAGTAAACCTGTAAACGGTTTTCATGATCCACTTCTCGCAAGCGCTTGATGATTCGTTCGCGAATCACGTCCATCGTGAACTGTGATAACCAACCATCGGTTTCATACGGCAGCGTGATCACCACCTCTGGGCCACCAACTTTTTGCAGCTGTTCTTCTAAAATATTTGCAACACAATCGGCGGTGAGGTATTGGTTTTCCAAATAGATGTAATGCTTCGCGTGTTTCAGCGATTCGATCATCAACGCTTCAATTTCGCGCACTTCTTCTTGGGATTTAAACGCCGGAAAAGTACGAGCAACCCCTACTTCAACCTGTTCAGCGTCTGCCTCGACACCTTCCGGCCATAAGCTCGGTGTAGTCTCGTTGGGCTCAAGCATATCAATGGTTTCGCCAGTGGCCGTAGCCCAGCGCTGGCGCACTAATCTTGCCAGCACTCTGGCAGCATCACCGTTAACGCCAACTTGAATATCGTGAAACGGCCGGCAGGCTTCGCCTTTTACTTGGTCGCGTCTGGAGTCGCCAGGTGCATGCTGCTGTGTATCCCAGCGACCTAGGGTTAAATCAATCCCGCCAATAAAAGCCAATTGATCATCCACAACCACGATTTTTTGATGTTGTGCGGCTCCAGGAGGATGACAAGAATCCACCTGATAATAAATATTGTCTGCACTGGACCAACCCAGTTTGATTTTTGAAAAGCTTTCACGATCTACGGCATACACCAAGGCGTAATCCCAGTTCAAAACGTATACGTTCAGCTCTGGGTTTTGTTTAGCCAGCGTGTTAAGAAGCTCACCCAGCTTGGTAGGCAGATCATCATCGCCAGCTTGATAAGCGCCGGGGTGATCTCCGTCTTTTACCAGCTCCAACTGGCTGTTAACATCCCAGCCTAAAATAAAAATATTCTTTTTTGCTTTCTTAAACGCTTCTCGTACTGCAAAAAAATAATTGGCACCGTCCACCAAAAAACAAACTTTATCGGCGCGCGCTTTGCGCCAGCAGGTATCCCCTTCACGAAGAATATTGTTCTGAGAGTGTGCTTCCACTTCTGAGCTCGTCATGTGCTGATTACTCTTCCTTTGGTGTAAATATTAGAGGATATAAAGAATGTTTCGTGTCTGATCTTCTGCGTAGTAGCAGTGATACAGTTTCCAGTTTATTTTTTGTGTCGCTCAATTTTTTGACGACCTCTGATTCGCAAGTTGACAAAAGAAATCCACATATTGACGATAGCCATCCTTAAAGATGACATTGATTTTTAGCGGATCTTGATTATCACTGATACCAGCTAGCACCTGTTCGTTAGATGCTCCGGTCTTTAAGAGTTCAACATTTACACTGGGGCGGTTCAGTTCGCCACCACTACTGTCCACCCAAAAAATGCCGTTACCTTTTTTAAAGACCGCGCCAATCTGTTGCACCAATGTCATAAATCCGCGATCACTGCCACCACGAAAATAAGAACCTTTCGCCGACTTAGAAGACGTTAGTGTATCTCCAACGGCTACAATGGTGGGCATAAACTCAGGATCAAAGGAACGCTGCGCCAATGCCAATAATTGTTCGTGGTTTGCGGGTGCCGATAGCGCGTTAAAATCTTCACCCAAAGGGTACTCACCGGTGAGTTGGTAATAGTAGCGGTTCAAGATAACCAACACCCCCACCTCTTTTACGGCACCCTTTAGCATAAACTGAAAGTCGGTGGTGCCTATGTTATTTTCTGTCGCCCATTTGATTCGTTCACCTTTTTCACTCGTACCAAGGTTAGGGGCGTAATGAACAAAAAAGGAATCCGATAACTGTTTTGTTACGGCTGTTTCATTTAAGTGGTCAAAAAAAGCCACCAACCGCGTTTGCAATTCATAATACAAGGTCCAATCATCGCGGAAAAACTCATTAAAGCCGTTCAGATTTAATGTAGGGGATACCGCGTTATCCAAAATTGTTATAGACAATACACGGGCAACCTCGCCCGCCGTCATAGCAAAGGGCGGTTGTTGCAATATTGGAGTCAGATATTCATGCAACTGCCGTGGCACTTGCGCCAAAAAAGCCAACTGTTCTTGGGACACCCCCGGCACACTCACACGACCAAACCGATCCTGCCACTGCACTCCACCTGCTGCCAAACCGGGTAAATACAGGCCCTGTTGTGCGGCCATACTGTCTGGCTCTAGTGACGCTTCAACAATCCGGTTTACGCCTCGACGACCTTCGTGCTCACCGTTTGTTAACACATAAAAGCAATCATCTAACTGCTTCGCGGCTTGCAAGTAGTCTGTCGATAATGTGCGGGTTAGAGGGTCTCGCACCAGCCCCATACAAACGCCATCTAAATCTTGAATGATCAGTAATTTTTCGCATTGAGCCAAAGGCTCAAGCCACATTAAAGGGTTGAGAGAGTTTTCTTGATTCGCTAATAACAACAAACGCTATCACTCTTTTTGATGAAGTTTGGGTAAATCATAGGCTTACGATGCTACCGCTGTGCCTTCACTTCATCAAGCAAAGCGCTTAATCCACTCTAACGACGACAGTCGTGGATTGCGCTCATGACTGGTTATCGTACCCACAATAACCAATGAAACTTGGATGAAAACCGTTGAAAGCCTAGGTGATCGAGCAGCCCAGCAAATAACATACGAAACCTTTGAAAAAACAGACCTGTGACCACCAGTGCATCAATACACCTGCACTCAAGCGCCCTAATGGGAGCACATCTGAGTAAAAAGGCGATCACTAAAAAGAAAAGCTGGATGAGACACCACAAGCCGCGCTTTTAAACAGCGGCTGTGTGGTCGATCAGAAATAGGTAGGATTTAGGCTCAATGGGCGTTATTGGCCACTTCTTGCAGCATGGTTTTGGTCAAATTCAGGATCTTGGTAAGATCCTGCTGCGCCGAAGGGATTGCCTTACGATAGGTGGCAAAACCATGAATCTGCCCTTTGGCTTCAAAGTAGGTGGTAGGGATGCCCGCTTCAATCAGCTTCGCCGCGTAAGCACGGCCTTGATCCCTGAGCGGGTCTAATGCGGCGGTTACCAATACGGTAGGCGGCATGCCCGAAAGATCCGCAAGTAACGGCGAAGTACGAACACTGTTCGGATCGGCAGCGTAAAAGTCTTCATCGTCTGCAGAAATATCTAAACCATAACCTTGATTAAACATGGCCATAGAAGGGTAATCTTCGGTTTTGTTCGTGGCCGGATAAAGCGGCAATTGCAAGATCACTGGCAGCGCGGCAGGCTTGTCTCGCAGAGCTTTTGTAGTCACCAATGTTAAGTTCCCACCCGCACTGTCACCGCTGACAACCAATCCAGTAAAAGTACGCCCAAACTGTTCGCTGTTTTCAGTAATCCAGCGCGTCGCCGCTTCAGCATCATCCGCTGCCGCTGGCCAAGGATCTTGAGGAGCCAGACGATACGCCACCGAAATCACTGGCAAATCCAACTGCCGTGCCATTTCCGCCGTGAGCCCTTCGTGGGTCACAATGCCACCAACCACAAAGCCTCCACCATGAAAAAACACCACCACAGGGCCAGGCTCACGCTCAGCACGAGCATCGTACAGGCGCATATCCATATCGCCACCGGGGCCTGCCATGGTGACATCCTTTATTACCGCCAGTTCACCCACGGATAGATCGTCTTTGTTTTTCATCATGGCATCAGGAATCGTGCGAATCCTGTCGAGTATGCTGCGTGTAAATTTGGGGCGAGGGTTTTGTTTAAGGTTGTCGAGGTATGATTGCACGTCGTCGCGAATATAAAATTCTGATTCAGGCTCAGCGGCTGATTCCGCTCTAGCGGCCATGCTGAGGGCAAGCACGCTGAGCACACACATTGCCAGTACGCACAGAAAGCCAATAGCCGACTGTTTGAGTCCACTCATGAGAGCTCCTATTTATTATCATTATTGTATTTGAAATTTGACTGCAGCAGAGACTACTACAATCGAAGAAGAAGCAACAAGCAAAGTTATGTAAGAATCAGCACTAACCGCGCAGGAAAGCCGAAAAAGCTACTGCTCGACCTATTCAGACGGCACCAAAGATAGAAATTCTGCGGCTTTTTCCGCAGTAACTGGACGACTGAAAAAATACCCTTGATAAGCCTGACAACCTCGCTCATTTAAAAAACGAAGCTGGTCTTCATCCTCAATACCTTCCGCAATGGTATCCAGACCAACACTCTGCGCCGCGTCATTGAGCGCACCTCCACTTAAAATGATCTGGCGATTTGAAACCATGGCTAACGCCCCTTGTTAGCAAGACAAATATTCAGCGAAGTATTGCACCGTTTCGGTATCACTCTTTTTAAATCCAGAAATGAACCTCAAGGAAGTGGGGCGTAGAGATAAATTCAGTGATTGTTGACGCTTATGGCCAGAGGATATAGGATAAATAATAGGCAGTTGTTATATTAAATAGATTTAGAGGTGTTTCTATAGAGGTGTAAAAAGCTTCTGTTGAGACATAGCGATCTAAAAAAACAGACTGATCGTTTGGGTAGAATGCAACTATTTTAATAATAAAGGTGCTTCATCACCCTATGAAGTATAACAGAGCAGTAAGCTCCTTCCCCAAAAACACCCCTGCCTCCGCTCGACTAGTCGGTTGGTTGATGTCCAGCAGCGACTACGCCAGCATCCCCCTCAAGGATATGTCGATATCCCAAGCTCGCGAGCTGGTATTCAGGTGTGCTTGTATCCTTGGAATCCTAGCAACAGTGCCAATGACCTATGTAGCACTAAATCAAGGTAGCTGGCTACTTTTTGCTGCCAATTGCTTTTTTCTGTTGTATCTGTTTTCACACACCTATTTGATGCTGACTAAAAATAAGTGTTTATTGAGCCCGTTAGTTGTTTTACTGGCATCAATCGCTATGTTAATTGGTACGGTTGCAACGGGTCATGACTACTTGATCTATATGGCGTTCACCTTCGCTGGATCAATCTCCCTATTTCTAGAATCGAGAACGGCTAGTGTCGCCTCACTGATACTGTTTATACCCGCTAGCGCACAGGCCCTTATCTATCTTCCTGGTAATCATTCTTTGTTTTTTATAGGGGCACTGGCACTAACGTTCTTCATTATGGAGTTTCTCTATTACTTACTATACCGTCAGGAAAACCAGCTGCGCGAACAAGCCATACGCGACCCGCTAACTAATGCGTACAACCGTCGAGTCATGATGAACCTACTCGAGAACGCTCTTGCACTTAGTATTCGACACAATACTCCCGCCTCTCTTCTTATGGTCGATATCGATTGTTTTAAAGCCATTAACGACAACTTTGGCCACGCCGAAGGCGATACCGTATTAATTAACTTGGTGAAAGCCTTTGAAGAGAGACTCAGAACAACCGATAAGATCTGCCGGTATGGTGGTGAAGAATTCGTTGTCGTACTCATAGGTGTAGAAGCACAATCAGCTGAAAGAGTAGCCGAATCAGTGAGAGAAATGATCGCCATTCAACCCTTGAGCAACAAAACCAAGGTCACTGTTAGCTTTGGGGTGGCCGAACTTTCCGCCGACGATACCCTTCTACAATGGCTGGAGCGAGCGGACTCCGCATTGTACAGCGCCAAAAGCGAAGGTAGAGACAGGGTATGTGTGGCTGAGAAACACGTATTTGAGGACGACAGGGAGTAGAATCTTATCAGTAGCCCTATTTTACGTGTTCGAAAACACACAGAAATAGCCGGAATTTAAATAACTCACCGTTATGCATTCAGATAGTAGGAGACAGGCAGAATGGATGACTGGGTTAGGACATGCACCACAAAAATCCCTGTAGGAAGCTATAAAACCAGTATTTATCACTGATGTCGCGCTATACGTTGATAGCACAGACACTGAACTCATTCTCTTGGGACCAAAGGCGTGGCTGTCACTAGGCTTAGATCGCCGCCGACTGGGCACTCTATGAGCCCCACAGTCAGCGCGGAGGTGGAATTGGATTATCTAGTTCACCGTGCTCGGGTAAAAACGGTGCCAAGTGGGATTTTAGGGCACAGGGCCAACACTGGGGCAGACGCCGCAAGCGCTCATATCGAACTGTTCAACGGCCGCACCGCCAAAGACGACATGAAAAGAATCCACGAACCCTGGGTAACCAGCACCCCACAAAAGAATGATTATCTTAAAGACCAAATCGAAGCCCAACCTGCAATACAAAGTCGAACAATATCGACAGAAAAGACATCTAAAAGGGCTCTGTCTTTTAATTTCATTCGGCTTTAATTACCAAGGATAGAAATTCTGCGGCTTTGTCCGCTGTAACTGGACGACTGAAAAAATACCCTTGATAAGCCTGACAACCTCGCTCATTTAAAAAACGAAGCTGGTCTTCATCCTCAATACCTTCCGCAATGGTATCCAGACCAATACTCTGCGCCACCGCAATAATGGCACTGCAAATAGCCGCATCCTCTGCATTGGTGGCACAATCACTGACGAAAGCTCGATCAATCTTTAACACCTCAATTGGGAATCGTTTCAGATAACTCAAGGACGAATACCCGGTACCAAAATCGTCAATGGCTAGAGAGATATTTAATGCTTTTAAAGCCGCCAATGCATTGATGCTCTCTTCGGTATTGTCTACCAACACCCCTTCTGTAATTTCCAGTTCAATCATAGGGATGGGGATCTCGTACTTTTGTGACATATCCACAATAAAAGGCACAAGTCTGGGGGAGTGCAGGTGGCGTCCCGAGATATTAACGGCCACGGGCAATAACGCTAACCCTTGGCTCTGCCACAAGTTTAATTGACGGAAAGTTTCTTCAATTACCCATTCGCCAACATCCACAATCAGATTTGATCCATCGATAATAGGGATAAAATCATCGGGAGAAACACGCCCAAACTCCGGATGCTGCCACCGAATCAAGGCTTCAAAACCCAGTACTTCATTACTGCTGCAATTTACTTTGGGCTGATATTGCAGATAAAACTGGTTTTCGGTAACGGCCTCGGGAATAGCAAACTCCAATTTATATTGGTTAAGGGCTTCCTCTTCCATTTCACGGCTGAAAACCTGATAGTTATTACGCCCTTCCTGTTTTGCTTTATACATGGCTAGGTCGGCGTGCTGTATCAAGCGTTCGGCGTTAATCTCTCCCTGCTCAGACAGAGCAATGCCAATACTGCACAAAATTGAAAGCTTGTTGCCATTTAGCTCTACAGGCACCCGCATTCTATCGAGCAGGCTGTCCGTTCTTTGAAACACATTCTGCAGGTTGATCTGCCCAGACAGCATCAACACAAACTCATCGCCCCCCCAACGACCCACCAAATCCTGATCGCGCACAATAGAGCCCAAACGCTCAGCCACCTGACACAAAAGTTCATCACCCGCCTTGTGTCCTAAGGTATCGTTGATGTGCTTGAACTTATCCAGATCAATAAACATCAATGCCACCGTACCCTGATTTTCTTGGTGGTAGGCGATTCGTCTCTTCAGTGCATCGATAAAATGGCTGCGGTTACTCAAGCCGGTAAGGGCGTCGTTATAAGCCAAGTATCTGAGCCTATCCTGCAATTTAATTTGCTGGGTAATATCTCTGATGTGCAGGGTAAACTCAGTCGTAGGATTGCGATGATCGGTGGTTTGAGTAATCACAACTTCCGCGGTGAACAGCTCGCCATTGGCTCTGGTTAACTTGGCAATATTGGTACGCCTCAACACCAATCCGTCACTGGAAGTGAACCCCATAGAAAGACTTTTCAGAGCTTGGCGTTGGGCTTCTTTGGGCAAATAGTGAGTAAAAACGTTTTTACCTTCCATATAACGTTTACTGCTGCCGAAACATTGCTCAGCCGCTGGGTTGAATTCAAGAATAGCCCCACTGGCATCAATACTGATAATACAATCCATGGCGGCATTCAGAATGGCGCCGTTGCGATATTCACTTTGCCGAAACGCCTGAAAAGCCTGATCCCTCAGACGAATCTCTTCATCGACACGATTGATCACACGATTGTACTGCTGGGCAATTTGCCCTACTTCCGTAAAGGGCTCGACAGGCACATTGCCCGAAAAATCGGCTTTTTCCTGTTGTTTTTCCATGGCGGACAACAGATCAAAAACTTCAGTGCTGACATTATGTTCAGAGATATTCAGCCCCATCAATTCTGATTCGCGAGAGACCCGCAAAGGCAGCAGACGATTGATCAAGTGCAGCGCGATGTAAGCAATCACAAAGCTGTAACTCCCAACAGCGACCACACCTACCACTTGCGACCATAGCTGACTAAGTGAAGTCAGCCCGGTTCCCAGTGCCTCTGGCTCACCAAACAAGGCTACCGCCAACGTGCCCCAGATACCGGCAAACAAGTGTACAGGAATAACACCGATAGCATCGTCAATCTGTAGCCGCTCCAGCCAAATCTCACCCCAGTAAACCAATAAGCCACCGGTGGCACCAATCAGGGCGGCGTAGTGTGGCTCGACGGCATGACAGTTGGCGGTAATAGAAACCAGCCCGCCCAGCACACCATTAATCGCCTGCTGAACATCGGCATAACCCTTTCCGGCATAGCTCATACCCGCCGCCGCAATACCGCCAAACGATGCCGCCAGACATGTATTCAATAAAATACCTGGGATGGCATCATCCCAACTCAGCGTGCTACCACCATTAAACCCAAACCAGCCAAACCAAAGTAATAGACACCCCAATACAGCCAGTGGCAAATTACATCCTGGGATACGACCACCATGATGATCAAATCGTCCAATGCGGGGCCCCAGCACCAAAACCGCAGCCAAAGCCACCCACCCTCCCACAGAATGCACCACAGTGGATCCAGCAAAATCCACGAATCCCAACTTCTCCAGCCAACCGGATGAAACACCAGAAATTATGCCCGCCCAGGCCCAGTGCCCTGTTACCGGATAAATCAGCAAAGTAATCAGCAGGGTAACGGCGATATAGCCCGAGAAAGTCATGCGCTCTGCGACAGCCCCCGACACCAGCGTCACCGCCGTACCACAGAACATCACCTGAAAAATAAACATGGTCATTAAGTGAGGGTTGTCATTACCATCAAAGAAGAAGTGGCTTACTCCGAGCCAACCCTGCTGACTGTCACCGAACATCAAGCCAAAGCCAACCACCCAAAAAACAGCACTGCAGAGAATAAAATCGGTGATATTTTTTGCCGCGACATTAATGCTGTTTTTACTGCGAATCAGACCCGACTCTAGACACAAAAAGCCAGCTTGCATCAAAAACACCAAAAAGGCGGCCAACAAAACCCACAATAAATCCACGTTTACTCCCGTTCAACAACTTGCGCGGTATTAACACCCACGACCAAACTGGCAGCCACTTCTGCACCTCGTTTTACCCTACTTTAAAAGTAGTTCAAAAAAGGCTGGGCGATACGCAAAAAACATAAACGGTCTGCGCGCTCGTTCAAAAGCATACGATCAAAAATCAGCAGGAGGGAAGATGCGCGCCAAGAGGGTGAGCACAAGCCCAAAACCAGCACTCGCTTATTGCTTACTCTCGTATTGGGATTGCGGTAACAGGAGGCTTGTAGGTCAAACCTAGATCACCGCTGGCGGGGCACTCTATGAGCACCACAGCCAGCGCGGTAAGACTTAGGGGTGGAACTGGATTAAACGCCTTTCAGTCACCGGTGGCGGAGATGACTGTCAATCCATATAGCTCTTAATCCATATAGTTTTCAATCCATATAGCTTTCAATCGGCGCGCAAGAACACGCTAAATTGCGATCCCCATAAACGTTATCGATACGGCTCACGGGGGGCCAGTATTTGTTGTTGCGCAAGCTTTCCAGCGGGAAGCCACCTTGCGAGCGAGTATAGGATTTATCCCACTCATCGGCAGACACCATCCCGACGGTGTGCGGAGCATGCACCAATGGGCTGGCCGCCAAAGGTATGCTGCCATTGCGAACCGCTTCGATTTCTTCGGCTATTTTTAACATCGCATCACAAAAGCGATCTAACTCGTAAAGGCTTTCAGATTCCGTTGGCTCGATCATAAACGTGCCGGCCACAGGGAAGGACATGGTCGGTGCGTGAAAACCGTAATCGATCAAACGCTTGGCAACGTCTTCGACATCCACCCCTGTTTCTTCTTTAATGGGGCGCAGATCCACGATGCATTCGTGCGCCACCAAACCCTCACTGCCGGTGTACAAAATGGGGTAAGCGGCGGACAAACGCTTAGCGATGTAATTGGCGTTCAAAATCGCCACTTCGGTCGCGTCTTGCAAACCTTTTGCGCCCATCATGGTGATGTACATCCAGGTAATGGGCAGGATACTGGCACTGCCTAACTGGGCGGCGGATACTGGCGACGATGTATTGTTCAGCTCACGATGCCCTGGTAAGAAAGGTGCCAAGTGGGATTTTACAGCCACAGGGCCAACACCGGGGCCACCGCCCCCGTGAGGGATACAGAAGGTTTTGTGCAAGTTAAGGTGGGATACATCGCCACCAAACTCGCCCGGCTTACACAAGCCAACCATGGCGTTAAAGTTAGCGCCGTCCACATACACTTGCCCCCCGTGGGCGTGAATCAAAGCGCAAATATCGCGCACGTTTTCTTCGAACACGCCGTGTGTCGATGGGTAAGTGATCATGATGGCGGCGAGGTTGTCGCTGTGCTGCTCAGCTTTCGCTTGCAAATCAACCATGTCTACTTCGCCATTGGCATTGCAGGCGGTCACCACCACTTGCATGCCGCACATTTGCGCCGAAGCGGGATTGGTGCCGTGTGCCGAACTGGGAATCAAACAAATATTGCGATGATGGTCACCACGCGCCGCGTGATAACCGCGAATAGCCAGCAGACCAGCGTATTCGCCCTGCGAGCCAGCGTTGGGCTGGAAAGAGACATCATCGTAACCCGTGGCCTCACAGATCATAGCGTTGAGCTGACGATCCAGTAGCGCATAACCCTGAGCTTGATCCGCTGGAACAAACGGGTGCATACCACCAAATTCTGGCCAAGTGACGGGGATCATTTCTGCCGTAGCATTGAGTTTCATGGTGCAAGAACCCAATGGAATCATGGCGCGATCCAGGGCTAAGTCTTTATCCGCCAAGCCACGTAAATAACGCAACATTTCGGTTTCAGAATGGCAGCTGTTGAAAACAGGGTGCGTGAGGTACGCGCTGTCGCGCAGCAAAGCTTCTGGAATCACTAAAGCGGCCTCAGGAGCGGCCAATTGGTCGATACCAAACGCCGCCAGAATGGCTTGCAGGTCTTCAGCCTCGACCGTTTCATCCAACGATACTCCCAAGCGCTGAGCATCGATTTCACGTAGATTGATACCCAATGCCCGTGCGGCAGCATGGATTTCAGCGGTTTTGTCACCAGTAATAACCGTGAGCGTATCGAACCAACTGTTATTTTGCAGAGCAAAGCCCGCAGCATTAAGTTCCGCCGCTAACGTAGACGTTTGCGCATGAATGGATTCGGCAATCGCGCGCAACCCCTGCGGGCCGTGATACACCGCGTACATACTCGCCATTACCGCCAACAATACCTGTGCGGTACAAATGTTGGATGTGGCTTTTTCACGGCGGATGTGTTGCTCTCGGGTTTGCAGTGCCAGACGCAAAGCTTCGTTACCTTGGCTGTCTTTCGAGCGGCCCACCAAGCGGCCGGGCAGCGAGCGTTTGTACTTTTCACGGGTGGCCATGTAAGCCGCATGAGGGCCGCCAAAACCCAGTGGCACACCAAAACGTTGCGCCGAACCAATGGCCACATCAGCGCCCAGCTCACCAGGCGAGGTCAGTAACGTCAACGCCAGCAAATCGGCCGCCACCGCCACTAACGCTTTGCCTTGATGAATCTTGCTAATCAGTTCGCGATAGTCGTTAATCTGACCGCTAGCACCGGGGTATTGCAACAACACACCAAAGACATCGTCAGCGTCTAAATCACGGTGAGGGTTGCCCACAACCACCTGAATATCCAAAGGCTCAGCGCGAGTTTTGATCACATCAATGGTTTGCGGCAAGCAGTCTTCGTCCACAAAGAATGTGAGCGATTTGGATTTCGACATGCGCTGACAGAGCGTCATAGCTTCAGCGGCCGAGGTCGACTCATCCAACATTGAGGCATTGGCTAATTCCAAACCGGTCAGATCACAAATCATGGTCTGGTAATTCAGCAGAGCTTCTAAACGGCCTTGTGAGATTTCAGGCTGATACGGCGTGTAGGCGGTGTACCACGCTGGGTTTTCCATCACATTACGCAAAATCACCAGTGGCGTGTGAGTGTTGTAATACCCTTGGCCAATGAACGAGCGCAGCACTTGGTTTTTATCCGCTAAGGTACGCAATTGCTGCAACGCTTGAGTTTCACTGGTGGCGTCATCGATCGCCAGCGCCTGTGGTAAACGGATGTTGTCGGGGATCACCGCGCTGATAAAATCGTTCAGGCTGGCATAACCCAACCGCTCTACCATGCGTTGCTGTTCGTTGGTATCTGGGCCGATATGACGGGATTGAAACGTGTCGTGAAGCATGCTTTAAGTTTCCGAGGGTCGATTGTGCAAATGATGAAAGACAACATTCAAGCACGGCGGCACAGCCGCTCGGCTTGAAGTCCAGCTGAACAGCTCTAGGGTTAACCGCGATAATAATTTTGCGGCACAAATGGCATTTTGCTAACCGTCATTGGCCGAGCTTTGCCGCGTACCATGGCCGCAACTGGCGTACCTAAAATGGCGTAAGGTGCATTCACATAACCCATGGCGATTGGGGCGTTCAGCGAAGGGGAAAAACCACCACTGGTTACCACACCAATAATGTCGCCATCTTCGTCGACCACATCAGTGCCTTCGCGTACCGGCGCTTTACCATCAACGACAAAGCCCACGCGCATTTGTGAAACACCGTTTTTCTGTACATCAAAAATGGTATCAGCACCGATAAACCCACCTGCCTTGCTGCCACCTACACGCCGATTTTTGGCAATCGCCCAGCTCAGTGCGGCTTCAATGGGTGAACGCGCATCGTCCATATCATGGCCATACAAACACAAACCGGCGTCTAAACGCAGTGAATCGCGCGCGCCCAAACCAATCCATTGCACATCGTCAGAATCCAGCAGCGCCTGTGCGAAAGCCACCGCCTCGGTCGCTGGCACTGAGATTTCAAAACCGTCTTCGCCAGTGTAACCAGAACGCGTCACATAACATTCAATATCACTTAACCCCGCGCCGTTGAACGTAACGTGTGTGCCAGTCATAAACACCAACTGCGCCACTTCTGGGGCCAGTGCACTCAGCACATCAATGGCTTTTGGGCCTTGCAGCGCCAATAGCGCGCGATCGTCCAGCAACTGCAACTGAGTCTCGGCCGATAAATGCGCCTGAAAATGAGCTATATCTTTGGCTTTGCAGCCCGCATTAAATACCACGAAATAGGTATTTTCAGCCCAACACGTGACAATCAGGTCGTCCACAATACCGCCATTAGCATTAGGCAAAAAGGTGTACACCTGCTGGCCAGGCTGTAGCAGATCCAGATCCAATGGCATCAGTTTTTCCAGATCCACCTGCGCCTGCGGTCCAGAGATCAGCGCCTGCCCCATGTGGGACACATCAAACAAACCGGCATGACTGCGGGTGAACAGGTGTTCAGCCTTAATGCCCTCGGGGTATTGCACGGGCATATCGTACCCCGCAAAAGGCACCATCTTGGCCGCGGCGGCCACGTGCATATCGTACAGCGGAGTTTGCAGAAGATTGGTCTCAGTCATAGCGTAACGTAGCCTTAAATTTAGCCCGAAATCAGGCAGCAACAAGAAAGGTTGTAAACCCCACCATAGCACTGTGGCAGGAACACCGCGATGGGTGGTGACATCGAATAATCGACAATGATAAAGTCCAACGCTGGATTAGTTAAATGAATAGTTATTATTTTCAGATTAGAAATTCTTATATCCTGAAAAAGCAGCCGCACTGTAAAAACATCCGCCTGTAGAACGGGCACGGCAAACGTCACCCTAATTGCGAGAAGCGCCTAAACCATGAAAAATTTGTCCATTGATGCCTTGCGCGCGTTCATTACCGTTATCGAGCTGGGCGGTTTTACTCAAGCGGGCGACGTTTTAGGCCGTACCCAGCCTGCCATCAGTCAGCAAATCAAAAAGCTAGAGCAACAACTTGGGCAAACATTACTGGTTCGCCGCGGCAGCTCTGTATCCCTCACTAAAGCTGGCGAACTGTTCAAACCCTACGCTCGGCAGATTCTGACCTACAACGATGAGGCCCTGGACTTGTTTGATGAAGAGCTGCTCGCAGGTAAAGTAAGGCTGGGGATTCCCAGCGAATTTGCCTCCACCCTCTTGCCTAAAATTGTGGGGCTGTTCTCGCAGTCGTACCCAAATGTAACGCTAGAGGTCACCAGTGACTTGAGTAAAAATTTGCTCCACGAACGGCATCGGCTGGATTTTGATTTGATTCTGGGCCTACACCGGGATCCGGATCGCATTGCCAGCAAGCACACTGTAAAAGTTGACGAGCTGGTGTGGGTAGCCAGTAGCCATCACGACACCCACCAACAGACCCCTGCCCCGCTGATTGTCGCCCCCGATGGCTGCATTTACCGCGCCCGCGCCATCGACACACTAAATCAGAATCACATCTCTTGGCGGTTGGTATACACCAATCCGGATTTAGCTGGCATTCGATCGGCCATTGAAGAAGGTCTGGGTGTGACCGTACTGGCCAAGAGTACTGTGCCAGCAAACCTGCGCATCTTGCCCATCAGTGATCGCTACCCGCGCTTAGGCCGCATGGCCATCAGTTTGGTGAAACCCCAGCCAACGGCCAGTCAAGCAGTAGACCGTTTAGCCGATTATTTATCTGCATCACTGAATTAACGTTATCCCCCAATGCTAATCGTTGTCGTCTTCTTCACCGCTCAAACGCTCAACCAAATGAGCCAGCTGCTGTAGCCGCTGAAGGGGGTCATTCATTCCCAGCAGTGCCACTCTGTCCGGTAAGTTCATTGGCAGCAGTTGGGTTAACTGCCACCCCAGCATGCGGCTGTCTTGCGCTCGCGGTAGGTTTAAACCTTGCACGGCGGGGTGCTCACACAACTGCCCCAATAACGCCACCAAACCATCAAAGTGATCGGGGATCTCTTGCGAAGGCTCTTCTTCTAGCCAATTCACGTCTGCTAGCATCAGTTTATCGTCGTTAATTTCACTGCTAAGCACACGGAATTTACGTTCACCGCGAACGGTAATTCCCAACAATCCGCCTGGCAACTGATTCCAATCGACAATTCGAGCCTGCACCCCAATCTGAAAAATCAACGGCGGCTGCCCCACTTCGCGGCCTTCACGGATCAACACCACGCCAAAAGTCGTGTCTTCTTTTAAACAGCGACTGATCATCGCCAGGTAGCGCGGCTCAAAAATTTTCAGTGACATTTCCTGTTCTGGAAACAGCAATTGCGACAGCGGGAATAACGGATACTGATTCATAGCAACCTCTGTTTAATGATCGGGATACTGAACCCCAAAAAATCGACTTTCCGACAACGCTTCAGATTAGGTTCAGTTTACCAATCGTATTCTAGTGTCGAAAGCTCGCTACAGACATACACGTTATGCCCTTCACATTGGAGTCGGATTATGAACACACACACCAAACACCGCTTACTCACAGGCCTGTGCCTAACCGTATTCAGCATGGCGGCCGCATCGCCTTCCTTTGCAGGTCGCGACGATCAGCGGTGGAATGGCTCGCACTACGGGAACCAGCAATACGGCAAACAGTCTCAACAGTACGAGTCCACACGGCATACAGATTACGCCAAGGTGACACACGCAGAACCCATCTACAAAAACATCAGCCAGCAGGTACCGACCCAACACTGTCAGATTGTCAGCCGTTACGAACCCATAGACCGCGGCCAATCCCACACTCCATTGGTACTGGGTACGCTGATCGGTGGCGCATTGGGTAATGAGCTAGGTCACAAAAAGAAAAACAAACAAGTAGGAGCCGTACTAGGTGGCGTACTGGGCGCAACCCTGGCCAACGACTGGAACAAGAGCCGCCACAGTAACAACGGCAGCCGCGTGGTGAACGAAGAAGTGTGTGAAACCCAATACCACACAGAATACGAACAGCGAATAGTTGGTTACAATGTGAAATACCGCTACCAAGGGCGCTACTACACCACCCGGATGAACCAACAACCAGGCAAGCAAATTCAGGTAGCGGTACAAGTGAGCCCCTTATAGTAAAATGTCCGGCACAAAGGGCGTCTCACTCCACTTGAACGTTGCTTTATCACCTGTAGGTTATAAGCCAAAGTTTTGAGGTTTTGACAACAAACGTTAGAGCAACATTCGCCAGAACGCCACACACCGGAGCGAACCATGAGCGCCAACACATCTGTGCACAAAAGCTGGCTACATCGATTATTCTTCGCAGCATTTTTGCTGGCCAGCAGCCTGCTACTGGCGATGAACGTCAGCGCCCAAGCGCAGAAAATGCCCTCGGCAACCGATCAACGCCACTCATCACAAGCAGCTCCCGTACGCGACAAAATCACCCCCAGACAAGCCGCTGCGCAAGCCACACAACGCTTCCCCGGTAAGGTGCTGGGCATTAAGTCGAACAACGGCGTTTATCGCGTCAAGATACTGCATCAAGGTCAAGTGCGTGTTGTCACAGTGAACGCCTACCAATAGATGCGGTCATCTTAGTCATACACCTAGCGCGCCGCTAATGCCGCTAATAGAGAAAGAAGAGAAGCCATGCACCTGTTGATTGTTGAAGATGAAACCCAACTGCAACTGCAGATTCGCCGTCAAATGGAGACCTTAAACTTTACCGTAGACAGCGCATCCGACGGTCGCGAAGGGCTCTACTTTGGGGAAGAGTACCGCTACGATTTGGCCATCATCGATCTCGGCTTGCCACAACTGAACGGCATTGAACTGATCAAACAACTGCGCGCCGCCGGTAAAGATATGCCCATCCTGATTTTAACCGCCCGTGGCGATTGGCAAGATAAAGTCGAAGGCTTAGAAGCCGGTGCCGACGATTACTTAACCAAACCTTTTCACCAAGAAGAGCTTCGCGCGCGTGTACAAGCTTTGGTGCGGCGATCGGCGGGGCAAGCCAGCAACCAATGGCAGTTTGAATCGTTAACTATTGATTACGACAAGAAATGGGTACAGGTAGCGGGCAACACCGTTGAGCTCACCAGTTATGAATTCAATATTCTGGAATACCTTGCCCGTCACCAAGGTAAAGTGATTTCAAAAACAGAGCTGACCGAATACCTCTACGCACAAGATTTTGAACGCGACAGCAACACCATCGAAGTGTTTGTTGGGCGGCTCAGAAAAAAACTCGAAGTGGGTCACTCTGCCGATAGTAAATTTATTCACACCGTACGCGGGCAAGGTTATCGCTTTGAACCACAACAGTGACGCCACAATTGATTCCGCGCCCTTTCGTTCTCCGCGTCTGAACTCATTACGGGCACGTTTTATTCTTGCAAGTTTAATTTGTTTGCCTTTATTTGTGGGTGCCAGCGGACTGCTGCTGGAACAAGCGTTTAAAGAAAGCTTACTCAGTAGTGAAAAAGAACAACTGCAAAGCCAGCTGTATCTTTTGCTGGGGGCCGCTGAACTGCAAGGCGATGATTTGTGGCTTCCGGAACAACTGCCCGAACCCCGTTACGAAACGTTAAACTCTGGCCTTTACAGTCAAATCAGCACGACAGATAACAGCCTTGGTGATAATTCATGGCAGGTGTTGTGGCAATCCAATTCAGCACGGCTGCTGGAAAACTCGTTAGCTGCCGATACCGTAGCGTTCCAACTGAATCGACAAACCCTAACAGAAACTCAATCGCTCTTTCACTTCACGCAGGATTTACAGTGGTTAAACAACGACAACCAAGCACTGCCACTGCGTTTTGAAATTTTCCACAGCCGCGATACTTACCAACAACAGTTAAGCCATTATCGCCAACAACTTTGGTACGGCCTTAGTCTACTGACCATGGCACTGATTGCTATTCAAGCGGTGATTTTAAGCTGGGGTCATCGGCCGTTGCGCAAACTGGCGAAAGACATTCGCCGTATGTCGTCTGGTAACATGCAAAAACTGACAGGCCACTATCCCGATGAAATCCGCCCGCTAACCGACAACATTAACGATTTAATACGCACTGAACAGCAGCAACGTGAACGCTACAAAAACACCTTAGGGGATTTAGCTCACAGCCTAAAAACACCGCTATCCATCTTGCAAGGTGAACTGCAACAAAGCGAACAACACCCAGCGATCATGCAAGATCAAATCGCGCGTATGCGCACTATCATTCAGCACCAACTGCAACGGGCGGTGCTAAAAACAGAAACACAACGCCATCAAAGCATTGCGATTGAGCCAATCATTCAGCGGCTATGCAGTGCCATGCGAAAAGTGTATCACAACAAAAATTTAACCTTCGACGTACAAATTCCAAACGACACACGCTACCCAATCGAAAGTCAGGACTTGTTTGAAATGATGGGAAACCTCATTGAAAACGCCTGTAAGTATGGCGAGAAAAATGTGTGTATTTCGGCGTATTTATTGGTGGAAAGTTTGATTATTACCGTTGCGGATGATGGCTCTGGCATTGCCCTACCTGCAAAACAAACGCTACTGCAAAGAGGCGCAAGAGCAGACACTGCCAAACCGGGGCAAGGCATTGGGCTAGCCGTTACCACCGACATTATCAGTGCCTATAAAGGCAGCTTAGACATCACTCAAAGCAAACGTTTAGGCGGGGCAGAGTTTCAAGTGCGATTGCCAGTACGCCATTAAACCCAGCACCGCCGACGTTGGTTTATTCAATGCTGCGGTCTAGATTTTCAAAAAAAATCATTCGCTGTTGTCTAAGTCTTTTAAAAACTCTTTGATGGTGCCAATGAATTCTTCGTAGGCAAACTCAAGCTTTTTAACCGTGCCATTTAACACATTAAAATCACTCGCGGCTGCGTTTTTTTCTAACCAACTACTAAACTCTCTGACCTGCTCAGCGCCCACACTGGCACTCACGCCTTTTAAACTGTGCGCCGCCCGTTGCAGCGCATCTGAATTATGATCGTTACAAGCTTGGAAAATGCCTTCCATAAGATCTGGGGTACTTTGTAAATACATTTCACAAAGTTTGACCAATAAGGTGTCACGTTTATTGAGCCGCCGCAAAGCCCCGGCTTTATCCCAGCACGGCCACGCTGCCATAACATCCATCGTGTTTGTGGCAGTGACGTGTTCTTGCGCAGCATCAGCCAGTATCGATTCTGTTTCTGTCTTATAAGAAACAAAGTTCGGCAACCATTTCACGAGCTTTTGGGTGAGTTCTTCAAATTCAAAAGGTTTGCGTAAATAGTCATTCATGCCAGCATTCAAACAATGTTCTTTTTCACCCTTCATAGCCGAAGCTGTCAGAGCTAGAATCGGCACGTTGCAATATTGCTTACCTGCGGCACCTTCACGAATCTGTGTAGAAGTATCATAACCATCCATCACCGGCATTTGACAATCCATCACAATAAAATCAATTTTCTCTTCGCCGCTGTATTGCAATAGTACCGCTAATGCGTGTTCACCATTACTGGCTTCGACAATATTCACGCCTAGACCTTCAGAAAAATCTTTAATCAGCACGCGATTAATCGGGTGGTCATCTACCACCATTACGGTTGCACCGGATAGCGATAACCGTTCTTTCGGTGATGTTGATACTGCATTTTTACCCACTTGATCCGGCGATGAAAAATATTGTGGGTAAACATGATGGATCACATTCAATAACGGAGTCGACAGTACCGGCGAGCCCAGCCGCTCGTATGCATCCGTGGAATCGGCTTCATACACAGCAAGGTTATCCACCACAATCACTTTAATGAAACAATCATCGATCGTGCTTGGCAAGTGCGGCAGCATGCGTTCATCAATCAACAAACAACTCTTTTGGTCGTTATTGCTCACAATCTTTGTCAGCGATAATGGATCAACAACTACAGCCGTCACTCCCAAGAAATTTAAGACATGTTGAATCGCCACCCCGGCTGCAGGAATTTCATGGCAAATACAAAATGTAACGTCATCCAATTTATGTTGGATGATGTTATGCGACGGCGAAAGTGTTTGAACGTCTGGATCGGCCAATGGTATGCGGCAGTGAAAGGTACTGCCCTCACCAACGACACTTTCTGCACGCAGATCCCCACCTAACAGCTCAGCCAATTGGCGAGAGATCGACAGTCCAAGCCCTGTGCCACCGAAACGTTTAGCCGATTCTGAATCTTGAGAAAATCGCTGGAACAACTTAGACAGTGTTTTTTCGTCCATACCAATACCCGTATCCACAATCGTAAACTCTAAGATCCGGCTTCCTTCAAGCGACGGCATTACCCTTGCTTTAAGGCACACATAACCGTCTTGAGTAAACTTGATGGCGTTACCCAACAAATTGTTCAAAATTTGACGAATACGGTTGGGGTCTGTCTTAACGTGGCAGGCGACTGTTTCATCAACGTCTAAAATTAAGTTGATGCCTTTACGCCGACAAGCGATTTCGCTCGCCGCGATACAGTTCTCTAACAAGTACAACATATCAAAATCGGTAAACTCGATATCCAATTTACCAGCTTCTATTTTAGAAAAATCCAAAATATCGTTGATCAATGTAGTTAGCGCCTTAACGCTGGCTTCTGCCATATTCAACTGGTATTGCTGCTTTTCTGTCAGCGGGCCTTTGCGCACCAGTTTTAACATACCGAACACACCGTTCATGGGCGTACGTATTTCATGGCTCATATTGGCTAAGAACTGGCTTTTTGATTCCGTCGCTTGTTCGGCTTGCTCAAGAGCACGCTGCATCTCAGAGGTTCGCTCGGCCACTTGCTGTTCTAGTTGTTCATTGGCGTTTTCTAAAATGAACGCCGCATCGCGTTCTGCCGTAACGTCTTTAAAGATCAGAGTTACACCAAAAGGCATACCGCGGGCACCCAGTAAACCAGAGCAAGTTACGATATACGTCTTGAGCGCATTGTGATCAGTAAACTGTACTTCGACTTCTTGCGCCTGTTGCTGAACCTGAGAGAGCTCAATCGCCTCTTGTAAACATTCAAAGCCTTCCCCTTTTGGGGTGCTCTCAGACCAATTTCGACCAACACTTTTGTTAAGCTCTAACCCAAGAATTTGATACGCCGCTGGGTTCAAGCTACTGATCTTATTGTGATTATCCAAAGTAAGAATAGCGTTAGTGGAATTATTGAAAACTGCTTGGTAATAGGTTTCGGCACCTTCTTTCTTTTTGCGCGCCAGTTCGGCTCGGTGATAAGAATAAATCACCAAAAACGAAAATAGCCCAATCAGTAACGCCAACCCCAAGCCCATTAGAAAACGTTGCTGGCTAAGGGCAAAAAACGCATCATGAGGTGTTAGATTCACTAACCACAGGTGGCTCTGTACTCCTTGCGACGCGAAGCCAATACGCTTGGCCTGATAAAAGTATTTCTGTCCATAACGGTCTGTAATCGTTGCAGGGGCTGCTTGGGTAGCGATCGCCTTTAGCGGAAGATCAAATACCATATCCCAACTAACAGCCTGATCTCGGTTGTGTGCAAAGGCAATACTGGGATCTGGGTGTATCAAAAAATTTCCATCAGAAGACAGCAACAAGGGCTCTGTATCGGGAAAGCGCGTATGCAAAGTTTCAAACAAAACCGTCGCATCGACATTAACGATAATAAAACCAAAAAGCTTGCCTTCAGAATCCCACACGCCCTTCGCAAAACGATAAGTGGGCCACTCGGGGTATTCCACCTTTCCGTATTCACGGTTCAGCTCTAGAGGGCTGACATAAATAGAACCCGGTGAGCTCGCGAGAATGGCCTGATAATATTCACGGTCTTTTTTACTTTGCAGACCATTCTCTGTCACCACAAGGACAGTGTTATCGCGTCGGTCCACACGTACCAATTCCATCCCGGTGCTGTCGGTACGAATGTAGCGGATCTGCTTAATGTGCGTGTTGGATCGAGCAAACTCAAAAAAGATAGTACTTAGACGTTTCTTCCACTCGCGCAGCTGTGTGCCGTCATAAGGATCAGTACCACCGGCAGTTTCTGCTCGAACAATGCCTTGTATAGGCGGAACACTGGACAGAAAGCGGAGTTTGTCGTAATCGTCCTGCAGACGTTTTTCTATCGTCTGAACCGCCAGCGAGATTTCCTGACTGTGTACAGCTCCTTCGCCCTCAAGAGTCGATCGATAAGTATAGCCGTAAAAGGCCCAAGCAAACCCCAAAAACAAACACGCCACTAAGCCGGTTAGCACCCAAAATCGTTTTTGTTGTACCGAAAACTGATGATCGTTGCCACTCATCCATAGAGTCCTAAAGACAATTGCCTTGCTAGTCACTGCACTACGATTTCAGTTCTGTTAGCAAAACGAAGCGAAATATTAAACAGAGTCTAGTCGAAGTTTCGCTACTGGTTCCCATTTTAAGGGGTTTTTTCTCATTTACCGCGCCAACTTGGCAGACTCTTCTATACTGATGCTATTGTCCTGTTTAAGGGCGTCAAGCCGTTAAGGGCGATAAGCACAATCACAACCCGCACTCATTCACCAAACTGTGTGCATCAGAGCTACCCAATAAAGTAAGGCCAGCTGTTGTACTGGATGGATTCTTTTATGCGTCGTAACGACACCCGGATTGAGCAAAAGATTTTAATTGTTGAAGACGACTCACTGATCCAGTTCACATTGCACGAAGCCGTAGATGGATTGGCAACCGTGATCACGGCGAATAACGGAAAAGAAGCCATTGCCAAGTTCGAGGAACACCAACCTGATGTAATAATGATGGACATCGGCCTACCTGATATCTCCGGCATCGAGGTCTGCAAGAAACTTCAAGGCAAAACCAACTGCCAGCAATTTGCAGTGATTTTCATTACCGCCAATGAAGAGACAGAGATTGAAGCAAAAGCCTTAGATTCTGGTGGCATAGACTTTCTCACGAAGCCAATTAATTTGGCCACCTGCCGCTTACGAGTTAAAAATCATCTACTGCGCCTGCTGCGAGAAAGAGAGGTAGAACTGGCCAACAACGACATCAATTCGCTGGTGACATCACTGCCTATTCATGTGTCTTTCTGGAGCCCAGAATGGCGCAATGTGTTTTGTAATGACCCCCAAGGTAAGTGGTTCGGTAAAGCCGTTGACCCCGCATCCACACAGTACTTACACCATATTTTCCCTGACTCCATCACCGCCAAAATCACCGAAGCGGCCGAAGCCAAACAGTTTGACCAATTGCACGATCTACACTTAACGGAAAACAACGAAGAACTTTTTTTGCAGTTTTCCCTGTCGCAACGCAGTCAACAAAAGATAGATCAAGGCTTCTTATTATCCTTACTCAATGTCACCGCATTAAAGCAGGTCGAACGTTACCTTCGCCATGAAAAATCCCGCATCAAAGTGACGCTCAATTCCATTGGCGATGCTGTGATTGCCACGGATGAAGCAGGTCTGATTACGTTTATGAACCCCATTGCCGAACACATGACTGGGTACAGTTTTAAAGACAGCGTCGGCCAGCCCATTGAAAATATCATGAAACTGCGCGATGCCACCACGCTGGCCCACAGTATCAATCCTATCCGCCATGCTCTAAGGGAAAAGCGACGCGTAGCGATGGCTCTGAACTGCCAACTGATCAGCTTAAGCGGTGATGTATTTCGGGTGGAGGATTCCGCCGCCCCCATTCTTGATGACAATGGCGACATTGTAGGCGCAATTATTGTTTTTCATGATGTGAGCGAAGCCATTGCGATGTCGGTAAAACTCAATCACATGGCCAATCACGACCCGCTCACCGACTTACCCAACCGTATCTTGTTACAAGATCGGCTTGATCATGCCTTTCAGTGGTCCAAGAAGAATCGCAGCAAAGTCGCCATTTTGTTGATCGATCTGGATAACTTTAAGTTTTTAAACGATTCTCTCGGCCCCACTAAAGGCGACGAGATCATCAAACTGGTAGCACGACGTTTAACCGACTTGGTGTCCGCTACGGATTCACTGGCCCGTATAGGTGGTGATGAATTCGTGATGGTGGTACCCAACGTGAACGATGTTGGCGCGATCGATAGCTTGGCTTACCGCATCAACCAAACGTTAGGGGAACCGCTTACGCTAGACAACCAAACCTTTACCTTGTCCGCCAGTATTGGCATCACGTTTTACCCCGATGACGCTACCTCCCAAGACGATCTGATGCGCCAAGCCGATGTGGCTATGTATCGCGCCAAACAAGAGGGGCGGCATCGTTCCTGTTATTTTTCTACACACTTGGAAGACATGCTGCTTTCACGCCATACAATGGAACAAGAGATTCAGGCTGCCCTGCTGGAAAACCGAGTAGAGTTGTTTTACCAGCCCAAGCTGTATCTAAAAGATCGTCGCGTATACGGTGCCGAGGCTTTAGTACGGATACGTGCGCGCGATGGCAGCCTTATCCCCCCTGATGATTTCATCCCTCTGGCGGAAGAAACCGGCCAAATTCTCGGACTGGGAAAGCGCATTATTCAGTTGGCCTGCCAAGACTTATCGCAATGGTTAAGTGAGTTCCCGAATATTGCCCTGTCGATTAATGTGGCGGCCGGCCAGCTGGCGGAGCCTGATTTTTTAGAGATGTTTTTAGCCACCGCGCAAGCGTATCAATTACCACCGCACTTATTAGAGCTGGAGCTCACAGAAAGCGCCCTGATGATAGATTCTACCAATTCCATCAGAGTTATTGATGCCTTGCAGCGAGGGGGGTATCAGATCGCCATTGATGATTTTGGTACGGGCTATTCCAGCTTATCGTATTTGCAGAAGTTCAAAGTAAACACCCTGAAAATTGATCAATCGTTTGTATTTACCATGGATACCAACCGCAGTAATTATGACATTGTCAAAACGATCATTTCATTGGCCAACGCCATGGGCTTAGCTCTGTGCGCAGAAGGAATCGAAACAGATAAACACAGTGACATGCTGGTTAATCTGAATTGCAGCGTGGGCCAAGGGTATTTATTCGCCAAGCCACTACCCAAAGAATCTTTTTTAACGTGGCTGCGACAACAACGCGATGTGTATCAGCTAAATTCGGTTCAAACATAAAACTCTGACTAAAAAAGCACGAAGACCCCAACGGTCATTACGCCAGTCTGTTAAACTGCATGATGTACATCAGAGGCTGCGCCCCTGACCCGCAGGCCAAAACTGTTTTGGCTTACTTTACGCCAATACGCGCACTTGTTGTTCAGGGACATTGGTCAGAACAGGAATTCACCCTTACGCATTGCTTTAAGAACAGGCTTAAGCCTGCTCTTAAAAGGAAGGGGCACCACAACGGGCATCGTTGTTGGTTACACTGAATAATTATGATTTGCCCTGATGACTGTATTTTTTGCCCCGCAAGCCGAACGACGCACCCTGAAGACACTCGCGCTTAAAAAAACGTTGGCGAGTGCTATATTAGGTACCATAGCCAGTGCCCCGCTAATATTGTCTGCACACGACAGTCCCATTCAACCGTCACCTTACGTGCTAGAAGAAATACACGTGAGCGCGCAAAAGCGCGAAGAAAAGCTGCAACAAGTGCCGCTTTCAATCACGGCTTTTTCTGGAGCTAATTTGAATGCGGTTGGCGCGCAAACGATTACCGATATTGGACGCATGACCCCCGGCGTCGAAATGATCAACGAAAGCTACACTCAGCCAGAACACACCATTCGCGGGGTTCACACAACCGACTTCACCATCGGCTCAGACCCCAGTATCGCCGTGTACACCGATGGTATTTATTCCGCACGCGGTGGTGCCGCCGAGTTAGCACTCTATGATGTGGAGCGCATCGAAATTCTGAAAGGTCCACAGGGAACTTTATGGGGTCGCAATGCCACCGGTGGCGCGATTCATCTCATCAGCAAAAAGCCCGTTTGGCACCAAGAGGGACGCATCCGCCTGAGCGCCGGCAACGATCGCAAACGGGATGCCAGCTTCACTTACAACACCCCCATTAACGATACGCTGGCTGGCCGAATCAGCGGCATGGTGAATCGTCGCGCGGGCCATTTAGAAAACATCAGCGGGCCAAACCTTAACGACATCGACAATCAAAGCTTTCGCGCAGCACTACGCTGGATACCGGACGATCAAAACGAAGTGATCTGGCGCACGGAATACAGCACATTACAGCAAAATTCCGGCACCGTTTTTACCACCACCCCCAATGTTTACGCCGCCGGCCAAGTCGACCAACCTTACGACCCTTTTGGCCCAGTAGTGGTTGATCGCGTATCCAGTGAACAGCAAGAACATTTCAGCAGCACCATAGAAGCCGTACACGATTTTGCCGCCTTCACGCTCACCAGTTTGACGGGCTATCGATCGCTCAACGTTCGCTACGTAAATGATGAAGATGGCTCATCAGACCCCGGCCACTCTTTTGTCTCCGACAACACCAACAAACAAACTCTGCTCTCGCAAGAACTGCGGTTAAACGGTGAGCATGACGCCATCATTTGGACGCTGGGCGCAAACTTTACCCGCGAGGACATCTCGCACCATTCCAAAGCCTACTTTAACCGCGACACCCTAGAAAACTTTGCCCTGTATTCCGCACTGCAAAACGATCCAGACGCACTGGCCGCCATCAGTCCACTGTTGTCGGCAGCGAACTTAGGGCTACCCCCCGCTCCAACGGATCAGGCGCTGGCCAATGCCATCAACCCCATTCGGTCACACCTGCAGCAGTTTGGACTCAACGGTATTGCCACAGCGGCTTTCACCGCGAACCTGTATCAGCAACAGACTGCTCCTAGCGACGGCAGCCTTGGCAGCGGTAACTTCGGCGGACTGCACGGTATAGCGTCTAGCGGCGACTGCCCCGGCGGCCCCTACTCTTCGGCGGGTGCCGCCGCCGACGCACTCGGCAAATCCTTCGCCATCGCCTGTGCTCTTCTGCCACAAGTACAAAACCGATTAGGTAGCGCTCCTTGGCTGGAGCAAGCTTACAATACCGGCACTTATAACAGCTTTGCACTGTACGCCGATGCCACTGTCGCTCTGACAGATCAAACCAATCTTACCGGTGGCGTACGCTATAGCTACGACGATAAGCAGTTTTCGCTCAATACTGGCTATACACCAGAGAACTTCTATTACCGCGCAGTGCCTTCCCTTGGAGGTCTGACTTTGCCATTGGGGCTGGCCCTCTATAATAATGGCCTAGATGGTAAGTTCATTACCCAGCACTGGCAGCAGGATTGGCATTCCTTTTCTGGCCGAATAGTATTGGATCATCATCCGTCTGATACGCTGATGCTCTTTGGGTCGCTGTCCACGGGTTTTAAAGCCGGTGGTTTTAACAGCTTGAGCTTTGGCCCCAGTGTTGACCCAGCCTTTGATCAAGAAGAAGTGATCAATTACGAACTGGGCGTGAAAAGTGACTTATTTGATCAGCGCCTACGATTGAACGTGTCCGCGTTTTATTATGAGTACAGCAACAAACAAGATTTAGAGTTAGTGGGATCGCCCCTACCCAGCTACAACGTTTTACTGGCGGATGCTCGCGGCCACGGTGCCGAAATGGAAGCCTTATGGTCAACGAGCGAAGCCTGGTTGCTAAGCACCAATTACAGCTATCTGGATACCACCATCGTCAGTGATAACAGCGCCGTGCAAACCGAGAAGGATCGACAAGGCCAACCTCTGAGCCACGCACCCCGACATAAAATTAACCTGCGTGCACAGTACTCGCATTCACTGGCGCATCTTGGTGGGCTCATGTGGCGGCTGGATTATCATTGGAGCAGTGAGCGGGTCGGTCAACCCACAGGTGAGGCTATCGACAGTTTTGCTCTGACCAACGCACGTGTCACATGGACAAGCCCTCAACAACAGTGGCAGCTTTCCAGCTGGGTGAACAATCTCACCAACGAACGATTGATCGCGGATTATGTAGGCCCAGCCAAAGCCATTGGCTCCCATACCGCGTGGCGCTACCCCGAGCGGATGTATGGCTTAGATCTGACGTTTCATTACTAGCCTGTCACTCTTAACCGTCTATCTACCGTACCGCAACCTGACTACAGTGCCGCGACCTGAAGTTATCGCTAACGGTAACGGTATGACCATCTATACTAGGATATAAGTGGATTTTGGCTTTTTTAGCGCCAAGCCAACAAGGATGTTGTGGCAGAGTCGCTACAACACAATCATTGCGCGGTATGAAAGGCGATTGGCACAAATTTCATCACCTTCGCACCGCCTGCCTTGCCACTAGAACGCTCAGCGCTTGCAGCCCCCACTGCAGCTGACTAAACTGGTTTTCGATTATTCTTTTTGAATTGAATCCCATATGCGGCTTATTCACTTTAAAAGACAAATTCATTCACTTGGATGCTGAACATGAAAACTCTCTACCGCGGATGCCTACTTTCCCTGTGCTTGTCACTGCCCTTGGCCAGCCAAGCTGATTCAGATGCACAAGCCGCCATTGATCACTTACGTGGTAGCGTCGCGAATGCAGAGCTTTCCCTGTCGATCATTGAAGCCGATACAGCACTCCGAGAAATACGCGGGCAAGAAGCCCTCAGTCAATTAGCCGCCAGTGTTGCCAGTGCCGAGCTCGCCATAACCTTGGCCGATGCCAGCGAGGCCATTGGTCATGTCAGCGATCGCCAAATGCTGGCGGAGTTGGATACATTGATGACCACGGAGCCACGCGCAGAAAGAGCCAAGTTGATCATGGCTGTAGTGAAAGAGCGCCCCATGATGGCTGCAGCGGTGCAAGAATCCGCTTTGGAAGCCGGCTTCACTGAAACTCAAGTAGCATCGATTGTTTTTGGCGGACTGAGCGATCTACCAGCAACGGCTGCGGGTCAGTAAATCGAGCCCTAGCTGACGGCTTGCAGCCACAAAAAAACCGGCATTAGCCGGTTTTTTTGTGGGTTATTGGGCACATAAGAACAGCCGATGAGTTAACGTTTTTATACGCTCATTGACTATGAGTTCGCCCTGTCTATAAGTTCGCCTGGTCTGAGCTGGATTTTTCGCGCAGCGACCACAACCATAGCACCAAGCCAGACAGCGCGTAGAGCCCGAAGATCACCAATAAAATACGTGGCGGATCAATGGACACCACCCCAAACACCAGCACAACCGCCAGCATCATCACAAAAGGCACACGGCCTTTAAAGTCCAGCTGCTTAAAGCTGGAATATTTCACGTTAGATACCATCAACAGCCCCATCAGCGCCGTGATGACACCTGCAATCACAGAGGGACGGCCCGACATTTCCACATCAAAACCTGCCCACACGATACCGGCAATAACCGCTGCTGCCGCGGGGCTGGCTAACCCAATAAAGTAGCGGCTGTCCACTTCGCCCACTTGAGTATTAAAGCGAGCTAAGCGCAGTGCCGCACCGGCTAAATACACAAACGCCGCGCCGGCACCAAATTTACCCAAGTCCACCAGCGCCCAAGAATACATCACCAGCGCTGGAGCAACCCCAAACGACACCATGTCGGACAGGCTGTCGTACTGCACCCCAAATTCACTGGTGGTATTGGTCATACGAGCCACACGGCCATCCAAACCATCAAAGATCATGGCCGCGAAAATCGCCAAAGCCGCAAATTCAAAGTTGCCGTGCATAGCCGACATAATGGCGTAAAAGCCACTGAACAGTGCGGCGGTGGTAAATAGGTTCGGCAACAAATAAATCCCTTTACGGATCACCTTTTTACCGTCTTCGTGCACTTCTTCTATGTGCTCGTCCACTGGTAGCAGGTTTTCATCCAACAGAGGCGACTTGTAAGTGGGCTTATCGTCTGAAGACGTTTTGTTTTCTGGGGTCTGATCGCTCATATAGCCTCTAAACTGCAAACAAGTATGATTGCATCATACTCGCTGCGGCCTAGGGTAGAAAGGCCTGTAGACTTTCACAGGCACAAAAAAACGCGGCATAAAGCCGCGTTTTTCATACTCTAAAACCTAAACTGAGCGAACTTAGTTTTTGGTTTTATCGATGATTTTGTTAGCTTCGATCCAAGGCATCATGCCACGCAGCTGCTCACCCACTTGCTCGATTGGGTGCGCCGCGTTGTTGCGACGACGAGCCGTCATGGATGGGTAGTTGGTTTGGCCTTCAACGATAAACATCTTCGCGTACTCGCCGTCTTGAATGCGTTTCAATGCATTGCGCATGGCTTGCTTAGATTGCTCGTTGATCACTTCTGGACCGGTTACGTACTCACCGTACTCAGCGTTGTTAGAGATAGAGTAGTTCATGTTGGCGATGCCGCCTTCGTACATCAAATCAACAATCAGCTTCAGCTCGTGCAAACACTCAAAGTACGCCATTTCTGGGGCGTAGCCCGCTTCAGTCAGGGTTTCAAAACCAGCTTTTACCAGCTCAACACAACCACCACACAGAACCGCTTGCTCACCAAACAGGTCAGTTTCGGTTTCGTCTTTAAAGGTCGTTTCGATGATACCTGAACGGCCACCACCAACGCCTGACGCGTAAGACAGAGCCAACTCTTTGGCATCGCCAGAAGCATCTTGGAAAATAGCGATCAGGTCAGGAATACCACCACCATTGACGAACTCGTTACGCACAGTGTGGCCAGGCGCTTTTGGCGCGATCATGATCACGTTCAAGTCAGCGCGTGGAACTACTTGGTTGTAGTGGATCGCAAAACCGTGAGCAAACGCCAAAGTAGCGCCTTGCTTAATGTTTGGCTCAATCTCTTCTTGATACAGCTGACCTTGGAATTCATCAGGGGTCAAGATCATCACTACGTCAGCAGCAGCAACAGCCGTGGCTACATCAGCAACTTTTAGGCCATGCGCTTGCGCTTTCGCAACAGAAGAGGAAGAAGAACGCAGACCAACTGTGACATCAACACCAGAATCTTTCAGGTTACAGGCGTGGGCGTGGCCTTGTGAACCGTAGCCAATAACCGCTACTTTTTTGCCCTGAATGATGGACAGGTCGCAATCCTTATCGTAATAAACTTTCATTATTCACCTCATTGAGACTTCGGCGATGGCACATCCACCACCGATCATTAAATAGATAAAACTGACGCGCAGTGTACGTCATCGCCCATGTTGCGTAAAATGAACTATTCGCAATACAGTATTTAGTTTTTTGCAACACCATAACCGTTACCATACGCCCATTGATCATCAATTAAGGCATCTTAATAAAGGCGCTTCATAAGAGCTCCTTAACAAAGGCACTTCATCATGGACACCCGCGCCTTGCGACTGTTTCTTAGTCTGGCCGATACGCTGCACTTTAGTCGCGCCAGCGAAGCGTTGCATATCAGCCCTTCCGCCCTAAGCCGCAACATTAAGCAGCTGGAAGAAAAATTGGGAGTCACCCTGTTTGAGCGAGACAACCGCTCGGTCGCACTGACGCTAGAAGGTAAGTTATTACAAACTTACGCTCGCAGTACGCTGCAAGAATGGGATGCCTTTCGTGAGTCGCTAATGGCCGAGAGCCATCAATTACGCGGCGAGATCAGTATTTACTGTTCAGTCACCGCCAGCTATTCGTTTCTTTATGACATCCTCAGTGACTTTCGTCGCCAGCACCCAGGCATCGAACTGAAGCTTCATACAGGCGATTCTGCACTGGGGATTAGCCGTATTACCAGCGGCTACGAGGACATTGCCATTATCGCCAGACCCGACAAGCTGCCCAGCAACCTAGCGTTTCGTCGTATTACGGTATCCCCTTTGGTGCTTATCGCCCCCAAAGAAGTGAGCGACAACTTACAAGGGTCACCCGGTCAACCGCAGCATTTATGGTCCAAGACACCCATGATCCTGCCTGAAGAAGGCTTGGGTCGTGAACGGGTAGACAGCTGGTTTCGCCGCATGGACATCAAGCCTAAAATTTACGCACAAGTGACCGGCTACGAGGCCATGGTCAGCATGGTAAGTTTGGGTTTTGGTATTGGCGTGGCACCCAAAATTGTCTTGGACAACAGCCCACTGGCCGACCGCGTAACCGTTTTGGAAACCCCCGACACACTGGGCAGCTACGACGTTGGCCTTTGCGCACTCAAAAAGCGCCTGAAAAGCCCTATCATCGAGGCATTTTGGAATTAGGTTAAGAGCTAGACCCCCCTCCCCCATCAGAGTAAAATCGCGGCCTTTATCTCAGCAGCCACAAGCCCAACTATGAATATTCGCGAACTCCTGAACGAAAAAGTGCAACAAGCCATGCTCGCCGCCGGAATCCCAGAGGAGTTCGGAGCCCATCTGGCCCCCTCCAAAAAAGCAGGGTTTGGGGATTACCAAGCCAACGGCGCCATGGGTGCAGCGAAAGCGATGAAGAGCAAGCCACGCGATGTGGCTCAGAAGATTCTCGATAACTTAGATTTGAACGGTATTGCCGACACAATCGAAATCGCCGGCCCCGGTTTTATCAACATTCATCTGTCTAAAACGTGGCTCACGCAGCAAACCAACGCCCGTTTGAAAGATGAGCGCTTGGGTGTTAACACCGTGGCTGATGCGCAAACAGTAGTGATTGATTACTCCTCACCCAACTTAGCCAAAGAAATGCACGTCGGGCATTTACGTTCCACCATTATTGGCGATGCATTGGTACGCACTCTAGAGTTTCAGGGCCACAAAGTCATTCGTCAAAACCATGTAGGCGATTGGGGCACACAGTTCGGCATGCTGATTGCCGAACTGGAAGAGCACCTTCAAGACGGTGACGAAGCTGAAATGGCCCTGAAAGATCTGGAAGTGTTCTATCAGCAAGCCAAGCGTCACTTTGATAAGGACGAAGCGTTTGCCAATCGCGCTCGCGATTATGTGGTCAAACTGCAATCGGGCGATGAAAAAGTACTGGGGCTCTGGGAAAGATTCAAGCGAGTATCCCTGCATCACAGCGAAGAGATCTACCAACAGCTTAACGTTACCCTAAAGCCGGAAGATGTGCGCGGTGAGAGCGCCTACAACGAAGATCTTTCCCGCGTGGTGAACGAGCTCCAAGAACAAGGTCTCGCGGTAGAGGATCAAGGGGCGAAAGTGGTGTTCCTAGAAGAGCTGGCCGACAAAGAAGGCAACCCGAGCCCCGTTATCGTACAGAAACAAGGTGGCGGTTATCTGTACGCCACCTCGGATCTGGCCGCGCTGCGCTATCGCAGCAAAGCACTGCAAGCCGACCGCATCATGTACTTTATTGATGCTCGCCAATCTTTACATATGAACCAAGTGTTTGCGCTGGCTCACAAGGCGAAGTTTGTCCCTGAATCCATCAGCCTAGAACACCACGCTTTTGGCACCATGATGGGCCCAGATGGCAAACCTTTCAAAACCCGCAGTGGCGGAACGGTGAAACTGGCCGAACTTTTAGACGAAGCCGTCGATCGCGCTGCCGCGTTAATTGCCGAAAAGGAACCCGAGCTTACCGAGGTCGAAAAAGTCGAAGTGGCACAAAAAGTGGGCGTTGGCGCAGTGAAGTACGCCGACCTGTCAAAAACCCGCACCAACGATTACATCTTTAACTGGGCGTCCATGCTCAGCTTCGAAGGCAATACCGCACCGTATTTGCAGTACGCCTATGCGCGCATTCAGAGTATCTTCCGTCGCGCCAAGGTGTCACCAACCGAACTGGCTTGCGAGATTGAAATTAACACCGAAGAAGAAAAAGCCTTGGCACTCAAACTGCTGCAGTTTTCTGAAATGCTGGAGCAGGTCACCCGCGAAGCCTACCCACACATTCTGTGCACTTACCTGTACGATGTGGCCAGCTTATTTATGCGTTTTTATGAAGCCTGCCCCATTCTTAAAAAAGATGTAGACGACGCAACACGCCACAGTCGCTTGGGTATCGCTCAGGCAACGGCAGAAACACTAAAAACCGGTCTTGGCTTATTGGGCATCGAAACCATGGAAAAAATGTAATCATAGGCGACAGCATCATTCATCGAACCCGATACACAGCGTCATGATCACTGACCCCATTTTTTACCTGTGCGCCATTCCCGCCGTCCTGATTTTTGGCATGGCCAAGGGCGGTTTTGGTGGCGGAATCGCGGTAGTGTCTGTACCGCTCATGAGCCTTGCCGTATCACCCGTCCAAGCCGCCGCCATCATGCTGCCGATCCTGATAGTGATGGACGCGGTGGCAATCTGGAGTTTTCGTGGGCGGTGGTCTAAACGCAACATTCTGTACACCGTACCCGGTGCGATAGCTGGCGTCGTTGTGGGCGCATTTACTTTTCGTTATTTATCCGAAGATGCCATCCGTATCATGATCGGCGGAATAGCGGTCGCGTTTTGCTTGGATTACTGGTTCAAACGCAGTCAGATGCAAAAGCGCCAACCCGATCCAACACGAGGCACCTTCTGGGGAGCCATCGCGGGCTTTACAAGTTTTGGAATTCACGCGGGCGGACCGCCCATCAGTATTTACATGCTGCCACAACAACTGGAAAAAACCCTTTTAATGGGCACCTTTGCAGTGTTTTTCAGCGTGGTGAATTTCGTAAAGCTGATCCCATACGCTTGGCTCGGACAGTTCGACGCCACCAACATGACAACGTCCCTCGTGCTCGTCCCGCTTGCCCCCATCGGCGTTCGATTAGGCTTTTACTTGCTGCACCGCGTGAACGAAGCCTTCATCTATCGCTTATGTTATTTCTTTTTGATGGTTGTGGGGGTCAAGCTATTGTGGGATGGGGTTTTCTGAAACCAAGCAATTCCATATTTGGCAGCATAAAAAAGCACCATTGCAATGAGAGCACCAAGAGCATCCATCAAGAAGTCGTACCAATCGAACTGCCTCTTAGGTAAAAACCATTCCTGCCCAAACTCAATACCCAAACCAAAAGCACTCATTAACACAACAATGATCAGCGGTGGGCAACGCGGTAACGCCAGGAAAAAACTCAAGCTCAATAACAGAAAAGCGGCGCCGTGCAACCACTTATCAAAATTGTGAAAATATTGTGGTGCAGGTTCGGGATTAAAACCCATTAAAGCAAAAAAAATAATGCCCACTACTGCCACACAGCGCCAAAAAAACAAGGGCATTAGTAATCCTTCGAAAGGCTGAGGTAAACGACAACAATCTGAGATAGACACTCTACAACTGAAACGAACAGCGTTCAAAGCTCAAAATCAGTCACCTAAAATTAAGAGCTTTGAACTACCAAACACATCAGTACGCGTTTTTACCCACAAAGCCTTTAAAGATTGTTTTGAAAATGATTTTTAGATCCCACCAAACAGACCAGTGGTGGATGTAATGCAAATCGTGCTCTAAGCGCTTTTCCATTTTTTCTAGGGTATCAGTTTCACCCCGCCAGCCATTGATCTGCGCCCAACCGGTGATCCCAGGTTTGATTTTATGACGGCGCATGTAGCTTTTGATCTGCGTACGATACTCTTCGTTATGAGCAATAGCGTGTGGACGCGGCCCCACAATCGACATACTGCCCTGCAGTACATTGATAAACTGTGGCAATTCATCCAAGGATGTTTTGCGCAAAAACGCCCCTATAGGAGTAATGCGATTGTCGTTTTTGGTGGCCTGTTTAAAATCACTGCCGTTCTCCATCACTTTCATGGAACGAAACTTCCAAACCTGAATAGATTTACCATCGATACCGTAACGCTTTTGCTTAAAAATAGCCGGGCCAGGAGAGGTAATCTTCACCAGCAAGGCAATCGTCAGTAACAGTGGGGATATCATCAATAGAATCAATGAAGCAATGATCAAATCTTCAGCGCGTTTGAGCCAACCGTTCAGCCCACGCATTGGTTCACCAATCAAAGCGATGGCAGGTAAGCCATTCAAGTTAATGCTTCTGGCGTGCAGTAATTCAAAAACAAACAAATCGGGCACCACATAAACCGTAGCGGTGGAATTCGCTAGACGGTCTAACAGTTCTTGGATTCGCTTTTCAGCACGCATGGGCAATGCAATGTATACACTGTCTAACGCGCCGCACTCGGCCAAATCCACTAACTGATTAAAGCTGCCTACGGTATCACAGAAGACTTCATTTTGACCCCGCGTTACACGGCGACAATCCTGATCGAGCGCTTGATGAACTCGGCGGTCATCAAAAAAACCGTAAATACGATAGCCCGTCCAAGTGGCCCCGCCCAATCTAACAGCCACTTCTTGTGCCAGTGAACCCGTGCCCACGATAGCAGCTGTGCGAGTGTTGTAACCTTGCCGACGTAAACCTCGCAACCCCACGCGTACCAGCAAACGCCAAAGCATTAAAAACGCGGCTACCAGTACAAACCACACCACAAAAGCCGGCCAAGTAAACAAAGTATCTACCACAGGGCTAAACTGGCCCAAGCCAAAAATAACGCTAAAACCAATGGCCCAGCATTGCAGCACCTGCTTACCTTCTGCCCACAAGGTTTCTGAACGCCATGTGCGGTATATTTCGGTAAAATCTGCGAGAATTTGGTGCAACAGACCCGCTAAAACACCAGCCAACCAACAGTCGCTGTCTAACTCAACGCCACTTAAGCGACAAGCTAACCCAACCATCAGCACAATAATGGTAGAATCTAAAATTCTTGAAATAAACGCGAACTGAGACGCGTATGGCTTGATAAGCCCTTTGTTTGGAGACACCCTTGTCACCCCTTGGAAAACTGCCTAATGCGTTTCTAAAACTCCATGAGCCTTATACATCTTAAAAAACAATAAGACCAAGTACACACTCAATGGAATTAACCAACCCCGTGTACTGCTTAATTCAAATAGGCCTTAGCCTAGAATAAGCTCAAGAATCTTACCTCTATGCCAGCCGGTTCACAACGGTCTTGTGATGATAACCACAGAAACCAAAAATATTGTAGAAACACACGACTTACGGTCGATTGCAGCGCCGGATAATCGCCTTTCTGACCTGCAAAGATTCAACCCCGTAACAAAGTGCCAATTTCATGCCGTGCCTTTCAGCAATCGCCAGCGCTACGTGGTCTCGCCACTTGGTTTGAATCATCTGCTGGAACAACTCATTGACTTCAACCTTTAGAGCCCAGTTCAACTGCCCCCACGCCCCTAAACCTGCATTCAGCAAATTGATTTGGACTTGCCTCTCATTAGGGCCCAGCTGCCTAGCCATTAAAAACGCGTGCTCGAACTCTTTATCCAGCTGGCCAAGCT
>CBFHKY010000022.1:21840-51923 GCA_965656525.1 Pseudomaricurvus sp. | reverse complement strand
TTTTCGAGGCACGGTCTATTCACCGAGACGCTCACCCTAGCCAACGTTAACGTGTTGTCACGCGCTCACTTTTCACACTTGCTTCCACCGTCACTTTTTACGGGTGCGATCTAGCCGTACCCATAAAAAGCACATTGCTGTAATGCATCATTCAGAGCTGCACAAACGTTTGAGTACCCATTAATTTAAGCTTTTTTATAGGTCTGAAAGCCGCTTGTTGACCTGAACCGTATAAACAAAACAAACGCCATAAACCAAAGAGAGGATTCTACACAAGTGACCGTTGGATGACACCCTAAAGACTGAGGCCGACGTCACTCTACAGACACTTTCTTACCGGCTATTTTACCTGCCATTCAGCGACCCTTTTACAGACGCGCTATCTTCCCTGAAGATGAACTGTACGCTCGCTCCACAGTATACTCGCTGAACCTCAAGGTTCTGACGAACGACTGCAACAGTCACTTTGAGCCACACAAGACTGGGGATCACACTTTCGAAAGTGACCCCAGTCCTACGGCCGATCTAAGGGATCACTTGATCGACGACCAAAGGGAGGGGAACATCAAGCTCTGACAACTCAACCGGACCGACAGAGCCCTGCCAATCCCCAGTTTGAGGTACAGGCTGACCTGAAAAGGACACCCGAGCTAATATCTCTAACTCTGGCACCGAAGTAATGTCCACCCCCGGAGCCATAGCCATGGACTGATCCAAAGTCACTACTCTCGGAAAATCAGCTACGGTTAAGCGCTGAATCGCCAAAGGCATTTTGGCCCCCTGCCATGCACGCGCGTAAACGAAAACCGTAGTCGATGGATCGGCGGCCACAGCTTCTGCAAGGCTCACCTGCACCTGAACACTCGATTGTGTTACAGCAGAATCTTGAGTTGATTGCGGAGCCTTTTTTCCAGCCTGTGACACACCTTCATCAGCCTTCGACATGAGCGCTTTCGCCCTCGCCATACCTTGCTGCAAAGATTGGCCAGCAGCCGTAAAAGGCCCCAGCTGCTGTACCGCTCGCCCCCAGTAATCCAGAGCCTGTTGGTATTCGGCCTTTTCGAAAGCTGATATCCCCGCCAAACCTAAACTGGTGGCTTCAGTCCCATCCATCTGTAGCGCTCGCTCAACCAACATATCTACTTCAGGAGTAATGCGGTTGCCTGCAGCCAAAAAAACCGCCTGTGCCAGCTCACCTAAAATCATGGCAGAAGCGGCGTCGCTTTGCGCTAAGTGCGTATATTCAACGATCGCCTTACCGTAGCGCCCTTGCTGCATTAGACTCCGCGCAAGCAAATAGCGATTCGCCTGATTATCTGGTTTAAAAGCCAGGCGATCAGTCAAGGCGACCACCAGCTCTTCAAGCACGTCTTGCTCTTGGTCATTACCACCTTTTGATGCTGGAGTAGCGAAGTACTGATCTCGCAGCTCGGCTATGCCAACATCGGCAATCGCACCTCGATAGACATAAAGCGACAACGCCAAAACAGGCAACAATAAAGCCGCCACGTAAAGCCCCCAGCGATCACCGCGAGACCCTTGATTCGCAGCTTCTGGCAAATCATCAAGTAGAGACAGCTCCAGCTCTTCGCGCATTTGGGTGAACTGTGCCTCGTCCAGCTCACCGGTTTCATATTGAGCCTCAAGCGCCTTGAGATGCTCATTAAACAGATCCAATACGGTTTGTTCACGCAGCGACTGGCCTTCCTTAACAACCGCTTCATCTTGTATACGCCCAAAAAACAAAGGCCAAACGATAAAACTTACTGCCGCTAATGCCAAAACAACACACAACAACCAAAACACTGTCATTTACAATTCTCTCTGTCTCAGTGACTTAGTACTGAAGATTATGATTTTCTACGATCTTTCGCTTTTTCTAACAGCGCCTTAAGGCGAGCACTCTCTTGCGGGGAAACCGCTTCTTGTGCTGAAACTGCCTCTGCCCCCGTTTTGCTTGCTCTGTTTTTTAACGTCAGTACCACAACGATAAACCCCAGCAATAATAAACCGGCTGGCAAACCCCATAATAATAATGTATTTGATTTCACTTGAGGCCGATACAAAACATAATCCCCGTAGCGTGCCACCATAAAATCAACAATTTCCTTATCGCTTTTGCCTTCTTGCAACATAAGGTACAGCTCTCGCCGTAAATCAAAAGCAATCGGTGAATCTGAACCCGCTAGATTTTGATTCTGACATTTAGGGCAGCGCATCTCTTCAATAAACGATTGATAGCGCAAACGGTCAACCTCATTATCAAACTCATACGCATCAATGGCAGCTAAAGCCGACTGCCCAGCAAAAAGTGCGCACAAGCCAATCGCAATAGCGATAATAACAGTGCATACACGCCCCAAAACTTGGTGACTTAATATGATCATGACACGCTACCCTCTGACGGCTTACTGCGGTGTAAATTGAATCGGAGTATAACAATGCCAGCGGCATCACTCTAGCGAGTAAATTTACGGTGAGTTAGCTAGTATTTTGAATTTTCTGGAAAAAATCGTTGACCCCCAGAAAAATATCGGTAGTATACGCCTCCACTGACAGCGCGGGTGAATAGCTCAGCTGGGAGAGCATCGCCCTTACAAGGCGAGGGTCGGGGGTTCGATCCCCTCTTCACCCACCAATTCTTTGAGCGTGATACAAAGAGTTTGATGTTGTCAGTATCGCGGACCGGTAGTTCAGTTGGTTAGAATACCGGCCTGTCACGCCGGGGGTCGCGGGTTCGAGTCCCGTCCGGTCCGCCAACATTCTAAAAGGGTTGCCTTAATGGGCAGCCTTTTTTTATGCCTATCTATTTACTGCCTATTCATAAAGACAGCAGTTCGAGCCAGAAAGACAGCAGCTCGATTCGTCGAAGTTTTTACCTTCATAGCCCCCTCGTTTTTCTACAAGCCAGCCAACAGGTAGCGCTACATTCGATATTTGTAGCCCAACTTCTTTACCATTTCGACCCATAGATTCCGATAAGCCAAAAACACGGGACGACTCTTAGCGAACTCACCCACAGGGGCACGGTGCAATCCCATTTTTTCTACATCGGCAGAAAATGGGATCCTAGCATTAAGAAAAGTACGGTACGTTCCAGTTAACCGCTTAATGGTGCTCACATGCATTTTTTTCTGCTGCTGCACCATAGAAAAGAAAGGTACAATTTTATCATCTGGTAAGCCTTTGGACTCAAAGAAACGGTAAAGTTGTTTTAATGTTCGCTCTGATAATGTGGTAGGTATGACAGGCACCAGTACCACATCGGCGGCGTGAAATATGTTTTCAGAAAGCAAGCTGATCGATGGCGGGCAATCTAAAATGACTAGGTCGTAATCTTTACTCAGCTTATTGAGCATACGTTTGAGGCGTTTTTTGGATTTATCCAAACCGCTCAAGGCAATATCGAAGTGCCGAAATGATAAATGTGCAGGCAATACATCCAAACCATCGAAACCCGAAAACTGTATCTGCGAAGTCCAGCTGTCAAAAACTTCAAAAAAACGTTTCCCTTTACCTTCTTTCTTACTTTTTACTTGAAAGTAAAAAGATGAGGCTCCCTGAGGATCCAAATCCATCAGTAATGTTTTAAGACCAGACCGAGCTGCAAACCAAGCAATATTTGCTGAGGTAGACGTTTTTCCAACCCCCCCTTTCATGCTGTAGCAGGCGATCACCTTCATGACTTCTTGAGCTTCCTATTCATATATTATTTAACAATTCCATTAGTACCCTGCCACTCACAAACCGATGAACATCGGGCACACCCCAATAGAGACACATCACATAAACCATGCCGAGCAAAGGAAAGATAGAAAGCTACTTCTGAAAGAATATCGTAGAGTACCTGAAACGCTTAAAAATTAAAGGCAACACAACCTATAAAACCCAATAAAAGAAGAAAGGTTAAACATTCCTAGAGAAAACACACACTTGACGAGCCTACAGAAAAAAATAAAGCAATCACAACAGTAATACACTTCCAAGCAAACCAAAAGATATACAAAAACGCGTAAATTTTAGGCCAGTCGCTCTATCGATTGGAAGCGATTATCACTGTCAAAATGGATCATAAAGCGCCCTCTCACTCCATCGTAACTGACAAACTGACGCAATATGTGCGCAGGGAAGTGGACGCGCCTGCCGTCAACACTGACAGCAGACACACTTTTTGCTAAGCCCGCATAGAGTCGCTGGTACTCTTCGGCTTCGATCACTAAATTGAAAACCATAGATGGCATGTCATCTACCCATTTCCACAAACTACTCACTGGTTTGTTGCTTCGCCTTCACAGGGGCTAAGTTTAACATGCCAAAAGCGCCCTGCCTTATCGTTTAGCTTTCCTTTACACCAACAGATAAGATCATGAAGAGCCACCCATCAAGCAAGGAGAGCTGTCATCGTCCAAGGATTGGCAGTGCTGACTCGCCTGAGCCAAATCCAAAAGCTCTCTGAGTGCAACAGATAGCATGGCGTAATCCGTACCGGCTGCACCCTGCAATTCGGTCACCATTGTTCGCCAGCGCCCCACCAACAAACGATGCTGTTCCATCCACTGAGATAATATCGACTCAATATTTAAATCTTCACCACCCAAGCGGATGATGGAAATGGATAAGGTACGCATTTGTGATTCGATGTCATCCAAAAATGCTTCTCTGGCCATTGCTTGCCAATAGGTTTCCACTTTGACATCTGAGACTTGATTCGCAAACCAGCCTAAACCAAGAACATCACCGAGCGCAAAATACACTTTAGCAACCAACTCTGGGGGCACATCCAACGTTCTCGCCGCATCTACAATATTCAAAGCTGAAAAGACAGTGACCGGCAACGAAGCCAGAGACGCCAGATCATCCGGAATACCTTTCTGCGTTAATGCAGTCATGTTTTGCTGCCATTCATCCTTGGGCACACCACAAATAATATCGGGCAACTGCACTAATAATTCTTGTACTGCCTCTTTGAAGGAATCCACCTCTGTGCCAGGCGAAAGGTAACCGCGGCGGTTGCGCAAAAACCACCGAGTCGCGCGGCGTAAACGGCGCATCATTTTTTGCATAATGTGATACTGTGTCTGCGATTCCACTTCATAATCAAGCGCCTCTACTCGCTCAAAATAATCATGCAATCGGTAAACATCACGAGCGGTCACATAAGCCTTTGCCACATCAATCGGGCTCGCACCTGTAGACTCTGACAATCGATGGGCAAAGTTTATACCCATGTAGTTGATCATATCGTTCGCCACCTGGGTGGCCACAATTTCTTTGCGCAAATGATGATCGTAAAGAGCAGCACGGTATTGCTTGAGTAAACGAGTAGGAAATGCTGACTCGACTGCCTTCATCATATAAGCGTCATCCGTCAGCAACTCATCTGCCAACACTTCTTTCAGATTAACTTTTGCGTAAGAAATTAATACGGAAAGCTCTGGCCGAGTGAGTGACTTACCTTGTTGTTGACGCTCCAATATTTCGTCATCCCCTGGTAAGAACTCCAACTTGCGATTGAGATGCCCATTATCAACCATATGATTAATAAAACGGCGGTATTCGTTTACTCGACTGGTGGACTGCTGCTCAGCCAATGAAATCGCCTGTGTCTGTTTGTAATTATTACTCAGCACTAACTGAGAGACACTGTCGGTCATTTCTTCCAATAATTTATTGCGTTGCTTTGCGGTCATATCACCGTCAGTAACGACTTTATCTAACAGTATCTTGATGTTCACTTCATGGTCTGAGCAATCCACACCTGCTGCGTTGTCGATGAAGTCAGTATTACAAGAACCTCCTTGCAAACAAAATTCAATACGACCCAGCTGGGTCATTCCTAAATTTCCACCCTCCCCAAATACCTTGCAGCGTAATTCATTACCGTCAACCCTTAACGAGTCATTGGCTTTATCACCCACATCACCATGAGATTCTTTCTGACTTTTGACATACGTGCCAATTCCTCCATTCCAAATCAGATCAACAGGCGCTTTCAGCAACGCTGAAATTAACTCGTTAGGCGTAAGTTTATCCGCTGAAATATCAAACCGCTGTTTCATTTCGGCACTGATCGATATGGACTTGGCAGCCCGAGAGAATACACCACCGCCTTTGGATATCAGTGACTTTTCATAATCATCCCACGACAGTCTTGGTGTATTAAATAAACGCTGTCGTTCTTTGAAGCTGGCCGCGCTATCCGGGTTAGGGTCAACAAAAATATGAAGGTGGTTAAAGGCGGCTGTGAGGCATATGTGCTCAGACATAAGCATACCGTTCCCGAAGACATCACCCGCCATATCGCCCACACCGATCACTGTAAAATCTTCGTTCTGGACGTTTATTCCCTTTTCTTTAAAGTGCCGCTGTACCGAAACCCATGCGCCTTTGGCAGTTATCCCCATACCTTTGTGGTCATAGCCTTGGCTTCCACCAGATGCAAATGCATCACCTAACCAGTGGTTGTAATGCAGTGAAATATCATTTGCAATGTCGGAAAAAGTAGCCGTGCCTTTGTCCGCTGCAACAACCAAGTAGGGGTCATCGCCGTCCATACGAACAACTGATTCTGGCGGCTTAATCTTGCCGTCAATGATATTGTCAGTTACATCTAGCAGGCCGCGAATAAAAATTTGATAGCAAGCAATCCCTTCTTTCACGTAAGCATCACGCCCACCTTCACTAGGAGGGTTTTTTGCAACGAAACCACCTTTCGCACCACTGGGAACAATCACGGCATTTTTAACTTGCTGAGCTTTTACCAAACCCAACACTTCTGTTCGATAATCTTGCAAGCGATCCGACCAACGCAAACCGCCGCGAGCAACCGCCCCGCCGCGCAAATGAACCCCTTCCATTCGCGGCGAATAGACGAAAATTTCGTAGAGCGGTCTTGGCTCAGGCACATTCGGAATGTCTCTTGTGCTGAATTTAAGGGATATATAGTCTTTCGCTTCTGAATTTTCGTTCAATTGGAAAAAGTTGGTCCGCAATGTTCCTGTTATCATTTCCAAATAACGACGAACAATGCGATCTTCATTTAAATTATCGACACGGTCTAGGCTATCAATAATTTTTTGTTTGAGTCTTTCAATACGCTCACTGTCTTTATCCCCTTGACGATTCACACGCGGATCAAAACAAGATTTGAATAAAGCCACTAAATTACGTGTGATATCCAAATGAGTCGCCAGTGTTTTGGCAATATAGGTTTGACTAAAGTTAAATAACGTCTGCTTCATATAGGCGGCATAAGCGCGCAATACAGAAACCTCTCGCCAGTCCAGTCGAGCACCTAACACCAAACGGTTGAATGGATCACTGACCGTTCGGCGCTTCCATATCGCAGCAAACGCTTCTTGGAAGTTATTTCTTACAGAGTGAACATCCACATCTGCTTGCAGCGCAAACTTTAGGTCAAAGTCTTGAATCCAAATACGGCGGTTATCATCCAACTTAATACGATAAGGGTGCTCACCAATGACTCGAAGGCCTAAGTTTTCCAGCACAGGAATAGCATCTGACAGTTCCAACAAAGAATCTAAGTGGAATACCTTAAAGCGCATGCTGGTTTTATCTGCCCCAACGGTCTGATAAAAACTCATGGCCAAGTCGTTATCATTGTTTAGTGTTTCTAGTACACCTAAATCTTTGACAGCAGCGCGCGCCTCAAAACTTTCTTTATAGCTACTAGGAAAGGCATCACCATAAATTTGTTGCAGACGAGCACCCTGTTCTTCACCATAGATTTCACAAAGTGAATCGTAAAAGCAGTCGTTCCAAGAACGTGTAATTTCTACGATTTGTTGCTGCAAACGATCAACGTCGATATCAAAATCTCGGGCGGGGTCGACTTTAAAAACAATGTGGGTTCGAGCCAGTAATGACTCCGAAAAATAACTGTTAAATTCCAACTCTTCCGATTGAATAACACGACCAATCAAACGCTGAATTTTTTGGCGAACCTGCGTGCTAAAGTCGTCTCTCGGCACATAAACCAATGCCGTTAGAAATTTACGGTACGGGTCACGACGTACAAATAGGCAAACTCGGTGCCGTTCTTTAATGTTAGCCACCCCCATGACGGTTTCAAGCAGCTCAGACTCACTGCTCTGAAACAGTTCATCGCGAGGGAATGTCTCCAATATTTGTCGTAGGGCTTTGCCATCGTGGGACTGTGGCTCTAACCCTGACCTTTCTAAAACATGCGCCACTTTTAACCGAATCAGTGGAATCTGAGAAGGTGAAAGGGTGTACACCGGTGAGGTATACAAGCCCAAAAAGCGACTTTCACCACAAACTTTTCCATCCTTATCGAAACGCTTAACCACGACATAATCGGAATAGGCATGGCGGTGAACGCGTGAGCGCACGGCAGATTTGGTGAACGACACCAGCTGAGTACTCAAGTGAAAGCGTGTCATACCACCATTAAAGTGAGCTTCATTCATCGCGGTGACAGGGCTTTGTGCTCGCTTTCCATTTCTAAGTCGAAACAGCCCCAAACGTTTATCCGTCACCTCAGTGAGTACACGTCCCTCGGGGCTTTGGGTAAATTCGTACTCTGAATAGCCAAGAAAAGTAAAACTGCCGTCTCCCATCCATTTCAGCAGTGCGTCTGTTTCTTGTACGGTATCTTGGTACGCCATTTCGGTACTAAGCGCTAAATTGCTTCGGCAATTTTCAATCACCTTAAGATGGTTGTGATAATCAGAGACAACCAAATCCACATCATTCAGAACTGACAACAAAGAAGCCGACAGATCTCGCATATCGGGTTCATCGGTATGCAAATTAATTTCTAAGCTGATCAGAGCCTCAGAGCGATAAGTGCGTGTTTTTGTATCTCGGCATTCGCTATCGTTAGCGAGAACTTCAAGCACCTGTCCTTTAGAATCACGACACACGGTGACGACAGTACTGTGGATATCATGCACGCTGATATTGCGACGGGTGACCTCAATGCGTACCGAATCTACCAAGAAAGGCATATCCCGCTGCAGTACATTCACCACAGTATGTGGGCACAACCACATGTCTTCCTCAAGGCTTGGATTAAACACTCTGACCTTGGCCGCATCCGCTGTTTGGATAAAGTTCCACCAACCATACGCGTTGCCAAATACATCGGTGAGAGATTTCCCCTCCAGCTCGTGCAGTTTGGTTTTTTGGTAAAAGATTCGACAAAATTCCAAGAATGGTGATGATTCATGCTCACCCAATCGCTTTTTGGTGAACTCATTCAGCTGCTGAAAAAACGTATCCTTGGATTCCGCTGCTATAACACTTATATCCACACAAATGTCCTCTTTATCTGTTTTTTAACACAAAAAGCACTGGTTACAGCATAGACTATCAGCGGCTATGGCGTCACAGTATGACAAGCATCGCTTACCCCTTTATTTTTGTATGAGCGCCCCCACATTGAACTTGTATCCCAACTGTTGGTCTATTTTCGTGCCAGCTTGCTAGATAGGCATCCGGCACAATATTCCACGTAACATCAACCACTTAGTACAAAAAGCGATCACTTATGGACACCCAATCTGCACTCGCCAAACTGCAACACTGGTTACAGTCACAGATCATCGGACAAGAGAATCTCGTAGATAGACTGTTGATTGCATTACTGGCGGATGGACACCTGCTGGTCGAAGGCGCCCCAGGGTTGGCCAAAACCAAGGCGGTGAAAACCCTTGCTGAAGGTATTGAGGGGGATTTCCATAGGGTGCAGTTTACACCTGACTTGTTACCCTCAGATGTAACGGGGACAGATATCTATCGCCCTGAAAACGGCAGTTTTGAATTTCAACCGGGGCCAATTTTTCACAACTTGGTACTGGCTGATGAAATTAATCGTGCCCCTGCAAAAGTGCAATCAGCTTTGCTAGAAGCTATGGCTGAGCGGCAAATCAGCGTCGGGCGCAACACTTATCCGTTGCCAGAACTGTTTATGGTGATGGCCACTCAGAACCCCATTGAGCAAGAAGGCACCTACCCGTTGCCAGAAGCACAATTGGATCGCTTTCTGATGCACGTGACCGTGGGTTATCCCAGTGGTGATGCCGAACGAGCCATTCTCAAACTTGCTCGCAACGAGGCCAGCGCCACGATCATTGAACAACCTGCACCCGTTACCCAAGAACAGCTATTTGCCATGCGCAACGAAGTACTGAATCTGCACATGGCCGATACGGTAGAAGAATACATTGTGAACTTAACGTTAGCCTCACGCTGGCCCGGAGATTACAGCCCGCTATTGGCCAAGTGGATAGAATTTGGCGTCAGTCCACGCGGCACGATTGCATTAGATCGCTGCGCGCGAGCGCACGCCTGGCTTAAAGGGCGTGATTTTGTTACGCCCGACGATGTTCAAGCTATATTGCCCGATGTTTTTCGTCATCGGTTGCTATTAAGTTTTGAAGCAGAAGCTTCTGGGGTGAGCCGAGATCACGTCATTGATGAATTAATTCAACAGGTTCCCGTTGCTTGATAAAGCGCGTACTCATGATACTTAGATCTGAATATATCGAGACTCTGTAAATTATGAACATCGGCGGTGCAAAGGATTTCAGGTTGCCTTCCCAAGGTGCCTATACACAGATTGACGATTTGCTGGGGTTGCGCTTTGCAGCTCGCGAGCTGCAACTGACACCACGCCAAAACAGTCAATCTCTTCTGGCTGGAGGCACTCGTACCCGCTTTCGCGGTCGCGGTATGGAGTTCGAAGAAGTTAGGCATTATCAAGCGGGCGATGACATTCGCTCCATTGATTGGCGTGTCACGGCACGTACCCAAGTACCTCACACCAAAGTATTTCGCGAAGAGCGAGAGCGCCCAGTTATGCTGATGATTGATCAGCGCCCTTCAATGTTTTTCGGCAGTCGCCACTGTTTTAAATCGGTGCTAGCCGCTCATGCCAGCGCCTTAATGAGCTGGGCAGCCCTAGCGCAGAACGATCGTGTTGGCGGGCTGATCTTTGATGACCACCACGAGCGGGATATTCGCCCAAAGCGCAGTCGGCACACGTTACTAGCTCTCCTGCAAGCAGTACAGACTTTCAATCAGCAGCTTAACTCCCCCGTCAGCACTGGCAAAACCATCGCGCTGAGTCAACGCCTAGGCGACCTACGACGTATCACCAAGCCCGGTAGCGCCATTGTGATTATCAGTGACTTTCACGATTGGGATCGCGCTTGCACGGAGCAGCTGCACCATTTGTCTCGCCATGGAGATGTCTCGCTCTTATGGATCAACGACCCCTTAGAGAAGCTGCTGCCGGACAATCTGAAATTAACGATCACCGACGGTCAACGCAAACGAGCGCTGCACACCCAGGATAAAGAACTGACGGCTTACTATCAGCAAGAGTTTCAGCAATTGCATCAACACTTACAACACGCTTGCGTACAAACCGGCGTTGTATTGATGCCGCTGAGTACCGATCAGAGTCCACTGACACAATTGCAAACGGTGTTTGGAAAACGATCATGCCGCCGTTAGCCTCGAACGTTACCACTCCGCCACCCAGTGATCCTCTCGCCAGCTTGCGCGACATTCACTCGCCGGAACCCATTTCGTCATTGCCCGCTGTTGGGTGGTGGCTCTTAGGAGGGATCGCTCTGATCGCCATTAGTGCGATCACCCTACTGTTATGGCGCCGCTGGCAGAGCAATCGTTATCGTCGTCAGGCACTTGCACACGTCACAGAGATTGAACAATCCAACCAAACTCACCAACAACAGCGCCAGCGCCTTAACCAGCTTTTAAAGCGTACCGCTTTGTCGGTGTACCCTCGTCATTTGGTAAGCGGCCTTTACGGTCAAGCGTGGTGTGAACTATTGGATCGCTCTTTGGGCAAAAAAGCCTGCTCTGGCAGCGAACGGTACGGGCTAGAGCTTTATGACGCGAACACTCAGGACTCAACCATTGAAGCGAAGCGTCTACAGCAAGCGATGAAGTTTGCTCGTTACTGGATTCAAAAACATCAGCAGCAATGGATTCCGCCAGCGGCCATTGAAAGCCTCGTCAATAATCCCAACCGTAACATCTCAACCCCAAACTCTATACCCGCCGCTGGTGAGCAGAATGCTTAGTATTGAATGGCCATGGATTTTTGTACTCTTGCCGCTACCTTGGTTGGTGTACCGTTTTGTGCCTATTGCCAAGCACGAAGAAGCGGCTTTATTAGTGCCGTTTTATCAGCGCTTAGACGACACGCACACCAGACATCAGAGCGCGCCAACATCCTACCGTGTTCGTTTAGCCCTACTCAGCTTGTGTTGGATTTGCCTACTCGCTTCAGCAGCCAGGCCCACATGGGTGGGCGACCCCGTAAGCTTGCCAGCCAGTGGCCGTGATTTGTTTTTGGCTGTAGACATTTCTGGCAGTATGGAAACTCGGGATATGCTCTGGAATGGTGACTACTTCCAGCGCTTGAGTATTGTCAAAGTGGTGGTGGGTGACTTTGTGAAACGACGCCAAAGTGACCGCTTAGGTTTGATTTTATTTGGGACTCGCGCCTATGTGCAGACACCGCTCACTTTTGATCGCAATACGGTCAAACAGCTGTTGGACGAATCACAATTGGGATTTGCTGGTGAGAAAACCGCTATTGGTGATGCAATTGGTATGGCCGTCAAACAGTTGCGCGACCGGCCGCAAGAGAGTCGTATCGTTATTTTGCTCACCGATGGCGCGAATACGGCCGGTCAAGTCGATCCTATAAAAGCTGCTGAATTGGCAGCCAAAGCTGGCGTAAAAATTTACACCATTGGCATGGGTGCCGATGAAATGATCACTGGCGGCTTCCTTGGCTTTGGTCAACGCCGAGTCAATCCTTCGGCGGAGTTGGATGAACCCACTCTGCGAAGCATCGCCGAGCAAACAGGTGGCCAGTATTTTCGAGCACGATCCCCAGAAGATCTGCACAGTGTTTACCAACAGCTAGACCTTCTGGAGCCTATTGAGCAAGAAGCCGAAGTTTTTCGACCCACACAAACGCTGTTTCATTGGCCTTTGGCAGCAGCGCTTGGGCTACTGTCTCTGATTGGGCTGAGTCAACTCGCTCAAGCACTGTTAACACGAACCAAGGCCAACAAGGTGGAGGCTATTCGTGAGTGACGCTACAAGTTTTCTCCCCGATGCACTCGCAAATTTTCACTGGCTGCGCCCGTGGGCATTGCTGTTAATCCCTGTTGCGTTGGTCTGTTGCTACGCACTGTGGCGTCGCCAAAGCAACCAAAGTCAATGGCAACAGGTGATTGCTCCTGAGCTACTACCGCATTTACTGCAAGGGCCGACTGGGGCCACCGCACGCTGGCCTATTTACAGCTTGGCCGGGGGGTTGATCATCGCGGCATTCGCCCTAGCTGGACCCAGCTGGGAGAAGCTTCCGCAACCCGTACATCAAACTCAAAGCGCTATGGTCGTATTGTTGGACTTATCCCCCTCAATGATGGCACAAGACATCAAACCTTCGCGCTTAGTGCGAGCTCGTTTGAAGCTCATAGATTTGTTGCAACAACGGCAAGAAGGATTAACCGCGCTGGTCGTCTATGCTGGTGAAGCCCATACCGTTACCCCCATCACAGACGATGCCGATACCATCATCAGCCTGTTGCCGTCACTCTCCCCTTCGGTTATGCCACTGAGTGGTAGCAATACTGAAATGGCAGTAGAAAAAGCTCTGCAGCTACTACACGATGCCAACCTTTTTCGAGGCGAACTGCTCATCGTCACCGACGGCATGACTGAAGAGGCGTTACAAACTGTCGATGACACCATACCCAGTGGCATTCGCCTTTCTATTTTAGGGGTAGGCACAGACGACGGCGCGCCAATTCCGCTGGGCAATGGCGGTTTTGCAAAAGACAACAGCGGTAACATGGTATTGGCCAAATTAAACCGCCAGCCGCTGGCGCAACTGGCCCGAAATCACTCTGGTCGCTATACAACCTTGGCAGCGGATGACAGTGATTTGCGTGCCCTTACACAGCAGTCTTCCTGGGTAAACCCTGGTCAAACAAAGTCTACTGAACGCGAATTCGACAGCTGGTTGGATCGAGGCCCATGGTTAACTCTGTTATTGCTGCCACTGATGCTACTAGCCTTTAGACGCGGATGGATTGTGGCACTACTGCCCTTGGTGATGTTTCCTTCTGAGCAAGCACAAGCCATTGAATGGCAAGATCTGTGGCAAACACCAGATCAGCAAGCTCAAAAACTACTGCAACAAGGCGACACCAGCAAAGCCGCTGAAACTTTTGAAAATCCCAATTGGAAAGCCACTGCCAATTACAAAGCCGGCAACTATGAGCAAGCGGCCAAACTGTGGGCTCAAGAAAACAGTGCAAGCAGCCATTACAATCAAGGCAATGCTTATGCCAAAGCAGGAAAACTGCAGCAAGCCATTGATGCTTATGAAAAAGCCCTTACTGCAGACCCAACACTGAAAGATGCCAAAGCCAACCAACAGTTGGCTGAAAACCTACTTAAACAGCAACAAGAACAACAACAGAAACAAGGCTCCGACAGCAACCAAGATTCAAACCAACAAGATAACGACTCTGACGGACAGCAAAAACAAAGTGACAACCAACAATCCTCTGAAACTAACAACCAAGAGAATAGCTCTGGCAAAAACGGTTCTAATGAGAGTAACTCTAAGCCGAGTGACACCGATAAAAACTCGGGCAGCAGCGACCAACAAGGTGAAACACAACAACCTTCGTCTGACAAACAGCCCACTCCAAGCGAGGGTGAAAAGCCATCAGATGAGAAAGACACCAACATAAACCAAGATAACCAGCAGGGTTTATCTCATCGTGAACAACAAGAACATACAGAAGAAGCTGAAACCGCGTCCGCCAGTGAGCAATTAATAACCGATACAGATTCAGGTTTAAGTGATGAAGAAAAGCAGGCGATGGAGCAATGGCTCAGAAAAATTCCCGACGATCCCAGCGGTCTGATGCGTAACAAATTTGAGTACCAATACCGCGAAAGACGCAAAGCCTATCAAGAAGGCACATGGCAACCCCCTGAAAACAATGCCAACCAGCGTTGGTAATCACACAAGCATCGAATGAAAATTATGACCTTAGATAATGAATTTTTTCGTTTTTCCAAATACTGTCACGCCATTACTTACGGTATGTGTGTCGCATTAGCAGCGATGATAACCTTGTTTTTTACTGCTCCCGCGCAGGCAGCGGAGCAACTTATCGCCACAGTAGATCGCAACCACATCAGTATGGAAGAAACCTTGACACTGAATGTGCGCTTTAATAAACAAGTCATGCTTGATGAACCCGATTTTAGTTTGTTGCAACAGCACTTCGACGTATTGACCAATAAACGCAGCAATCAGTATCGAAATATCAACGGCCGAGCCGAATCATGGACACAGTGGAGTTTAGTCTTAGCCCCGAAACAAGAAGGCAAGCTATTCATCCCCTCGTTTGAACTGGATGGCAACTTTAGTGAAGCTATCGAGATTACGGTCGACACAGCAGCTTCTACCACCATCAACAGTGACAAGCCCGTCTATTTAGAAAGTGAGCTGGAAAGCCAACAAGCTTTTGTACAACAACAAGTACTGTATACCGTTCGGTTACACACTCGCGTAGGTATTGTTAGCGTCAATCGTAGCGATTTCGCTGTGGATAATACCTTGATGAAACAAGTGGACGAGACCCAATACCAAAAAGTTATTGGCGGCCAGACCTACGCCGTTGTAGAAATCGTGTATGCACTCTTTCCACAACAAAGTGGTGAGCTCACCATACCAGCTACGCAATGGGACATTACAACACAAAGTAGAGGCGGTTATTACGATCCGATTTTTAATCGCGGCGGCCAACGCTTGCGCCTTCGTACACAAGCGCAAACGCTCACCGTTCAACCCAAACCAGATAGCTATACCGCCGCTGATTGGTTGCCTGCTAATAATATTCAACTGCAAGAACAGTGGAGCAGCACACCAGATGAATTTATTGTTGGTGAACCCATTACTCGCCAGATTCAAATCAACGCTGAAGGCTTAATGGCATCACAGCTACCACCATTACAAATCCCCACGGTTAAAGACCTGAAGTATTATCCTGATCAACCCAAAGCAGAGGAAACTCAAACTAAAAAAGGTATTAGCACACAGAAAACCGAAAGTTACGCCATTGTGCCAAGCCAACCTGGGCGCTATACCTTACCCGCCATCACCCTAGACTGGTGGGACAACAACACACAACGTCAACGGCAGGCTCATTTACCTGAACGACACATTACGGTAACCGCGGCCGCGGGCACAACAATCAAAACGACGTTGCCCACTGAAAACTCAGCGGAGCGCGATTCACTAAAACTCTCTAACGCTGTGTCACCGACGATAACGGATACCGCAGATACAACAAATACCAACAATAAAGGGTCTTCATTGTGGTTTTACAGTACGCTGGGGCTGGCCACTCTCAGCTTATTGCTTGGAGTAATATGCTGGCAGCAACGACACGCACTGAATCGTTTACATTCAAAGCACTCCACAACCCTATTACCTGACTCGCAAACGATCGCAGAAGATCAAGCGTTTAAGCAGTTGAAGAAATTCATGAACAGTGATGATCTGCTCGCGATTCGACAAGCGTTACTGAGCTGGACGATCGCGTATGTGAGAGAGTTACCACGAGAGTTTCGACCCGGTGGCCAACCAACCTTGGCATACCTTGCGGATCAATCAGAAGCTTTAGCGTATTGCATTCAATGCTTAGATGCCGCTCTGTACAGCAGTAAACAAGCACAGGCTTTTGATGCACGAGTACTTTTGCATGAAATCAATTCACTGCGCAACCGAGATAATAGTCTACATAAAAATGATGCACTCAAGCCGCTGTACGCGACACGATGATTTTTTGAAAGTGCCCTATAAAATTTTTATCGTTGTCATAAATCTAACGTAAAACCTTAAGCTTTTCTTAAGCTGGCCACGCTATTGTAGATGCCATATCTCAATTTTTGGTGTTCATAAGAATGCCATAGCGTAGGAATAAGCCATGCCCCCAGTGAAAAGCTTAACCGAAGAAAACCTGAAAATTTTGGTGCTCTACGATGGAAAAGCTGGTCATCTCAGCCAATCTCTAGGGCTGGCACAATTGATTCAATCACGCAGCCAGAAAAAGATCAATATCGAGATCTGTATTGCAAAACCGAGACTAAAACTATTAAACAAACTGTCACGCGCTGTTGCTCATATACCAATACTACATCGGTGGGTCATAAGTCATTACCGATTTACGCACTTACCAAAACCCGCTGACCTAATCATTTCATTTGGTGGAAATGTTGTCGCTTTAAACGTGGCATTGCGTCATCAATGGCAAGCGAGCAATATTGCTATTGGTAATCGCTACTCTTTACCCGCTTCGTGTTTTGATGCCTATATCACGATGGACGGACACCCAGACGAAAAAGAGGCCATCGCCAGCCACGTTGCTTTATGTCGAACATTTTCAGAGGATGATCGTGATGTGAACCTTGCCTTTCCCACAATACCGCCCGAGCAACGCTTATGGACACTATTGATTGGTGGCAACGGCAGTGGTTATGAATACACGACCAAGGAATGGCAGGATTTAAGCCAATCTATGTTAGCACTGAGCAAACGCCATAATGTTCACTGGCTGGTTACGGCTTCTCGTCGCACACCAAAGGAAGCAAAAGATATTTTGCAACATGAACTAGAGCAACACGGTATCGCGACCACTTTTTTTAATTATAACGACAACGTGTTGTGCCTAAAAAATACGAACGAAAATATAAAATCAACATTCAGTGTCGGCGACTTGATGAATGCCGCAGAGCAATTATTTTGCACTGAAGACAGTTTATCCATGCTAACCGAGGCCTGTGCAACCGGCAAACCGGTGACAGCCATAAGCCCACAACAGACGATCCGCCGACAGCACATTGGCACTGGTGGCGTGCACCAGTCGACGGTTTGTTACATGGAAAAAATAGGGTTGGTTCAAAGGCAAAATATTACCGCATTAACCAAAGCCCCCATCACTCACACGCCCCCCAAGAAAACCTACCAAGCGCACCTAGACACGATCTATGATCAACTGCACAGACGGATACACACTGTAGGCCAACGCGCAGAGGTTTCTGAGCACACTCAGACAAAGACAGCCCTATTAACAGCCAGTTACCCTTAACCGGTAGATCAAAGTATCTGCCGTACCTCCCCAATGAGTCTTCCGAAAGAATGTATAAGACTTGCGCTGCAAGCTTCTGATCAATAAGCACCCGTAAATGACGTTTATTACGTTATGGATTAGACTTTAAAATGGCGGCACAAGCTGCACCCTTACCTCTTAAACGTGCGCTTTTTCCAGGACGCTTAGACGGTAGCTCATTGGGGTATAGATCAGCACGATGCCGGAAAAAATACCAATGACGCCGCAAGCTGAAATAGAGCTTAACAGGGTGGTAGATCAGCCGCTGATAAACGTTAGGGCGCCTAGCCATATTCGGTATGGTTTTAGTAATGCTAGAAGGGGTGGTCAATTCATATACGGCGTGCGGCTCAACCCCATAGGTATCTAGATCCAGTAAATAAAAGTGATCGAGCACATGATCAATCGCTTCATAAATACGGTTGGCATGACCTAAGAACTTTCGCATTCCTACTCGGTTAAACACGTATGCCTGAGTACCTAAAGTTCCGCGTTCTGGCCGAGTTATCACCACGCCGGGCAACAGATCATCAACCACCTTACGCCGCCGCAGCTTAAGAGCCATTAAGCGCACTAAATCTAATTCTTTCGGCATTACTCCACGCAACACTTGCGCGAAATGCGGTTCAATAGCCACATCATCTTCCAGTATACAAACAAACTCATAACCATCATTGTACGCTGTGCGAACGGCACGAAGATGAGACAGATAACACCCAAGCTCTGTGTCGGTGAGTAACTTACGATTGCGAATCAGTGCTAAAGATTCATCGATGTATTCATCAGCTTCTAACACAGGGGGCCCCTGCCGTCCGTCAACAGCAAGGAACACCTGTGCTTCGATACCCTGCCCTTTCAGGCTGGCAAGAATCTTAAGGGTATTGTCCGCTTGAGGACTCAAGGAGATCACCCAACAAGCGAATTTTTTTGTATCAATGTCGGCTAGCAACGCTGAATACCTCAAATCTCCACAATACTTTATGACTTAAAGTAACCTCGGACTTTTAAATGGCCAAGGCTACACCACGCCCAATGCCTTCAACTCAGCAATAGCCGCGGCGTCCAAACCAGCATTGGCCAGTACATCATCCGAATGCTCGCCCACAGTTGGGCATGGACGGATCTCAGGGGTGTAATCACTTAATTTAGGTGCCGGTGCAGGCTGTACGACACCATTTAATGTGATGAATGTGCCGCGTGCTTTATTGTGTGGGTGCTCTGCAGCCTCGCTAAAGTTCAGCACTGGGGCGAAACAGGCGTCTGTTCCTTCCAGCAGGTCACACCATTGCGCGCGGGTTTTGGTGGCAAACAATTCCGTGAAAATTGTCTTTCCTTGTGGCCAACTATGGGTATCCCACTGTTTGGCAAACACTGGGTTATCACTTAAGTTCAGCAGATCTAACAAGACTTTATAGAAGCCAGGCTCTAAGGCACACACCGTCACGTAATGGCCATCGGCACATTTATAAGTGTCATTCCAAGGTGCCGCACCATCGGCCCATCCGGTTTGTAATTTATCATCACGAATCTGACCGGTGTTACGCATCAGCATTAACAACGTAGAAATATACGCCGAGCCATCGGTAATCGCTGCATCAACAACTTGGCCACGTCCACTGCGCTGCGCTTCTAATACGGCACAAACAACACCCCACGCCAATACCATGGTGCCACCACCTAAATCACCCACCAAAGTGAGCGGAGCGGTAGGCGGGTGATCTTCTCGGCCACCGTAATACAGCGCGCCGGTTAAGCCGATGTAGTTGGTGTCGTGTCCAGCCGCATGCGCCAAAGGGCCTGTTTGCCCCCAGCCTGTCATGCGGCCGAATACCAATTTAGGATTGCGCGCGTGACAGACTTCTGGCCCCAAGCCTAAGCGTTCCATAACACCGGGGCGAAAGCCTTCCAGTACTACATCGGCTGTATCAATGAGCTTTAAAACCGCTTCAATACCTTCTGGGGTTTTCAAGTTCACGGCCAGTGATTTCTTACCGCGGTTGAAGAAAGACTGATTAGGGTCGTCTCCAGTGCCTAAGTCGGCAGCGTTGGCGTTAGCCACTTTACGGTCGATGAGGATCACCTCGGCACCCATATCGGCCAACATCATGCCCGCGCAGGGGGCAGGCCCTAAGCCCGCCATTTCAACGACTTTAATGCCTGCCAAAGGTCCAGTGCTCATGTCTTGCTCTCCTATGCGTAAAATGTCGCCTATTCTCTCTTATCGAACGGTTTGCAACAATGGTTCTCTGCGCCAAGACCGCCATAAGCCTTATCCAGCGTTGCACGAAAAGATTATTCATGCACCACGCCAGCACTATTTTTCACATGTTACAATTCCCTCTTAACGATGGCATAGAGCAACTCATGAAACTGTCAGCATTTGGTGAAAAATTTACGAGCAAAACCGGCATTATTGAGCTGATGGACGATCTCGGCTCAGCTCTCAATGAAAAGCCAGATATGATTTTTATGGGGGGCGGAAATCCTGCACACCTCGATGCCGTAGAGCAGGTATTTCAAGAGCGATTGTCTCACATCATGAACACACCTGATTTCCGGCATCGACTACTCGGCATCTATCAATCCCCTCAAGGTGATAAGACGTTTAGGGAGCACGTTGCGCGATTTTTGCAACAGCAATTCGGTTGGCAAGTCACAGCCAATAATATTGCTGTCGCCAACGGTAGTCAGTCTGCTTTTTTCGTGCTGTACAATATGTTTGCCGGCGCAATGTCGGATGGCAGTTGCCGCTCCATCCACCTTCCACTGTCACCAGAGTATTTGGGGTATGGCGATGTTGGGTTAAGTAAGCACTTCTTTACTGCGACTAAACCCAGCATTGAGTTATTGGATAACAATCTTTTTAAATACCATGTGAATTTTGCAGACCTTTCACTCAGCGATAATACTGGCGCACTGTGCGTATCACGCCCCACCAACCCGACAGGTAATGTTCTGACGGATGCCGAAATTGCGCAATTAGATCAAATGGCAACATCACGAAATATTCCATTGATTATTGATGGTGCTTACGGCTTGCCCTTCCCCTCTATTGTCTTTAACGATGCCGCTGCCCACTGGAATACGAACACCATTTTAGCACTCAGCTTATCTAAATTAGGGCTTCCCGGTGTGCGCACAGGTATTATCGTCGCTAGGGAAGATATTATTGAGGCCTACACCCACGCCAATACGATCATCAACTTGGCTTGCGGTAATTTGGGGCCCGCCATTGCTAAAGAGCTGTTTAACAGCGGCGAAATCATCACCCTCACCCGCGATCACATTACGCCTTTTTATCGCCAACGTTCGCAACTTACCGTCAGTTGGTTTCGACAGGCTCTACAAGGAATACCTTTTCACATTCATAAACCAGAAGGCGCTATTTTCTTATGGTTATGGTTTGAAGGCTTACCCATCAGTAGCAAAGAGCTTTATCAACGATTGAAACAACGCGGTGTTCTGGTAGTACCCGGACATGATTTTTTTATCGGGATAGACGACGATTGGGTACACAAACACGAGTGTATTCGCGTGTCTTACGCGCAAGATGAAGCCACGGTTCAACAAGGGATTAACATTATTGCTGAAGAAGTAAAAAAGGTATATATCACTGACACACCATAAGAAAAGAGAAGTACTCCTTCCTTACGGTGATTTTTTTTATAAAAACCGGACTACTGTTCGAAATACTCCCAGTATTCCTCAAAAACATTTTGAACGACTTCCGATGTTTTTAAGTCAACCAAAAACTGGTTCATTGTCTGTTCCATAAACATTTCCTCTGCCGGTTTAACTTCCCGCTCACCGTGATCCATTGTCCACATATTACTTACGTCTTTGGAATCAACCTGGTATTTAAACTGGGCAATTGAATCCCCTTGTACAAATACATCGTAGTACACCAAAAATTCAGTGTTAGATACAACAGGAACAATTCCCAACGTAGAAGCAGATAGCATTAAGGTCGAAAACTGTGTGCCGTCTTGTTTGGTACGGTGCCCTTTCAATACGCGCACCCCAATCGGCAAACCCACTGCATCCGAATCTAATTTACTAAATGCCTCATAAGCGATGAGCTTTTCTTTGAAGTCTTTATCATCAATATTTGTAACAAAGAAAACCGGTGGATAGGCTTTTCCATCGTGCTGATACACAGTTTCCGTTAGAGTAACTTGCCCTTCTTCGGCGCTCGTTGAAACTAGTGGGAAAAAGCTTATAAACGCTATCAACAAGTGTTTTTTTAGTGTCATTTTCTTGCTCCTTATTGATAACACAAAATTTGTACTGTGTATTCAACCGCATCTTGAGATGCTTGCTCAAAATTCAGAGTGCTATCTGCCAAAGCATAATCGACACCATGCTTACCGAAGAACTTTTTTACCAGCTGTAAATCAACGCCAAAATTTACATTTTGCGAGGTAGTGCCAGATTCTTTAAGCATCATTTCTTGGTTGAGACTACTGGAAACCACACCAACCAAGCGCCCCTGATAATCGACAATAGCGCCGCCGCTGTTACCTGGTTGTACTGGGGCGCTGAATTGAAAATGATTTTTGGATCCTTTCAAACCGCCAGCAGAACTGATATTGCCTACTGTTAGTGATGGGTAAGAAGAAAGAATTCCCGACAAAGGGTAACCCGTCACAAAGACTTGTTTACCCAGTGCTGGTTTATCAGCTTCACTCAGTTTCACATATTTCAGAGGAGCAAAATCCGTATTAATCACAGCAAGGTCGAGTAACACACTTGAGTGGTCAACATGTCCGGGCAAAACAGAATTTTTTTGCTGAACCTCTACAAACAAACACTCTTCAACAACATGCGCTGCCGTTGCTAGCACCCCAGCTTCACTAATAAAAAAACCTGTTCCGGTCGAGCTTGGTTTATCGGCGCCAATGAGCGATTTTAAAGAAGCCATTTCTACATCATTCGCTTGATAACTCACAATCGCATTGTTGATTTTTGACACGCCTTCGCGATTAAAAAAACGAATTGTCATTTCTTTCACAGCTTTAGCAAAAGAATTATGTACCGCGTTAAAGTCGTAAATACCGGCACCCGTAGATCGAACAGGGTAAGTAGAGGTATAAACTACTTCACCATCGCGGCCCACCACCTCTAATTCAACCTCTGATTTCCATCCGCCCCAAGTTCTGTTCCAATGACTGAGGGCTTTAACGCGAAGCAAATAATAGAATTCACTTTCTCTACTTAACACTGTGGATTCTGAAAAGAAGCCCTTCATCACGAGACCGGTTGCATCTTCTAATATTTGATAGAAGTTAACATTCCCATTGGATGGCTTGCCTTTGTCTACATAATACGCAACGGGTAAATCAACAGGGAGCATAAACCCTTTTGTTAAATTCCCTTTCGTTCGAATGTCTGATTGTTTTTTGACCGCGGTTGCCTCACAACCAGCCAAGACTGCCACCAAGAATAGGAGGGTTAGTTTAACGCTGAAATATCTATCCATACCAAGAACGGTTCCCTGAGTTTTATACCTAAAAACTAAAGAGTATAAAGAATCTATACAGATATAGCAGCTCCAGAGAACTCGAGCTGCTGTTATAGACCTGTAGGGTCTGTAATCATGACAAATCCGCAATCACCTGTGGCATTTCAGTGGTTAAGCAAATTCCTGGGGCAGCCGCGCATACGACATGAACCGCATTCACAGCACGATGTGCCGTTAGCCCTGGTGTGGTGGCCGATAGATCTTCGTCTTTGATAGGGAAAGTAATGTTCACATCCAGCGGGGTGTCGCCCTGTACTTGAACTCGCCAGCCGGTCTCTCGAAGATCCCAGTCTTGATCGATGTTCTTTCCACAATACCAGTTCAATCGCATTTTCATAAAGGCTTTGCCATTGCGCAGACCTGTCAATATGATTCGTTGCGCACCTACGGTACCCGCTTTGACTTCGCCAGCGTCAATGTGTATATCTTTATCCAGCACGCCCACCTCGCCTTCAATGGTGACATCATCAAATGGTTGCCCTATGGCTTTAGCCAACTGACTCAATGACAACTCAAAGCCATGCCTCACATGGGCTAGGCGCTGCTCATTAAAATCGGAAGGTGGTGCACCAAAGCCCATAATTTGAAACAGTAGCTCAGGCGAATTGCGGCTGGTAAGGTCTGCAAACTCATCAATAATTAAACAATCTAAGCGACGCTGTAACGACAACAAAACGATAGGAAGAGCCTCTGTAATAAAACCAGGACTACACCCGGTGCTGTGTATAGAGCTGCCTCCTTTTTGACAGGCCTGCTCTATACGTTGACGATCATCAGCAGGCATAAGCTCTGGTAAGTGAAACTCAACACGGGTGGTGACAACATTTTTGCCTGATTCAAGCAACGCGCACAGCTCATCTAGATAACAGCCGTTAGGCATGTATAAGACACAGTCGGCATCAATCGCCACAATTTCAGCCAAACTGTTAGTAGCTTTTATGCCGGTATCCGCACGATTACAGAGGCTTCCGGCATCTTTACCCACTTTCTTCTCTGAGTGCACGTACAAACCCGCCAGCTCTAGGTTGGGATGGTCAATAATCATCATTAGCGAGCGCAAACCGATATTTCCTGTCGCCCATTGCACCACTTTTCGAGGACGGGATTGAAATGAAGAAGTTGTCATACACTTTACCTTATTATTAATTATATGAAGTGAAGTACAGTCTATCGCCCCATACTGAGAAATCATCTATGGCAACGCTGTACCAATGAGCCCTAGCTCACCGAGCGATAAGCGTAAAATAATACGATTCAGAAAGAAAAAGAAACAGTAGCACGATGATAAGAAACGTTAGGCAGCCCAGAACAGGAAAGACTAAAACGTAACACTAGAACAGGAGCAAAGCCCAGTAAAACCATCAAAAACACTTTACTACCTAGCTTTTGATAGATTTAACCGATTCAAATAAGAATAAATTTCAAAGACAACACGCTCACCCTCTAAACACGACAGGTAAACATGAAAGATAATGATGGTGCCCGAAACAACATCGTGCGTTGCACAGGCACACTATAAAAATCAGTTAAGAGTCATAACGTCTTGTTTCAGAGCACTCATGACTCGTTCAGAGGTATTACCACGCATAGCCATCATCATACCATTGCGCTTGAGTGTACCAACGACGACAATGTCCGCAGATAATTCTTCAGCTAGACCAGCTACAACATCTTCTGGCGACCCTTGACGAATATGAATCTTCTCGGAATCAATCCCAATGGTGCGTACCATCAACCCTCGATCGGGGTAACTTAATGAATCAGAATAGGCGTTCACTACTTGAAAATCCGCTTGGTAGTGATCTGCTAACCACTTACCTTTTTCGATAATTCTGTGATTCAAATCGTCATAACCGGCCGAGCGATCCTGCATTTTCACAGCAGCAAGCACCATTTCACGTTTGCTGGCCACACCTGGACGACAAATAACGACGGGGCAGTTGGCGTGGCGCATAACTTGCCACTTGTGATCAGTCATACGGTTGCGTGAACGCTTGGCCGAATAATCTGTGATCATAATTAAATCAGCTTGGGTTTTTTCCGCCGCTTGCAGTACAGCATCACTCCACTGATTGGACCAGCAAATAACGAGCGTATAGTCCAAACCCGCATCTTCCATTGGTTTTTTTAGGGCCTCAAACCAATTGCTATCACGGTAAATATCGAGATTGTCCGCATCTAAAGAAGTCGCAGAAGGATCTACACTGACAAATATTTTGAGTTTTGGTTTAACTTCTCTGCGATGAGAGGTAATGAGTGCACGCTGCAATGCCACGTGATCATCTTGAGTAGGATCGATAACAACAAATAACGTTTCCTGGGTTGACATGTTTGAGGTTCCACACTGAAAATTTATCTAACCAAAGCCTAATAAACGAACTGCAAATAAGTGACAGGAGTTATAGACAGCAAAGCATAAATTGGCCATAGGATTTCTTTGAAGAGTAGTCGTTTATTAAGCTTCTGCAACTGGCAAATAGGATACTCCCCATACCCTCCATGAGCAACTGCGCTTGTTTGTTGACCTGCATCAACTGATCAAATTTGAAGCCTGATAACCTGATAAAACTGTTCATTCAAGACCGGATAACACCATGCCAGCGCACTCTCAACGGGCTACCAGTCTATTGGCTTACCCACCTACATCGCACAGTGCAACTGTTCACTATTGGGCAACCAGCTCAAAGGCCGACGCTACAGAGTGCTTATTTGAGGCAAACCGATGCATTTTGCCCTTTGATGATCGCGCACCAATCGGTTTGAGTTTTGCGTCCTCTCCAGATGCGCTCGTCGCTATCCACCGTAATCTTCATTCTCGGCAAGAGTTACTGGAAGGCTTACTCCAAGAACTGAAAGCAAAAGCCAAATATGGTGCTCACAAAACCGTACCATGGATCACATGGCGTATCCCTCATCAACTTCTTGATGCAACCGAAGTAACAGAACTGCTGTATTTTGTGGGGCGTAGTTTTCAACTTGATGACCGATCCAACGGTTTTTATTGCGTATCCTTTAATTGCCAAGAGGTTTGTCCAGACCGTATTGCCCTATTCAAAGGGCTTGGGTTTGATGCTTTGGAGCTGGTGATCGACCAAAAAACAAGTGCGTTCTTCAGTACGTTGCCGCAGGCCGAGCAACAGTCAATGCTGGCACCTATTGCACACCTTTCTGAGGATTACCATTTTCCCTTTCTGAACTTGCGGCTTGAGCATTACATTGACAATTTGCCTCAAAGGCTCCGTCTTTGCGCACAAAACGGAACGCGCTTACCCGACAAAATCACTTTAGGGAAAAACTTGGATATCAGTTTTCACGAATTTTCGACCCTGTACCGCGGTTTACGAAATATGAATTATCGAGTGCTCGGCAACGACTGTTTTGTTAGACCTCAGAACCCTTTAGCGATAGCTCAAAATCATCATCAACTCGCCCTCTGCCATGAAGGCTTTAACTCCGTCAATGTCCGAGACATTATCGGCTTAGGGCCAGCCAACACCACACTCCTCAAGGGCTTTTATCAACAAAGCCCTTCTCTCTTACAAGATTACTTTAGTCATACTGCATTCTTGCCAGTTACATCTAGAACCCCAGGTGCGGTAGAAAACGTTATATTGGAAGAGCTTCTGTGTTACCACCAAATCGACTTATCCTACTTTACCCATCGCTACCAACTGGCCATCAAACCTTTATTAAAAGCCGCCTGGAAACCTTTGGAACGCCAGTACGGTGCCACACTTTATTACATTAAAGATGACCAGCTCACATTATCTGCAGACGGAGTGACTAGGCTCTCGTTCATGTGCCAAGCGTTACTCAGCCGTACCCAGTGATATAAGAATAAAACATCTGTGGATATGCAATAAAGATTCAAAGATCATTGTAATGCTCGGCAAATTACCTTTACCTATTGCCCTGCAATGATGCAAAATTGGTCATTAACGCTTCACACATTGATCAGTTATTAGGTCGGCACTCACATGAGCAACTCTATTGCATCCAGCTCTGACAATGATTCTCGTTGTCACCACAATCCTGTGGTTTCATGCGGCGATTGTCGCCTTAGCGCCATTTGCCTGCCCATTAGCTTACAAGTGGATGATATCGATAAACTCAACGATATTATTCAACGCGGTCGCCCGTTACAGAAAGGTGAATACCTGTACCGCTCAGGCGATGACTTCACATCGGTGTATGCAGTACGTTCAGGCACAGTAAAAGCCATTAGCATTACCAATGATGGGGAAGAACAAGTCACGGGGTTTTATTTGCCTGGTGAAATTTTAGGCATGGATGGTCTTGCTAAAAACCATCATACAAACTCTGCTATAGCGCTCGAGACAGCCGCCGTGTGCGAAATACCCTTTTCTCAACTAGAAGGTTTGAGCATCAAGCTGCCCAGTCTGCAACGGCATTTCTTTCAATTGATGAGCAAAGAAATTACAGCCGATCAGCAGCTGATTCGATTACTGAGCAAAAACAGCGCCGATGAAAGAATAGCCTCTCTAATGCTGAGCATCTCTACACGCAACCACAACCGATTGCTATCAGCCACATCGTTTCGCTTGCCTATGTCACGCTCCGATATCGGGAATTTTTTAGGCTTAACCATTGAAACCGTCAGCCGAGTATTCAGCCGCTTTCAAAAAAATGGCATTTTAGCGGTCGATAAAAAAGAAATTACGATTCTTGATATGGATGAACTCAAAAGCATAGCGAGCTTAGAAGCAAAACAAAAATAGAGTCGCACTGAGGCGACTCTATTGAGCAATCTGTTTCTTGCAAGCTTAGAATTTGTAACCAATGTTTAGCTGATACACAAATGGGTCGATCTCGATATTGTCAATAGTGATCGTTTCACCCAAAGCCGATGTAATTTTGGCCTCTGTATTAATATCGATCCAACGCACCGATGCATTCACGTGCCATTGCTCGTTGATGGCCACATCCACGCCTGCTTGCAACGCCAATCCCAGTGAATTCTTCAGCTTGACATCCATATCCACAGGCCCAGTTAAGCCAACCGGCAGGCCGGTCACAGCATCCGCAACACCAGGTAATCCGTTTTCCAAATCAGAGGTGACCTGCTCATCAAAAAAGATTGTATAGTTGATACCTGCACCCACATACGGGGACACAGTGGCCGCCGACCCCATTGGGTACCAAACAACAGACAATGTTGGCGGGAGCTGAGTTGCCTCTACCGCATCTACTTTACCCAACGCACCTAAATCAGCCGCCACATCATGCGTGAAGGGCGTAGAGGCCAATAGCTCGACCCCCCAAGAAGAACTGTACATGTAGCTGACCGTCAGCCCCAACTGGGTATCATCATCGATATCAACACCTGTTCCGGGTATGTCACCACCCGCGTAAGCACCAACACCAGCCAACGCCGGTACATTTAAGCCATCACTGCTTTCATCTGGTGATACTGTTACTACACCTGCACGAACCACCCAATCACCAGCCTCGTAAGCCATCGCCTGTACAGACACCAATGCAGTGGAGATGGCAGCAGCCAAAGACAGTTGCTTAAATACCTTGTTCATAATCTGCTCTCTTTTAAAATGCTATCGTTATTACGTGGGGCCATTAGACCTCAACCCTTGGCCACATGTTTTGATCTAGATTAAGTCTTTTACATCTCTTTCAAAAAGTTTGAGAATGCACAAATCAATAAGATAAGAGTGTCTATATGCCTTCTAAACGCCTGCCTTGTGTGTTGCAAAAAATTGATCATTGTAACAATCAGGATCCAAACCAAATTCGTGTGAACGGTGAGCTCTTCGCTAAAGAACTGATCTATGGCAAGCGCATGAGCACCACGCTGGAACGCTTCAAGCCGCATTCCAGCGAATACTTACAGATAGCCTGCCGAGCGCAACATATCGAACGCTGGGTTTTAGCCCGAGCAACCTACCCAATGAATAAAGTGGGCTATAAAAAGTGGCGCACGGACCTTGCGCGACACCATGCGACCGTCATCTCTCGGTTAATGGCTGATTGTGGCTTTGATAGCGAAGAACAGCAGCGAGTCGCCGACATCCTACAAAAGAAACAACTAAAGCGTGATGCAGACACACAAACACTAGAAGACGTTGCCTGCCTTGTTTTCTTGGAGCACTACCTGCCCGATTTTGCGCAAAAGCACACCACCGAAAAACTGATCGATATCATTCAGAAAACTTGGCGTAAAATGTCTAACGACGGGCATCAAGCCGCCCTTCAACTCAGCTTGCCCGACGATATGAACTCACTGGTGGGCAAAGCGCTGGCAGGCTAATTTTAGATCGGCTGGTTGGCTTGTGGTGGGATAATGACTCCTCCATAATGCG
>CBFHKY010000022.1:0-21743 GCA_965656525.1 Pseudomaricurvus sp. | reverse complement strand
ACAAGCTCACGCCGCTTGCCTTTAAGCCTTGCGGCCGAAATGAACCTAGCCAGTTTGGCTGGGTTGCGCCTATGGGCGAATTGAGCGAAGAACTCTATCACAGCGCCAACGGTTGCCTTATGTTGTGCGCCCGCCGAGAGGATAAAATCCTACCCGCCTCCGTCATTCGCGACAAACTTGATAGCAAAGTCCGTCAGATAGAGAACGCCGAAGACCGAAGAGTCTACCGCAAAGAGAAAGAAACGCTCAAAGAAGAAATCATTTTTGACTGCTTACCTCAAGCCTTCACCAAATCCCAACGACAATACGGTTTTATCGATATTGAAAAAGGTTGGCTTTGTATCGACAGCAGCAGCTACACCCAAGCCGAAGCATGGATTAAATTGCTCCGAGAATCCCTAGGCAGCCTGCCCGTGGTATTACTTCAAACCAAAGAATCTGCCCATATTGTTATGACAGAATGGTTGAAAACAGGCACGTTGCCAGAGCATCTATCATTGGGTGGCGAATGTGAGCTAAAAGAGGCCAGTGAAGGAGGCAGTATCGCTCGTCTTAAAAATCACGACTTGATCAGCAGCGAAACAGAAGCGCACCTTGAGGCTGGTAAACAAGTGGCCAAGCTAGGCCTTCAATGGAACGAGCAACTACAGTTTACATTGCAAGACGACCTAGCCATCAAAAAGCTCAAGTTTAGCGAAACTCTGGTTACTGAAGCTCAGGAGGCTTCAGATGGCGATAAAGCCGCACAATTCGACGCCGATTTTGCTTTGATGACCCGCAGTATTCAGGAGTTCATTCCCCAACTGCTGGCTTATTTTGGCGGAATCCGTGGCGATGACGCCATCTAGACCTGCCTGCGATGACACATCCTGCTGAAGACAGCAGGATGTAACCTCTTGTAACTGCCTGTCACCAAAAGAAAAGCCGCTATACACACTTTTCTTCTAAGAAAATGAATTAATCCCATTAAATTGACATTAAAGTCTCGATCTTTTATACATCACTCAAAGGGTAATTTGTTACCAGCTGATTACCCAAATAATGATAATAAACATAAAATATTGGGTGCCTCGATCATGAAAACCGCTAATATCACAGCTTTTTTGGTATTTTCATTGTTCTTTATGGGAAACCACACCACAGCCGCTGAATTCCCTAGCTTTCTCAACGAAAAGTACTGCACTGACATTAAACTGGATTTTATGACCAACTCCATACGCAGTTTGCAGTTGTATAAAGAAAAGCAATTGGCAACACGTCATCGTGGCGGCATGAATAATATTCGCAACTTCCTCACCCAGCGCCAAGATTGGCTCAAAGAGTGTGATGAATATTTAAGTGCAACCAGCAACCGACGCTTGTTCAAAGATGACAAAACGTCTGATCAAATTTTTTATGCTCTAGAATCGGTCAGTGCGGAGCTGGACGCTCTGATCAGAGGTGTTAGCTATACCGCCAATGCAGGAGGAGCCACAGGTGACTTAGCTGCAGAAAAGTTTGACAACCTATTTAAATTGGTTGATGACCATCAAACTCTGATGCTAATGAGAGGCCAAGTCGTATATCGATGAGTGCTGAAAAGAAAGAGTTAATATAGACTCCTATTTAAAAAGGCGACCTGAAGCTGAAGGTCGCCTTTTTTGTTCAGAAACTCTAGTCGGTAGTCTTATGGCCTTCGCTTTTTCGCTTTAGCGACAACGTTGCCCTTTTCGGTCGCTTAGCAGGGTCGCCAAATGGACTTGGCTTGGGAGCCTTGATGACTCGCGGTGACTTATTCGCGTAAGCCTCTTCGCCACCCGACTTTGCCGCTGCGGCGATTGCCTCAACCCCCATACGCAACAATCGGACCTGAGAAATAGCGTCTAAACCAACCGGAAACTTACCAGGGTGTACCGCATTTGGATTTCTGGGATTGCCTTCCACCTCCACCCGAAATCCGCTTTCGTGAACAGCGCCCATTCCACTGGCGTCCACGTTCCACGTATCAAAATTCATTTTTTAAGTTCTGTTTAATCTAAAAGGCAGAGTAATTAGATCACAAAAGCATTCTATAAGTTAAGATAAAATACTAGAAACTGCCAACAAAGCCAATAAATGGCAATAAAGTAACAACGCACACTCGTTACCAATAAACGCCCCTACACCCTAGCACTGCAACAAGATACCAAGATTAGCACTTAGGAAGGATTTGTTGTGTGTGCCGATGAATCTGTATCACTACGATCAGCACGCTCATCAGTTTGACGAGCTGGTGCTGAAGCACCTATGTGTGGCTGATTACGCTGCCGAGCCAGCGTCACCTGTTTTTGGCGCTCCATGAAACGCTCACGCTGTTCTGGTGTTTGACGATCATGGCAGCGAGGGCAGTGGACACCCTCTAAATACAAAGGCGAGGCCTTATCCGCTTGAGTGATCGGTTCGCGACAGCCGTGGCACAAATCATAAGTACCGGGTTGTAAGTCGTGGTCAACGCTAACTCGATTATCAAACACGAAACATTCGCCGTTCCAAAGACTCTTATCACTGGGCACATCCTCTAAGTACTGCAGGATGCCGCCGTGTAAGTGGTAAACCTCTTCAAAACCTTGCTCTTTCAGTAGCGCCGTGGATTTTTCGCAACGAATCCCCCCAGTACAAAACATAGCTACCTTTTTGTGCACATTAGGGTCGAGATTGTTATTCACATACTCTGGAAATTCACGAAATGATGCGGTATTGGGGTTAACGGCACCTTTGAATGTGCCCAGCTCATACTCATAGTCATTGCGAGTGTCGATCAACAAAACATCGGGGTCAGAGATCAGCTGGTTCCAGTCTTTCGGCGCCACATAGGTGCCCACCACCTGCTGTGGATCAATCCCTTCCACCCCCATAGTGACGATTTCTTTTTTCAGCTTTACCTTAGTGCGATAAAACGGCATGTTTTCATCAAATGACTGTTTGTAGCTTAAGTCTTTAAGTCGTGGGTCACTTTGAAGGTACGCCAAAATTTGGTTGGTAGCTTCTTGAGTTCCGGCGATGGTGCCGTTGACTCCCTCGGAGGCCAACAATAGCGTGCCTTTAATACCTGCATCCAAACACGCCTGCAACAGAGGCTCCCTCAATGCCTGATAATCTGGCAGAGCGACAAACTTATAAAGGGCCGTGATCACTACAGGTGCAGTAGACATAATAGAAGAAACCTAAACTCGCAGAGATAAAAAGCGGCGATTGTAGCGCTTTAAAGCCAGAACATTAACCCTTGTTGCTACACTTTCGAATCGGCTTTCGATCCACCAAGACATGGTGGCGACTCGGGTGCCACATCTTGAACCTGCCATTCAGCGGCCGTATAAGTATGAATAGCCAAAGCATGGACACCACCAGCTAATTCTTCGCTCAGTATTTTATAAACACTTTGGTGCCGCGCTACGGCCCTCTTACTCTCGAAAACGTCACTCACTATGACTACCTTGAAATGCGTTTCGGAATTTGCCGGCACATTATGACTGTGGCTTTCGTTCTCGACTTGAAGAAACAACGGCTGAAAGCTCGCTTCAAGTTTTGTTTCAATAACGCTTTGAACGCTCATACCTACTTCCCAATAACAATCTCTAGTGAGCACATTATAAAGCAGTGACTAAGACGGTTGATAGTGTTGCCATCAACCCATGTTGATGCACAAGACATCTTTCAAACAGCTGTACGGTTAAAAGAAAACGCTTGGCCGAGTGGGTTTTACCGGGTACTGAGGGTAGTGCTGAAAATATTCATGCAGACTAAAGTTAGCTTGTACCTGTTCACTGTAACGCACATGGCGAGGACGCAGTCGATCAAAGCCTTGGTAGCGTAGCCGCTGTAAGCAGTCAGAGCAGACTTTGGGTTTACCTTTCTCTTGAGCTACTTCAACGTCAGGCGCTGTACTCGTAGAGCCCTGTAAGGATAGTGACGCCGTTTCATCCTTATGATTGTTCATCCAAGCGCTTACCACGTCGCAATCGGCTAGGTGTAACAGGGTGTCCCCCTGCTGCAATCGCGCTTCCAATACATACAGCCGACTGTCTTTGTAGGCTAGACTGTTGTCTTCACCTAACCATAAATAACGTTTATCCAGCACAAGCTCCCCACGGGCCAGCCTCATCCGCTCTTCCCCCGTCAGGTTCTTTGCTGGATCAAAAAAGACAAAATCACCCAGCGCGTGCGCCCCCATGAGTTCACGTTGACGGTTAAAGGGTTCAAATTCTAAAAAATCGGGCAGCTGCATACGCTTTTTAAGCACTCCGTGGTTCGATTCGAGTCACAACACGTTCAGAATACTGGCAATGCGAGATTCAGCGTCCGTTCTCAGCCGAAACTCCACACGCCGCGAGCGTATTCCATCTTCTTCCCCGGAATCTTCAAACACCACCTTGGAAGAAGAGAGTCCGTTAGCGGTTAAATGCTTTTTTAGCCACGCTTTATCATCAGATAAAGGCGGTAAATCCAATAAATACGCCAACGTGGTGCGAGTGCGTGCCTGTGACAAAGCCATATTTTTGATATACGCCACATCGGTATCGTGCGCCGAGCCCCAATCACTTGAGGTGTGCCCTTCAATACGCACTTCGAGAATATCTTCGCGGTATTTATCCGACATAATAATGCCCACATAGCGCGGGAAAAAGTCGTCCAAAATATCGCGAAAGGCCGGTTTAATCTGATCCGACCCATGCGCGAATAGCACTTCGGTGTTGTAAAACCGCAGGCTTAAATCGCGATTGATTTCAGCACCCCACCGGTCTAAGTCGGGCGCAAACTCGGTATGCAAATCCTCATACAATTGGGTGCGCAAACGCTCGTATAAATACACAACGTCTTTGATTTTGCGGGTTTGAATTTCAAGCTGAACAAGATAAACCACAGAGATCAGCAAGAACACCATCATCAAGCCACCCATCAAATCACTGACGGCGACCCAGTGCTCTTCATGCTCGGCCTCATTACTGGACCGATATTCAAGACGCTCTGACATGCCCACCTCCTTGACCACGTCTGGCTTTGGTCTTTGGTTCTTGAGATTCTGATGAACTTGATGGATTCTCTCGAGTTAAAGACTGTCTTGACGATGTCTTATTGGGTGGCTGTAACGCTCCCTCACCGGAGGAGGCGTTTGGGGTCGTCCCACCAGACAACGTGGCCGCAACATTCAAGACATCTTTTAATCTTTCGGTCAGTGGGGCATAATCGCTGACAAACTTTTCTGATAAAGAAGTCATCTGATAGCCAAAGGTTTTTAACGCTTTAGTCAGCTCTTCTTCCATCGCCTCATCAAGACGAGTAATTTGATTTTCGGTGCGCGTGACCATGCGCTCCACCTGCTCACTCAAACCATCTTGCTGCTGCCGCATCACGTGGGAAAGGTGTTCATTAACCTGCAGCGATGTATCGCGCAGCGATTGTGCTGCCGCTGTCACGGTGTCACCAACCTGTTGTTGACTCTCTTGAATACTGGCAGCCAGCCCTTCCGTCAAAGCGTACACCCGGTTCTCTAAAGCAGGTAAATCTTGAGAGGCTTGTGCGGCCACTTTTGCCAACTGGTCAATATACTGATCCATGCCCTCGGCCTGCTGTTGCAGTACATCCAGCATCTTGCCCAGCGAACTCGATACTTGATTGAATATCTCGGAATGGCGGACCATTTTTTCATAGGCATTACTGGCTTTGTCCAACAGATCCCCATTTGAGCGCTGAGTCTGCAGTAGTTCTTCGAGCTCAGTTTTGTAATTGTCTTGCCACTGCAGCATTTGCCCAACCGCTTCGTTGAGCTGCCGAAAATTATCGCCATACTGGGTATTGATTTGAGTATTAAAATCTTGCATGACAGATTCTATGGCGCTGATAAAAGAGCGCGTGTTGGCCTCAACCATCTGGTCTTGATAATCTGCCAAGCTGTGTTTCAGACCTTGCAGTTGATCCCCATGCTGTTGATGCATGTTTTCCAGTGATGCACGCAACCCTCCTGCTTTCACATCCGAAAGAGAATCACGAATATCCCCGAGCAGGTTTGCTAAATCGGTCACCGTTGCGGCACGGTATTGCTCTTCTACTTGCTTCTGCCGTACGACGGCTGTCATGTGGCGAAACTTTACGACCAACGCTCCCAGCAGACCAGCGATAGATGTCCAAAACGCCGTCTTTAAGCCTTCGATCAACGTAGGCACACCTGCTTGCAGGTTCGCCGTATCAAACGTTGTCAGCCCAAGAGCAACCCCCAGAAATGTGCCCAGAATCCCCGTACTGGTGAGGATCGTTGGTGAATGTGACGCACTGTGACTGTTATAACCTGGCCCCGCAAACCAAATGGTCATAATCAAAATCGCAATCAACAGCACGAAACTAACAACGGGTAACCCTGTAATAAGGTCCATAATCGTCCATTTTGCTAAATAGAGTGTGAGATAAAACGGTTTACCAATACCCTTAAAAGTGTAGACCAAGTGATCATTTTTTGACGTTATCAAGCAAGATTAAACAACCTGTTTTGCCTCTGTCGCTTTCTCTCTAGGTGGTTTTTGGTATCATTGTCTTTCTTTAGGCCTGCGCATATTGTCGCGGGCTTGCTTTCTGACCTTCGGAATCCTTTACCTCCTCATGTTTGATGCCAACACCCTCTCTCAGCTGACGCAGCTGAAACAAGACATTCGCTCCGATAAAAACCTGATTGCTGGAACCGTTCGTGGCAGTCAAGGTCGTTACGGCTTTGTAAACTTGGATGACGGCAGAGAGATTTTCCTGCCACCAGAAGAAATGTCCCGCGTGCTTCCCGGTGATCGAGTCGAAATCAGCGTGGCCGAGAAGACGGATGCAACCGAAGAACGAAAACTGCAAGGCTCTTTGGATAAACTGCTGTCCTCCATACAAAAAAATGTAGTGGGGCAATACATTGTGCGTGGCAAAGGTCACTTTGTTTCGGTGGACATGCCTCAACTAAAACGCTGGGTGTTCTTGCCTCCTAAAGCTCGAGGCAAAGCCAAAGAAGGGGATTACCTACTGTGTCGTTTGATACGTCACCCCTTTGAAGACAGTAAACCGCAAGCAAAGGTGACCGAGGTATTAGGCAAGCCGGAAGACAACGGCATTGAGCACAAGGTGACCTGCTACCAGCACGGTTTAAAAACCAGTTGGGGTAAAAATCACCTGCAACAAGTGGATGCGATCAAACAGCTGAGTCTTGAACAACTGCCGGATTTTGACTCTCGCCATAAGCTGCAAGAACAGCTATTTGTGACCATTGACTCGGCCGCCACACAAGATATGGATGATGCGCTGTCTATCGAGACACACGAATCTGGCTGGAAGCTGAGCGTGGCCATCGCTGATCCGAGTTCCAGCTTGGCAGAAAACTCTCCCCTAGATCGCGTCGCTCAAGCACGCGCCAATACAGCTTATCTGCCTGGTAAAGCCATCAGCATGCTGCCACAGGAACTGTCCCATCGGGTGTATTCATTGGTACCGGGTGAAGATAGACCGGCCCTATTGTGTCACCTGATCATTAATGCAGAAGGTGAAATTGAAAGTAGCCAATTTGAATTTGGTGTCATCCGCTCTCATCACAAACTGACTTACGTGGGTGTGGCTGAGTTTTTGGAAACCGGACACAGCGATTCTATAGACTCTGGCTGCCACAAACTGCTGCAAACCTTAGCTGCATGCAGTAAGGCACTGAATCAGTACCGACGTCGTCATATGCTATTGATGGAAGAACGCGATGATTACTACCTGCAGCTGAACGAGCGAGGTCACATTGCTGACATTCGTCGTGAAGGCCGTAATCAGGCGCAGCAAATCGTTGAAGAGGCCATGTTAGCCACCAACCGAAGCGCGGGAGAACTGTTTGCACAACACACTAACAGCGGTATTTTTTCTACGCATTTGGGGTTCCGGCCTGAACGGCTGGAAAATATTCAAGCTGTAATCAAAGCAGATTTCCCTGAGCTGGCCGAATTGGACCTGACCTCGCTTGCGGGCTACCGTAGCTTGATGCAGCAGTTACAAGAATCACCCCATGGCGAGACTCAACTCGCGGCACTGCGTTTAATGTTACAAGCTGGCGTGGTGTCACAAGAAGCGTTGCCACACATGGGTTTGGGCATGCAACACTATGCCACGGTTACCTCCCCTATTCGTCGTTATCAAGACCTTTTCAACCACCGTGCACTGAAAGCCATTGTGCAACAAAAACAAAGCACCACTCTAGACACTGATCAGCTACAAGCTTTGCAAAAGTCCATTAATACGGCTCGCCAAGCGAGCCGTGACTTAGAGCAGTGGCTGCACTGTTTGTTTATGCAAAAACACAAAGACGAAACCTTTAGCGCTCGCGTAACCCGAGTCACGTCACAAGGAATCTCTGTACAACTTCTGAACTGGGGGATTGTGGGTTTCGCCAAGCTCAACCCAAAAGCCTTCAAGTTTGACCCTGACCGCATGACAATGACAAAAGAAGATCAACGCTTTGCTTTAAACCAAACGGTTACGGTGAAACTCGATCGTGTGGATATGGATAAAAAGCGAATCAACTTCACACTACAAGCTGAATTAGAGGATTCCGACAGCCAAGCTAATTGACCGACTAGATTAATTAGCCGATTAAGCTTATTTAGGAACTGTTAGATAAAAGACTGGGAACTAAAAAACACTGGAGTGGCTTTCGCCACACCCAGTGTTAGGTATTTCTAGATACTTCGCTTAGAAGTTGTAACGCAGGCTTACACCCAATTCACGACGAGGCGTCATGCTGGTCTCATAGTAACCAGATTCACCCAAGTAGTTGCTCAGAGTACCGCCTTCCAATACTTGCAAATCGTCATAGCTCAGAGTCTCTTCTTCGCCAGTGATGTTTTTGGCAAACACCTGAACATCCCAGTTGCCAGCAAAATCACGCAGACCGACATAAACATTCAACAAACCGTAATTATCGACAGTGCTATAACGTTGCTTGTTGTCGTTTTCTGGGAAGTAAGAGTAGATACCTCGAAGATACGCTTCCATACCAGCCATCTCAGTAAAGTACTCAGAGCGAACAGAGGCTGTCCAATCTGGGGCGCTACTGGCAGAATCGCTGGAGTTACAGAAAGCAACCTGATTACCGGCGTTTAAGCTTCCGCTGACACTGGGGTCAACACGGTCTGGGCTACCATCCAGGTTGCCATCGTTACAAGGTACGTCGCCTTTCAGTTGGCTGTCGGTCCAGCTCAAGACACCAGAGACATTCCAGGTTTCTTGGAGCTGAAACGTGACATCCAGATCGATACCTTGAACCTCTGCATCAACGTTAGAAGTAAAACTGAAGTTCTCGATACCGTTTGTACCAAAGTACTGAGTTTGTGGCGAGTAATAGATATAACCTTCGAAATCCTGGAAGTAATAAGCCGCATTCAAACGACCACGACCTTCCATAAAGTCAGCTTTGAAACCGATTTCATAAGACGTAGAACGCTCATTATCGCGATCCGCAATTACACGCAGCATATTGTCATCAGGGTTCGCCAATGAATTAACACCCAGAGCACCAACAGGGCCAGGACGAACAGCAGTACCGACGTTACTGTAAACCATCAAATCTTCATTGATGCGATGAGACAGTGATACGTTCCAGATCACTTCATCATCTTCGCCTTTGATTTCACTGATAGAGTTACCGGCAATAACCGTTTCATTCCAGTTATGGCTGTGAATATGACGAGCCCCTACAGACAGCTCAGTATAATCAGTCAGAAACACAGTACCGTTGGCAAACACAGACAATTCATCAGTTTCAGATGGACGGTAAATTTCGTTGGTCAGAATCCATGCACCACCTGTTGCGCTTGGATTGAAGCTGGCAAACCCAGGGCTTAAATCAGCACTGACAATAGTGTTTGAATTCAGATTATTTTTACCGTTTTTCTCTTGATAGAAAATACCCGCTGTGTAGGTAAAAATGCCTCCAATCGGTTCTTCCAGAGAAATACGAAGTTCATGAGATTCTTGCTGCTGATCAATGCTCAGATCCTGATACCACTCATCATAATTATTCAGAGTGCCAACACCTTGTATCGTTAATGAGCCCCCATTAGAGCTCAAGACCTGATTGGCTTGATCGTAAGGCGAGTTAGACAGGTTAAGGAATTTACTGTATTGACCGACATAGTTAACCTGATGATCACCCACTGCCCAGTTCAGATTTAGAGTGGTGACTTCCAGCTCATTTTCAACATAGTTGGGTGAAGCGCCAAGGGATTTACGGTCGTCAACATCGGTTTTTCCTAATGCTGACAGGTGCCCAATAGTCGTGTTCTCACCAGCTTGATGATAAAAAGAAACCAGATCTTTGTTGATACGCTGATGCATTAACTGGCCATCGAAGGTATCGGTGGGTGCAAAACCTATCGTGATACGAGCACCGTCGACATCAGAATCCGGAGTTTCATTGTGGAAATAGCTGTCTACGCCATCCACTTCATTTTCATCAAATACGGCTGCGACACGTACAGCCAACTTATCTTGGATGATCGGCAGATTGATCGCACCTTGATAGTTGGAGCCACCTTTGTTGTTTTGTGACGTGCTCAAATACCCCCCAACCTCATAAAGATTGGCTTCGCGTGTTTTCACGGTAATAGCACCAGACGGAGCAGAACGCCCCCGCAGAGTGCCCTGTGGACCACTCAGTACTTCTACCTGACCAACATCAAAGACCTGGGTAAAGATTTGATTGGATTCTACGGGAGCATCATTAAGATAAAACTCAACCGCAGGAGCAACACCTGATTCGACGCTAAAGTCCACGCCACGCATGCTGGCTTGAGTACTAAAACCGTTAGAACTGCTGTCTAAGCTAACACCTGGAACCACTGATTCCATGTCTTCGAAATCTAGAATGTTCAAGCTTTCAAAGGTGTCAGAACCAATGGCGTTTACAGTTTGCGGAACGTCTTGTAGGCTTTCATCCTTACGACGAGCCGTTACAACGACCTCTTCAAGAAGGAAGGCACTGCTCTCTTGTGCAATGGTAGGAGCAGCCATTGGCATGGCAGCAAACATCAGCAATTGTGCTGCAGCAATTTTCGGCTGGAAGCTATTTTTTTTCATGGTATCTCATCTCTTATACATCTAGGAATGAGTTGCCAGTTCGACTTCTTTCTGGTGAGCGAACCCACACGACGAGAGGTTTCATGGACTTCACGACGGCAACAGCGCCGCGACTCTACCGCCTGACTACCTTATGGTCAAGCGGTAAGGCCACCTTGCCGCTTGAAGTGTGAAGGTGATGCGATGTGATTGGAGAGAAAGGGCTTGTCCAAACTGCATTCAAGCCCGTCTAACAGGGTATCCATCGTCACTGGGCTCCTTTTTTCACCAGACCAGCTGACTGGATGCACACTTATACTTAAAAACTGGCTTCCATTGAAACAGACCACTGGCGAGGACTGCCATACACCTGAGTACCATCACCATTATCGGCGCGACTGATGTACGCCTCATCAAAAATATTGGTGCCCACCAGATAAATACCGTAGCGCTCGGTTTGATAGCCGATTTTGGTATTCACCACCGTACGAGCATCATTTTGATTCTCTATTTGCCCCGCTCTGGCTATAGAGTCATCCGCGTAGTTGGCATTCACATTGGCAAAGTATCCCCGAGCCGTCTGATAAGTCGCCCCGACATTGGCGGTCCACTCTGGAGCATTAGGGAAAGGCTGCCCCGAGTAATTCTTAGTACCGGCATCAAAGTCTACAAATTCGGTATCGGCATAGCCTAGGCCAGAATACACCACCAGAGATTCGTTAACGTGATAGCGTACATCCAGCTCGGCCCCCTTCACTTGCGATTTACCGACGTTACGCACTTCGGTATCAAACTGAGCAGAACTCAAACTGACATCCATTTGTTGGTCTTCCCAGTCCCCAAAATACATATTGGCATTCACCACGAGAGCATTGTCGAGCCAAGTAGAGCGCATGGACAATTCGTAGTTGGTCAAATATTCGGGGTCGTAGGTATACACTTTATTTTGGGCAATATTTCGCGACACACCACCAGAGCGATAACCCTTTTGTACAATAAAACTGGTCGTCAGGTTATCGGTCCAGTGATAGCTCACGCCCAACTTAGGCAGCAACTCTTCAAAGCTCTCATCCATCACCGGAGTAACACCGGATGCCGACTGCACCAGTGACTCCAGATAATTGTTTAATGTGTCGATATAGACAGATAATGGCGCGCTATAGTTCTGAGGATTGGGCAAGGCATCGGCATTATCCAGTTCATAAAGTGAATCAGCGCCGTTTTCCTGCCTCTCCACATCGTAACGAACCCCCGCGATGAGATCGAACTTATCGGTGACCGACCAGGTAACGTCTGAAAACAACGCATAAGTCGTGACCCTGGCATACTGGTCACTCTTCACCCCCAAGATAAAAGGGTCCGCCGGTGCATAAAGGCTCAACAAAGACTGAGCGGCCGGGATTGACAAACCAAAAGTGCTGTTCAGCGCCTGCGGGGTAACGCCTGCATTGGACATTCCCATCATTCTTTGCCCGTAGGCCTTATCCAGAAATTCAAGATCAGAGTAATAGGCACCAATCACACCCTTGACCTTTTCAAAATTAAATACAGCTCGAAATTCTTGTGCAATGGTCTCATCGTTACGGTCATCTAACTGCACCAAATCAGGCCCCGTATTAGATGCATCACCATCCCATTCGTAGCCATAATCCATATCCGAGTAACTGCTGATAGAGACCAGAGACCAGTTATCCAGTTCGTAGGTCACTTCCAGAGAGGTAATCTCCCCTTCATAGAACTCACGAGTTGGCGAGTTAAAATCCAGTACGCGATTATGGTAAGGGCTTTCACCCGCTGGCGGCGTCAAGGTAAACAAAACGCCCGTTTCATAATCAAGGTTGTTGTGGGACAAACGCACAGACAGCTCGTCAGTGGGTGTCCACATCAACTGTGCACGAAAAGATTGATTGTCGTTGTAATCAGAATTCTTACCGGTCACTGTGTTGGTATTAAAACCATCCATCTCGGTGTCTTCTGCGGTGATACGAAACGCCAGTGTGTCTTCAATCAACGGGCCGCCAAAAGCGACTGCTTTTTCCAACAACCCGTCTTCACCCACGGTCAAACGCGCTTTCGCATCCCATTCCTGACGAGGCTTTTGTGTAGAAACCACCAAGGCACCTGCCAGTGCATTGCGACCTTGCAAAGTGGACTGCGGCCCACGTAAAACTTCAACTTGATTCACATCCCACGTTGAAAAACCGCCTTTCTGAATCACCCGATAAGGCAGCGGAGCGCCATCTTGATAGACGCTGGCGAGGTAACTGTAACTGTTGCTGGAGACGCTAAAAGCATCGATACCGCGAATGGTTAAACCATAGTTGGGCTGGGCATGGACGTTAGGCGTCTGATCCAAAACATCATTCATGTTAAGAATCTGCTGCTCTGCCATCATATCCGGTGTGATCACCGCCACACTGGTGGGTGTATCCTGAATAGACCGACCAATTTTCTCACCAATCACCTGAATCTCTTCGATTTGCTGCGCCTGCGCAACCGCAACCATGCCGATATTCGCTGCACTCCCGCCAGCCACTAGCGCCAGAGTCGTCGTTAAAACGCCCACTGGTTTCTGCTGATAAATACTGCCTAGCCTTTTCTTGATCATTACTTACCCCCAAGTATTTTGGCAACCACCAACCTCAAATACAAGAAATGATAACTATTATTATTTATATTATCCACCGTATATACTTTAACTTCTAAAGAGACCATTTATTGTTTAGACTTGTTACATGAGCATGAAGGTCTGTCATGTTTAGATTGAGCTCCGTTCTAGCTCCCCCCGCCCCCTTCAACCCCAGCAGGTGATGCTAAACATGAACAACAGCCGCCTATTCAGTGCTCCTATCCTGCGGGTACTGGCCTGCACGATCGGCGCTCTACTGACTGCCACACTGATAACCAGTGGCGCCAGTTTGTACATTCCGCTGAACGAGATTGACCGTATCGGCTTGCCCATTTTGCTGTTCCCTATTACTTGGATAATATTGCTGATTGCCTCTGTGCTAGTGATGAGTATCTGGCGGCTTTGGGCGATTATTCTGACTTTGGTGCTTATTCACGGGGGATTAATCTTTCGCCATTTAGTCTGGGGTAGCTTATGAAACAGCAAACCACCAAACGTTATTACGCCCTGCACAGTTGGGTGGGTATCTTGACGGCAATTTTGCTGTTTATCATTGCTTTTACCGGTGCCGTTTCGGTGTTCGGCCGTGGAGAGCTAAAAGTCTGGGCCAACCCAGATATACGAGGCCAACTGCAACACGACTTTGCCGCTATAGAAAAGATCGTCAGAAACCACGCCAGCAGTATCGATCCAGACTATCTGGAACACGTAGAGCTGATTCTGCCTGGCTCACACGGCGCCAATACGCTAATCATTTTGTTTGAGAAAGAAACCATTGATGAAAATGGCGTTCACCGTCACGAGGGCATCTGGTTTGATCATCACCCTCAGACTCTGGCACAACTTGATCGTAAAACCGGCGACCTTCAAGCGCTATTTCAACAACGCCGAACGGATATGGCTGACTTTATTGTTAACTTCCACGCGGATCTGCATTTAGGGTCGCCATTGGGATTGATTCTTACCGGCTTGCTAGGGCTTACCCTGTTTGCTTCCGCCATTACTGGATTGTTTATTCATCCAAAAATGCTCAAGGATTTATTCACTTTTCGCCCTTGGCGAAGCCTGCGTCTGCTGTTTACTGATACGCACAAAGTACTAGGTACTTGGGGCATACTTTTTCACGGAACTATTGCTTATACCGGTGCTTTTCTTGGATTGGCTACAGTACTGTTGATTCCAGCCTCTGCTTTTGTCAGCTTTGGCGGTGATCAAGAAAAACTGATAGAAACTTTTTTACCTGAAGTCGAAGTATTGCTGACAGAACAAAGTGCCGAGATGAACTTTGGTCAGTTATTGGATTCCATCCATCAGGGAAACCCAGAATGGATCATAGGTAGTGCAACCTTTTACGGTTGGGGAGACCAAAATGCTGTCATGGCACTGCGCACTTTGGGTGGCAGTAACCTAACTTCACAGACCCATCAATACCGAATAAGCAGTGGCGAACACTTGCAAAGCTTCACCCCTTTTGGGCGCTTGCAGGGCACCTCAAAATACATCCTAGACGCCATGACACCGTTGCACTTTGGCAATTTCGGTGGTGTCGCCGTCAAAATACTCTGGTTTTTGTTAGGTATAACGACGGCGCTGGTGGCCGTGACCGGTATCCTCGTCTGGGTTGAACGTCGCGCTTTTGGCTCAGAAGGATCTTGCTCTATGAAAACCTACAGTCGTATCAGCCGATTTTCCAGTGGCTCTTGTGCTGGGTTGGTTCTAGCTTGTATCAGTCTGTTCTGGGCTCAGTTATTGATGCCTAAGAACCTCACCTCGATGGGCTTTAACTTGGGCGTGGTATTTTTTGTTAGCTGGATTGTCGCCATCTGCTGGGCCATGTCACGACCAAACGCCTACCTTGCCACGAAAGAAATATTACTGGCCTGCGGTTTTCTTCTATTGCTGGTACTGCCTCTGAACGGAATCACAACGGGAGACTGGATTGTAACCAGTCTCCTCAGTGGGCAAACCATAACGGCGGGGGTAGATTTAGGTTTGCTTCTTACCAGCGTGATATTGATTTGGGCTGCACTGAAGCTGCCCACTGAAAGACCTGAACGCAAAAAATTAAAGCATCAACACGCCCCCTCAGAACATCACTCATCTAAGTTGGCAGCCTCCCTAACGGAGCCATATCAATGATCATCATTTTGGTTTCAATACTGCTTTCCCTTACAGGGCTATGTGTGTGGCAACGAGGCAGGGAATCTTCAACCCATTGGAGCGTTCATACCGGTCTCAGTACATTGCTGGCCTTAGTAGCCGGTATACTACTAAGCTGGGAGTACGGTCCAACACGCGCCATTTTTATTCTGGTAGCGTTATGGACCCTCGGCGGTTTAGCGTTGGTTTTCACTCAAGGATTAAGAAAGGGGTAAAACACAACTAACTGTTATCAAGCCTCATCACTCCATGCTCTGCGACAGCTTTTCATCTGGCAAAGCAGTCTCTGAGCACAACGGTTGCAGAATAGTTTCTGCCACGTCTAGGTAACTTATCTGATGTGCTCGTTATGATTATCCCACATTGATATTCATACCTTAGATTCTGTTCATTCCAATATCATAAAGCTGTACTACACTTAAAGTGTTTAACTCATGGCTTTACTCGTTGCATTTTCTGCTTTCAAAAGCATTTATCAAATAGTAAAAAATGTTGCCATATAACGTGAGTTGTTTAAGCCGCCTTAAAATACTGTAGGTGCCAAGCATGTCAATCACACAATTACAGCATATCACTCGTATTGATTTACGACCTGCACTCATTGCAATCGCCAAGGCACTCGACTATGTGGGTATTGATAAGCCGTTTCACCCTTATCGTGTGGCTTATTGTGCTTATCACTGCGCAAAAAAAATGGGCTGGTCAGACAGCAAAAGTGAACTCACTTTCTATGCAGCTCTGGTGCACGATTGTGGCATTCCCCAAACGCAAGAGCACTTTCGTTTGCTAAAACAAATGCCCCCACAAGATACCGATGCTCATTCATCACGCGGTTACAAAACCTTGAACCAGTGCAGCGTACTGAAACGTTTTGCCACGCCTGTTCGATATCACCACACGTTTTGGGCCAAATTAGAGCACCTCAATCTTCCGCAAGAGTCGAAAGACATCGCTGCCATGTTGTTTCTTGCTGACCGCGTGGATTTTTTACAGAATCGTTATCGCAATAATTGTCATGAAGATATTTTACCTTTATACGAAGACATTATTGCCGAACATTTAATGGCTAACTCAGAAACCCTCTTTCCTACTGATATGGTCGCCACAATGGTTACGTTAGTCACTCAGGAAAGCTTTTGGAATCACTTAGACTACGACCACATCGAAACGATGGGGCTAACCTTTACTCACAATGATTGGTACACACAAGATTTGAACCTAGAGGAATTTTCCTCCTTAGCAAAGTTCATTGCCAATATCGTAGATGCCAAAAGTACTTTCACTTTCAAACATTCAGAGCGAGTCGGTGATCTCGCTTATCACCTAGCCGGCTATTTTAAGTTCAACTCCAGAGAAATGGCCATGCTGTATTTGGCTGCCGTATTGCATGATGTGGAAAAAATAACGCCTCACAAATGGCACAACAACGAAGCCGCAGCGAAAGAAAACAGACCGTCGATTGGCGATGCAAGTTCTAGGAACGTTACACCGCACAATAGCAGCACACTCGCAAAAAACATAAGCCAAAGCTGGGAAACGCCTTTTGACCTTGATCGTGACCGTAAAAACCCTGAATCGGATCTGGCCGGCCGTATCATTATGGTGGCTGATATTTTTCAGGCATTAACCCAAAAGCGTCCTTACCGAGGCCAACTGACCCACCAAGAAGTCATCTGTATGATGCAACCATTGGCAACGCAAAACAAAATAGACAGTACTATTTTTCAACTTTTGATAGACAATGTAGAGCAGTGCTACAGCATCGCTACTGGTCGTGTTAATAAGCCGATAGTAAAGTTTGCCACATAGCTTTTGGCGACAGGAATCCCACCTCACTCATTGAGTTAAATTTCACCCCATAGCTTTTTCAGTCGCTTCGCTGATGCAGGTACCAAGGTTTTAAGCGATTGCGCAAACAACGATACGCGATATTCTTCAAGCATCCAGCGGTATTCAATGGCTTTGGAATTTTGTGCCACGGCTGCTTCGCCCTCTTTCGAAAAGCGCTCCAACCAAGGCTGCCAAAGCGCATCAATTTCGGCGCTCCATATTTTATCTTTCTGTATTTGAGACGGTACTTTTTCTAACCTCAACAAGATCGCCTTTAGGTAACGTGGATACTGCTGTAACCACAGCATGGGCGTCGCTTGTATAAACCCAGGAAACAATAACCTTTCCAGCTGTGTATTGATGTCACCGGCTGCTGTGGCAATGGCTAAGGCGTTTTTTGTGGTTTTAATGGATTTTTTTATAGCAACCACTTGTGTCAGGATATCCAACAACAAGACCTCTAGCTCTCGGGCCGCTGGTGTGACTTGGGCTCGCCCCTGATCGATGACAGCTTGCAATTCATCGGCAGAGCGCGGTAACTCATCATTCAAACAGCTGTGCTTTACAGCCGCCATAAGCAAATCATCGGCGACCACTTCTCGACGTCCTAGATTCACGACAGACAAACCCAAATCTTTGCCTTTCAGTAGCGACTTCATTAAAGGTTTGCACTCGCGTTGCAACGCAAGCAACGCCAGTCGATTCACCCCTTTCTCACTGAGAAAAGCAGCTTCTAACGGATTGTCTAGCACTCTGAGTGACACAGAATCTTTATCATCCTGTAACGCTGGGTACGCGGTTATTTGCATACCAGAACGTTTAAGCTGCACAGACTCTGACAACTCACCAAAATCCCACGCTGTTATCCCCGTACGCTCTAACGACGCATCATTACTTTTTAACGTTTGCTGCACTTGATCACGATAGCGTTCTCGCAAGGCACCTAGATCACGGCTCTGTGCTAATACTTTCCCTGCATCATCCACCACTTGAATATTAAAGCGGTAGTAATCATCCACAGCGACGTCTTGCCAAACCTCCGTGGGCACTTCCACTAAGGTTTGCCGTTTCAGTTGGTGCGTTAGAGCTTCGGTTAAGGGTGTATCACTGGGCGCCATCATCGCCAGAGCGGTATCTACATAGTTAGGTACCGGTACAAAATGTTTGCGCCACTGCTTGGGTAGGCCTTTCATCAGCTGCACACACTTTTCTCGCAATAGCCCTGGAATCAGCCATTCTAATCGCGCTTCTGGTAGCAAATGCAGAGCTGCCACGGGTACCTGTATACTGACACCGTCAGCTTCGTGGCCGGGCTCAAAATGGTAACTCACCGGAAACACCAAACCGTCTGTACGCAATTCTTTTGGAAACTGAACGTCCGTAATCGCGTTGGCATCGTGCTGCATTACATCATCACGATTCATGTACAAAAATCGTGGCTGAGGCTGCTGTGCATCGTTTTCTACATCTTTACGCCAGCGTTCAAAACCCGATAAGTTAAAAATACCTTCGGGCACACGAGCGTCGTAAAAACGATATAACGCTTCTTCGTCCACAAGAATATCTCGACGGCGAGACTTCGCTTCTAAATCCAAGACATCCTGTTGCAACGCTTGGTTATGGCGAAAGAAAGTGCCTTTACCACGATAGAGCCCTTCTACCAACGCGGCGCGAATAAATACATCGCGAGCGGTGACTGGGTCAATTTGACCATAGCTCACGCGCTGCTTTTCCACTAGGGGCAAGCCGTAAAGTGTGACTCGCTCATAAGCCATTACCTGACCACTTTTGACATGATAATGAGGCTCAAATTGGTTGCGCTTCACTAAATGTTTGGCGGCATCTAACACCCATTCCGGCTCTATTTTTGCCACTTGATGGGCGAACACTCGGGATGTTTCCAGTAGTTGGCCTGCCATCACCCACTTCGGTGATTTTTTGAACTGTGAGGAACCAGGGAAGATATGGAAGCGCCGATTACGAGCCCCTAAGTATTCACGATCCTCTAGCTTATTACCCAACTGCCCTAACAAGCCTGGCAATAGGGCTCGATGCAAGGTTTCGTAGCTGGCGGCTTCTTTGTTTATTTTTAAGTTAAGTGGTTTGATGGCGGTTCTTAGTTGATGATGAACTTCTCGCCATTCACGCAAACGCCTATAAGACAAAAATTCTTTTTTGCATTGCTTTTGAAACTGGTTTTGCGACAGATCCTGACGCTGCTGTTCGGCGTAACTCCACAACTGAACATAAGCCATAAAATCAGAGTGCTCATCGTTAAAACGTCGATGCTTTTCATCCGCCGCTTGTTTTTTATCCGCCGGGCGCTCTCGGGGATCCTGAATCGACAAGGCACTGACAATGATCAATACCTCGCTCAAGCAGTTGTATTTTGCGGCTGATAACACCATACGCCCCAAGCGAGGGTCCACGGGCAGTGTCATTAGCTGCCGGCCTAACGGTTTAACTCGACCTTGACGATCAACCGCTTGCAGCTCTTCCAGCAATTTAAAGCCATCGCTCAGTAGACGCTCGTCGGGTTTATCCACAAATGGGAAGTGCCGTACATCGCCCATACGCATGTTCATCATTTGTAAAATAACAGCGGCTAGGTTGGTACGCAGAATTTCCGCGTCTGTAAATTCGGGCCGAGTGTTAAAGTCATCCTCATCGTACAGGCGATAACAAACACCTTCACTCACTCGGCCACAGCGACCTTTACGCTGATTGGCACTGGCTTGTGAAATAGGCTCAATAGGCAGACGCTGAATTTTAGTTCGATAACTGTAACGACTGATCCGCGCAAAACCGGGATCTATCACATAGCGAATACCTGGGACGGTGATACTGGTTTCGGCGACATTTGTCGATAGCACCACCCGTCGCCCAGTGTGGTTTTGAAACACGCGATTTTGTTCAGCCAGACTTAAACGTGCATAGAGCGGCAACACTTCTAGGTGTGGAAACTGAGCGCGGCGCAATGCCAATGCGGCTTCACGAATTTCACGCTCGCCACTGAGGAAAACCAATATGTCACCGCCGCGACGCCGACCGCCTTTTTCTGTTTCTAGAATTTCAGACACCGTCGTCACAATAGCTTCGTAAAGATCACCGTCTTGGTCTGCCATCGGCCGATAATGAACATCTACTGGGTAGGTACGACCGGACACCTCGATAATAGGAGCCTGGTTAAAATGCTGCGAAAACTTTTCCAGATCAATGGTAGCCGATGTAATAATCAGCTTAAGGTCGGGTCGCTTAGGCAGGATACGACTGAGATAACCCAGTAAAAAATCAATATTGAGACTGCGCTCGTGCGCCTCATCAATGATTAACGTATCGTATTTATTCAAATAAGGGTCGTTCTGAATTTCTGCTAACAGAATACCGTCAGTCATCAGTTTGATGTGCGTCGTATCGGTGGTGTGATCGGTAAAGCGCACTTGATACCCGACAGAAGCCCCTAAAGGAACATTGAGTTCCTCGGCGATGCGTGATGCCACTGTGCGGGCAGCAATACGACGCGGTTGAGTATGGCCGATAAGACCGCGAACACCGCGACCTAATTCCAAACAAATTTTGGGCAGCTGGGTGGTTTTGCCCGAACCCGTCTCCCCTGCTAATACCACCACTTGATGCTTGTCGATCAACTCGGCAATTTCGGTTCGACGTTCACTGATCGGCAGGTTTTCAGGGAAGGCCACGGTAGGGCGCGACTGCTCTCGGGCACGAACTAAAGCCGCAGAGGCTGTCATGGCTTGGTTTAAACGCTCGATGGCTTTGTCCACCGGCTTACCTTGCTGAAAGTTATCTTCCGCTTGTTTGAGTTTACGCTGCAAGCCAAAGTGATCACGCACCATGACGTTTTCGAGGGACTGACGCAGGGACAGTAGCGTGTCAGCAGACAAAATAGACTCCCACTAGTAAAAAAGCCCCATTATACGCATTTAAACCTGCGGCTGCTTTGCTCTGACGCTATGGTCGATGGCAACGACGTACCATCAAAGAGATTTTCCTACCTTGGGCGCGGTAGCGAGCTAACGCTTCGGTCATGAAC
>CBFHKY010000021.1:53964-55254 GCA_965656525.1 Pseudomaricurvus sp. | reverse complement strand
TCTAATGCGAGAATAAAAGACACCCCGACAATAAAATCCCAGTTGGAGGTATGAGGTGCCAGCGCTAGCAACAACTTTTTTTCTTTAGGGAGTTCGCCTTCAAGCTTCCAGCCCAGTATACGTAACATAAAGCGACCAAAAGCTTGCCATTTGGGTGTTTCACGACGCGGCATTTGTTCAGGTATGCGATAGAAGCTCATACTGTTGTTCTTCTGCTTGTCATTAGTGCTCGCGTGTGGCGTGGAACTCAATATCTGGATGACGCTCTTGAGTAAGATTTAAATTCACTCGCGTGGGCGCTAGATAAGTGAGGTGACCGCCACCATCAATAGACAGGTTATCGGAGCACTTGCGCTTAAACTCTTCCATTTTTTTACTGTCTTCACATTCTACCCAGCGCGCCGTATTAACACTCACAGGCTCGTAGATAGCTTCCACTTTGTATTCATCTTTCAACCGATACGCCACGACTTCAAACTGCAACACACCCACGGCCCCCACAATAATGTCGTTACTGTTGAGCGGGAAAAACACTTGTGTGGAACCTTCCTCTGAAAGCTGTTGCAAGCCTTTTTGCAGCTGTTTGGTTTTAAGCGGATCTTTTAAACGAATCTTGCGAAACAGCTCTGGGGCAAAGTGTGGAATACCGGTGAATTTTAGTGCTTCACCTTCGGTAAACGTGTCGCCAATTTGAATGGTGCCGTGGTTATGCAAACCGATGATGTCACCGGAAATAGCTTCTTCTACATGGCTGCGGTCACCGGCTAAAAACGTCACAGCATCGGCGATCTTTACTGCTTTTCCGGTACGCACGTGACGCATTTTCATACCTTGGGTGTAACGGCCAGAGCACACGCGCATGAAGGCAATGCGGTCACGGTGTTTTGGATCCATGTTGGCTTGTATCTTAAAAACAAAACCGCTAAAACTGGTTTCTTCTGCGATCACTTCCCTGGCATCGGTGAGACGTGGAAGCGGTTTTGGTGCCCACTCCACAAAACCATCCAACATTTCACGCACACCAAAATTACCCAGCGCGGTACCAAAAAATACGGGCGTCATCCGACCGGCTAAGTACTCATCCATATCAAATTCATGAGTGGCACCGCGTACCAATTCAATTTCTTCACGAATATCATCTACGTATGGACCAAGTAATGTGGCGGCTTCAGGGCTATCGAGACCTTGAATGCGAATATCATCATTCATGGTATGGCCTTTACCGTGCTGGTACACATGAATGGTGTCGGTATAGAGGTTATAAACACCTTTGAATTCTTTGCCGCAGCC
>CBFHKY010000021.1:47687-53864 GCA_965656525.1 Pseudomaricurvus sp. | reverse complement strand
TGGCCTTTACCGTGCTGGTACACATGAATGGTGTCGGTATAGAGGTTATAAACACCTTTGAATTCTTTGCCGCAGCCTAACGGCCAATTGATGGGCGCAGCGGCGATATTGAGCACTTCTTCAATTTCATCCAAGACTTCAATGGTGTCACGGGTATCGCGATCCAACTTATTGATGAACGTTAAAATGGGTGTGGTACGCAACCGACAGACATTCATCAATTTGATGGTGCGATCCTCTACACCTTTGGCACCGTCGATCACCATCAACGCAGAATCCACAGCAGTCAATACTCGGTAAGTATCTTCCGAGAAATCTTCGTGCCCGGGTGTATCCAGCAAGTTCACAATACGATCTTTATAGGGGAACTGCATTACCGACGACGTCACCGAAATGCCGCGCTCTTGTTCCATCGTCATCCAATCGGATTTCGCATGCGGGCCACGCTTACCTTTCACCGACCCTGCGACCTGAATCAACTGACCCAGCAGCAACAGCTTTTCGGTGATGGTGGTTTTACCCGCATCAGGGTGCGAGATGATAGCGAAAGTGCGACGTTTGCTGACTTCGTTGATAAAGTGACTGTCTGACATACCAAGTTCCAGAATATGCCACCCACGGGCGCATATTTGATAAGACTGATTGAGGCAACCCAATGACAAAGCGTTTGGGAGTACTCCTAAAGAGCCGCGCATTATACCGATTTCGACGTGGCAAAGACATCTCCCGTCTGATGGTGGTTATCGCTTACTCGAAGACCAGATGACAAACAATACGCATATACGAACAATTATCCATAAAAGTAGTATCTACAAGCCTTAAGGTATAGGCTCCCAATGCGAACAATAATAAATACATTAAAAGGTCTTCTATGAAAAGTCGCCTATTTGCCGGGTGGTGGCAAGTGCTCGTGGCATTGGTTATTCAAGCGATTGGCTCCACCAGTGTTTTCACCGCTTACAGTATTTTTGCTGTCCCATTTAAAGCCGAATTTGACCCCAGCAATATGGTATTGATGTTGGGAATTACCGCCACCGTTCTGGTATCCGGGATTCTCAGCCCCAGTTTAGGCTCTGCCATCGATCGTTATTCTGTTCGCAACTTAATGCTCTATGGCGCGATCTTAATGCTCATCGGTTTCTTTTTGATGTCCTACACCACATCCATGAACCAAGTATTGGTGATCTATGCGCTGCTACTGTCGCCCAGTGGCGTCCTGTTAGGCCCCATTGCCGCTTCGGCGTTACTCGCTCGCTGGTTTGTTCGCCGACGAGGCTTGGCCATTAGCATTGCAGCCTGTGGCTCAGCCATTGGCGGCTTGTTTATCCCGCCGCTGTTACAAACGCTGTTCGATCTGTTTGAATGGCGCGATGGCTTACGAATTTACACCATTGGCATTGCGGTGTTGATGTTACCTATTATTGCCTTCCTAACCATTAACCGCCCACAAGATAAGAACCTAAACCCCGATGGGGATGCAACCGATTTAGACACAGACCATACCACCAGCACGACCTCAACCACCTTACCGTTCAACCCGATGAAAACGCTTACTTTTTGGGGTATTTCCTTAACCATGGGTGCCATTTTCTTTGGCACCACTGGGTTGATCAGCAACATGTTGCCAGTCGTAATGGAAAAGGGTGTGGAGGCCACCCTAGGGGCGTTATTGATCTCTTCTTATTCAGCTGCCAGCTTGGGTGGGCGAATACTCTGCGCTGCCATTGCCGACCGATTGGACCTGCGCTGGACGTTGATGGGTATGGTGATGTTACTGGCTGTTGCTATGTTCACGTTTGCCCAAGGCACCAGCTACACATTATTGAGTGTTGCCAGTATTTTGATTGGCCTTTCCGGTGGTGCGGCCACTCCCGTCTGGAGTTTGATTTTGGCAAAGGTCTACGGTGCCAACAATATGGGCACCGTTATGGGGCGTATGGCGCTGATTATCATGCCGTTTTCTCTCTGTGCCGCACCGGTGTTTGGCTATGTTTACGATCGCACAGGCAGTTATTCATCCACCTTTACCGGTTATCTGGTGCTACTGGCCGGCGTTTTGTTGTTGCTCACACAAGTTAAGGTCCAGCCAGCCGCCCTTGAGCTTAAGCCACAGACAGCCCCGTCAACTTAGAGATTATGCTTTTTGGCAGGGTAAAGCCGCTCACACTCGGCTTTACCCTGCCAAAAAATTCACAGCCCTTTTATTCGCCAATTAAAATAAGCTTACCGGTCTTTGGATCGCGATAGACCTGCCCTAAAGACTCATAACCCTGCCCCTGCGATGTCTGCTGGTTCAGGCCTTCCGGAAGAGTGGCCAATTCACGCCCCACTGATACTTCCTGCTGCACCGACTGAGAATCAAAGTGCTTTTGCAAATCCGGGCTGAACGATACCAGTGCCGCAATCAGCCCGCAGGCAAACACCAAAATAATGTCCACCAAGTTTGCCAGCGGCCCAAGAGGATCTTCATCGTTATCCAGAAACGCGCTGTTCCGCCATTTATCCATTACGCCTGCACCTCTGCTGCGGTGCTGTCTGACACGGTTTGGACTGGTAATGACTCACCTTGAGAGAGGTTGCACTCTAACCTTGCCAGTGCTGTGTCGTACCAACGGCGGCGTAAACGCCCCAGAACAAAGCCAATCATTCCCACCAACAGACCAACTACAGTGGTATCAAAGGCTACCGTCATGGCCGTGGTGAGCACTCTTAACTCACCGTCACCGAGGGCAGCCAAGCCTGGTCCTAGCGGAATTAAAGTCCCCATTAGGCCCAACATCGGTGCCAGACGGGTTATGAAATCCGCGCGCTCAATGCGCTGGCGACCAGCACGCATCAGGCGCTGAATATCACCGCTCATACTCAGCTTTTTAATGCCGCCGCCCCACTCGCCTAGCGCCATGCCTATCTCATAAATCGCCAGCACGACAAATCCGAGCAAAGCCCATACGACCGGCACCAGCAACCAACTCGTCAACTGATGCATGATATGCAAAGACAGATTTGTATCCATGTTCCCTCGCCCTTCTTTCTATTAAAGCTTTTAAAACTTTCGCTATGTTTCGCTTTCCAGTTGGCCGTCACGCGTTACCGTAAACGACGGCCTCGCCAAATCCCCAACAGCACAATCAAAAACCCAAGTATCAGAGCACCCATCATCCAAGCCTGTGCCGAAGCCGTGTCGGAAGACGACTCCGGCGATGAGGAAGACGAGCCATCACTAGCTGAGACTTTGCTACTCTCAAGCGTGATGTCCTCAGACGTGGTGAGCTCCTGAATATGACTGGGCGCCTCATTGGTTGCTTGTACGGTATTACGGGCACTGGCAAGTACCGTTTCTAACGCTTTGGCTTGCTGCGCAGATATATTGGCCTTCACCAGATCGTACATGGGGTGATTGGCGTGGGTGTGGCCACTGCCGGGAATGCCTACCTCAACAATATTGTTAGCAAACTGTTGCGAGAGCTGCTGAATGGTGTCGGCGTCTGCCTGCCAAAAACCTTTATCAATCGCCACCAACATAACCGCAAGAATGTTGGTCTGTACCTGACGGTTGTGACCTTCGCTCAGAAATTCGTCCAGCCCCAAGTTCTGTTCATCGTCCACGTACACAGCTTTAACCGCAGCCCACACATCATCATTGATAATATCGGGGCTTGTCACTTGCCACCCCCACAGGTATTCAATGAATTCACTGCCCATGGTGCGCGCGCCACTGTAGCCCTCTTCCATTAAAGGTTGAATCCATTGCGGGTTCAGAAAGCGCCCCCGAAGCTCACCCAATAGCGCTTGATGCAAACTTTCAATTTTTAACCGTCGGTTATCGGCATGATTGACCACTGAACTTTGTGGCGCTTGCCCACGTGTGCGCTCCACCGCGAGATTCAAACCACCGAGATAATCAAAAGCATCGTTGTTGTCGATTAAACCGTATAGGTTGCTGGCGCGACCTAAGTAAGTGTGGGATACACCAGCCAATTGTCGGCGTAGTAAATCTTGGCTGGCTTCACCATTCAGCCCACTGCCGTATGCGTGGCCAATGCGTTTAACAAAGACATCCGCCAATTGCATCCGGTCATCCCAGGCAGATGAGCGCTCCACCAAACGATTGATCCCAGCCCCGTAGGAGCCAGGGGCATCGCCGAACACCCGCAAACTGGCTTGACGACCGACCACGGGTAACGTGAGGTTCGGTTGATCACGCAGTAGCATTCGCGCTTCGTTTACCCAGTTGTCGGCGACGCGATTTTGAGCCAAAGGTTCACGCCCCCCTTCGGCCCATTCCCCTAAGGGTTCTAAGGCCGCTTGCAACGCAGGAAGTAACGCGGGGTAATCTTGTTTGATGGTGTCGGCACTTGCATCCAGCGCCAAGAGTATCGATTTATCCAGCAGCACTAAGTGTTCGCCGTACAAATCTCTGAACAACCCTGAGGCCGTAAACAACACATCCAAGCGCTGGGGTTGTGTGTCACTTAACGGTAAACGCTCTAACTTTTTCAGAATACCGCGGCTGTTCCAAACCGGCTGTACGCCCAGTAACTTCATCCCAAAAGCGATCATGGCACCCTCATCACGCACCGCATCAGAAGCCCAAAGAATAACGCCCTGTTTATTAGGGGCTTGCTCAGTGCTCTCTTTCTGCGATTGTAACGCCGCAATATCCTGCATCACCGAGCGCTCACCAGACAGAACTTTGTTCGCCAACTGCTGACCGATATCAAACCCAACCCGCGTGGGCAACAAACTCCCGTCTAAAGCAAAGAAGTTGCGCCCCGTCGGCAGCGCATCGGGCGTACGGATAGGGTCGTTACCTTTACCGGGCAACACGAATTCTCCGTTCAAGCCTGCCAGTAACGCCTGTATTTCAGATCGAGGCGATACCATTAAACGCTGTCGCCACTCTTGTTCTTGAGCAAGACTTTGCGTTTTCGCTTGTGAATCCACAGCAGCCTGCCCCGGATCTTTATCCAACATGGACGTGAGCATGGTGTCGACGGCTGAAGGCTCCCAGTCACGGCCAAACACATGCAACCCCAAAGGCATGAATTTTTCTTGTATGTTAGTCAGGTAATGCCCTGTTTCATGAAGCAAAAAATCGTCTTCGATCTCATCAAAGCCAACACCGCGAACTTGCAGTTCCTCGTCCATACTGGCTTCCAATTCTTTACGCAAACCCAACTCGTCGATCGTTGCTCGCAACGTCTCTATGGCCCGCGTTCGGGTTGCGCCATCGGTAGCCGCTTCCGCACTTTCAATCAACTGTCGAAGTTGCAGTAAGTCGTCATACAATTCCGTAATCGCCAACGGTGGTGTTAAATGATCCACCATGACCGCTAACCCGCGACGCTTCGCTTGGATCCCTTCACCAACACCATCGACAATGTAAGGATAAATGCCCGGCAGATCCCCAGCGATCAAACTGGGGTAGTCATCACCGCTTAAGCCAACACTGCGTTTTGGCAAAAATTCATAAGTAGAATGTCGACCCACATGGATGAGCGCATCAGCGGCAAACACGTCCTGCAAATAGTGATAAAAACCTAAGTACTGATGCGGGGGCGGAAAGGACAAATTAGCGTGCAAGAGCTCTTCGTTGATCTCCCAACCCCGCGGTGGTTGTGGGCCAATAAACACATTGCCGAACTGCAATCCAGGGATCAACATATCGCCCTGCCACACCATCACGCGGCCCGGCGCTTCACCCCAGCCACGAATACCTTCAATCTGCATGTCCAGCAAACTGTCTCGCAGCGATTCGCTCGTTGCCCAACGAGCCGGACGCCCCGCGTTAGCCGCCGCCAAAATAGTTTCATACTGAGCCTGCAATTGGCTGAGCAAGTCCAAAGCCCGCGCTCGCCCTTTGTGACGCAAGCCGTCTAAGGCATGATGCAAATCCACTAGGGTATTGGTCATGTAATCTTGTGAGAGTGCGACACGCGCTTGTCGCATAGTCACACTATCCAGTGCCAGAGCCTCCGTCACACTGTTTACCAAACGCTGATGCAGTGACGCTAGCGGACCGAATTCCATTTCTGCTTGTACTGCAGCTGGCAGAGTGCGAAACCATTCTTGGTAGTCAGCACGGCTCAACGTTGCGACGTCATCAGACATCGCGGCCAATGCCCCGGCGTCTTCCGGTAGGTTCACACCGCGCTGCTGTAACAAATCGAGCAGCGC
>CBFHKY010000021.1:38247-47588 GCA_965656525.1 Pseudomaricurvus sp. | reverse complement strand
AGATTGTAAAATCTCCATTAGACTGTCTGGCACGTTTAGATTATCCGCGCCAATGTTGTGTCGCCCAGGGGGGTGGTTGTAATAGACAATAGCAACGTGTTTGTCGGCATTCGACTTTTGCTGTAGCACCAACCAACGCTGCACTCGCCGTGCTTGGTCTTTGATGGCCGCGACTATCGGTTCACTGCGACTGACTTTTGCACCCGTCATGGTATCCAATTGTGTATCCGATGCCACCGCCAAAACCGCAGGCTGACTTACCCCCTGCAATTCGGGCATCGCCACGCGATAATGAACTGAATCTCGCGGAACACCCTGCGCAGACAATTCATAATCCGCCAAGCTGGTTTTGGCTAAACGCATTCCTTTAATAACCGGCAGCCTCATCGTGGCCAGCTCTGCATCCACACTTTCGCGGCCTTCTCCGCCACCCATCACAAAATCTTGCAAGCTGATGATGGCCATGGCGGTAGCTGGCATCCTGCTGTGAATATTTTTGATCGCCTTTATGGCATCAACACTGGGCTCGCCCCAACCAGCCAGTACCGATACGCACTGTGCATTCAGTGCCGCACAATACTTTTGGTGTAAATCCCATTCACCGTCTAAATCACCGGTATCGTGGTCCAATAACCACACCACCGGCTGATCCTCTTTTATGGCTTGCGTAAGGTCTGACTGAGTGACCCATGTGCTGTTGTTCGGTTGATGCATAGCAAAACGTAAAGCGCTTACGTCTTCCATTGGCAGTTGCTCGGCGCCTTGAGTGGCGAGCATGTTAAGTAAATGATGGGCATTAGTGACCGAACGATTGATCCAATAAGCTCGCGCCTGTAACCAGTCTTTATAGAGAGGAAATTGTTGTTGTATCTGACTGATATGCTCAGTGGTAGCCCAATCTTTACTGCCGGTTAAGATGGCTTCAGGTATACCACCGCCGAACAACTGGCCTTGCTGGTCGTGACTTAAGGGCAGCAATCGACGATCACTGTGCAGTACGTATCGAAATTGATTACTGGGGTAGTTTGCATTCAACAACCGCTCAACCGGTTCACCAAATACCGCTACCATAGCCAGCGCCGTACTTTCGCTAATCAGCGCCTGCAGCGCCTCATCACTGACATCCACTAACTGGCTCACGGTGCGTATATTGATGCGCCACTGTGGGTGCGTTTTTAATAACCGATGAGCACCTGCCACCATGCCGGGAGAAGACCGATCCGACACAATCACCAATACGGAAGCTTTATCGGGTGCCGCAGTAGCAAGACCACTTATCACACATAAGACAAAACACAGGAACAAAAAGAAGACACGCCGATAGCGCGAGGAAAGATCGGAAAACAAGTACAACACAGAAACACCCCGTCCCATACAACATGATGAGAACACTGTAAGATCAAGCAAGAAGACTTCACGCGCAGGGGATCACATCGCAGATGCTCACACCGACTTCACTGACACCCCGTCGCGTTGGTCGTTAAGTTTCTGGCCGGTCTCCGGACTTACAGTGACATCATGATTCCAAAAACACATTTAAGAAGCACAATGCACAGCTCCGCCTTCCCATACCGTGACTTGTGATTAGCAAGTGATCAATACAGTGGCCGCTGCACCTAAAGAGGTAGGCACAACATGAAGTCTGTCAAACTGTTTACCGTTGCGGGGGCAGTACAGGCCTTGCGAAAGACTATCGTCCATCGCGCACCTGTTTCCCGTTTAACTCTAACAACTGTCGCTGCTAGGGCACCTGAAACGAAGGGCCGATCATACAAGCAAACCCTAAAGAGTCAATAATTGTTATCATTACAATTTAGCGAAGTCGACCTGTAAGCCCTACCCAAACGATGCTAATCGTGTGAGGATATGCCGACAAATGATGCCCGATCTTTTTATCGCTGCCCCTTATCACTGCCCCAAAATCGGTCTTTGCTTATTATCCCTTTTGAGTTGGAACACCTATGAACTTGGCACAAGAACTTCAAACACTGTATGGAAAATTTGGCCATTTAGACGGCATCACCATTGAATTGCAAAAAGAGCTAATCGCCATTGGCGTTCACAATCAAGCGGCTCAAATGACCGTGTTCTTGCAGGGCGCTCAAATTGCCAGCTTCACCCCCCACGGTGCACAACCGGTCGTATGGATGAGCGAACAGAATCGTTATCTCGAAGGTACCCCCTTGCGAGGAGGCATTCCTATATGCTGGCCGTGGTTTGGTGATCTCCGTCGTAACCCCGCAGAGGTGCAGTCTCACTATCAAGGCGATAACGCACACGGTTTCGCTCGTAACCATTATTGGCAATTGGAATCCATCGAGTCGATTTCGACCAACGAAACGCAACTGCTGCTCACACTGCCGGAGCAAGCATTTACCCAACAGGGTGTCTCTGGTTGCCACCTCTCCTTGAAAATCACAGTGGGAAAAAATCTATCCTGTGAACTAATTACCACGAATACAGGGCAACAGCCCATCAGCTTCTCACAAGCGCTACATACCTATTTAGCGGTCAGTGATGTGCGCCTAATCAGCGTGACTGGGATAGAGGACAGCGTATACATCGACACGCTGGTGGACTGGAACGACAGGCGCCCCGGTGGAGTTGGTGCTGTCACAGGGGAAACCGATCGTATTTATCTGGACTGCCCTAACACCATTGCTCTGCACGACCCCGAATGGCAACGAACCATTGCCTTAACCAGTCGCAACAGTCGCTCTATGGTGATGTGGAACCCGTGGGTAGAAAAAGCAAAGCGTCTTTCTGATTTTGCTGATGAGGATTATTTGGGCATGATCTGTTTAGAAACCGCTAACCTTATGGAGGACGCCGTGCTGAATTTGTCGGCCGGCGAGAGTCATACGTTAGACGTTACTATGAGCGTGCAGGCGTATACCGATTCAAACGGTAAGTAAACACGTCAACCACACACAAGTTGTACACAGGAACCGCCTTGTGTGTGGTCTGTTACTTACTCACTATGCGACTTGCGTAACCGGTTTTGACAGCTCTCGGTTCAGCCAAACATAACTGAGTAAGCCCGCAAGAATATTGGCAGCGGCGGTTCCAATAAAGACACCAGGCAACCCCCACCAAAGCTTACCCAGCAACACCAACGGCACATAAAGCCCGATTATTCTCAATATAGAAATGATCGCTCCGGGCATGGGTTTACCCATACCGTTGAAACCGGAAGTGACACACATAGAAAGGCCAGACAGCCCATAAGCAATGGGGGTAATAGAGAAAAACAGTGCAACAACTTGTATGACTTCTGGCGAATCCGAAAACGCGGCACCAATGTATTGCCCCAAAAAATACAACACCGTGGTAACTACAAGCGTAAATAGCAGACTGAAACGGACAACCACATCAAAGGCTTGCTTCTGTCGGTGACGAAGTTCATCGGCCATGTTTTGCCCAAAGAAGGGGGCAATCACACCCGACAGGGCAAAAAAGCCAATCATCACCACAGGCTCCATGCGTTGTACCACACCCAGCGCAGCAACAGCATCCGGGCCAAATCCCGCCACCAGCTTTAACGTAAAGGCTCCAGCAACCGGCACCACTAAGCCGGTACCCATAGCGGGCACCCCCACATGCAGAGTTTTCTTCCAAGCTTTTAACATCTCACGACCAGGCCAATGCGGCAGCGATACCATACGATAACGAAAGCATACTAAGTACAACTGAATGGCCACCAGTATCACCCTTGAAATGACAGTCGTCCAAGCGGCACCAGCAATTTCTAACCTTGGAAAAGGGCCCAGACCAAAAATCAGTAATGGATCCAGTATCACATTGATCAATGCCGTTCCCACCATCAGCATGCCCGCCACTTTGGTTCGCCCAGCAGCCTGCATCAGCGCCATGATCATAGCGGATATAGCGAAGAAAGGCGCATTCAGATACCACACCCACATATAATCTTCGATCAACGGCAATAGCGCTTCGTTTGCGCCAAGCATCAAAAACGTAGGCTCCAGCAGCCACCAGCCACACCACATGATGCCAATGGACACCATTAGGCTGAGCACTAAAATATCGGCGGCCATCGTGGCGGCCTTTTCTTTCATTTTCAGGCCCAGCATCCGGGCGTATACCGACGATGCACCGGTGGCAAAACCCATGGCCACCGTAATCACCAACAGCAGTACCGGGAAGGTAAAACTCATGGCTGCCAGCGCATCACTGCCCAACTGCCCCACAAAAAAGGTATCCACAGCCGTGTAGGAAAGGTTAGCCAGTATTCCGAACACACCAGGCAGCGCCAACTTATAGAGTAAACGGCCGACAGGGCCTTGTGTAAATGTTTCTGTGCGGCTCAAAAGAAGATCTCAGCGTATTTGTAAGGGCGTGTATTAAAACATAAATTTAGAAAAGCCGTTCACAAACGCTTTAGTCGACTTCGGCTGCCCATCTTGCTGCAACTTAAAGAGCGCCTCTGACTTCGAGCGACAACTGTAATTTGTTACCATGACCACTAATCCATTTGTCTAGAGACATCATGAACACTCGCTTTGATTTTATTATTATCGGCGGCGGCATTGTCGGACTGTCCACCGCTCGACAGCTCCAACAAGCCTACCCAAGTCATTCTGTACTGGTGCTCGAAAAAGCGTCTGAAGTGGGTTTCCATCAAACCGGTCACAACAGTGGTGTCATCCATGCAGGCGTTTATTACCCGCCAGACAGTTTAAAGGCACAGTTTTGTCGTGAAGGTGTAGACGCAACGCTGTCATTCTGTGCTAAGCACAGCATCCCTGTGGAGCAGTGTGGCAAGCTGCTAGTGGCGACCAACGACCTTGAAGCCAGCCGGATGCACGAGCTTTACTTGCGTTGCCAACGTAACCAGCTGGATGTGGAATTGTTAAATGCCGAGCAATTACGACGCAGAGAACCCCACATATCGGGTGTTGGTGCGATCTGGGTAAAAACCACTGGCATCGTAAATTATCAGCAAATCACAAAGGTAATGGCACAAGAATTTGTCGCAGCTGGCGGTCAGCTGCGACTCAACACAGCCGTAACAGGAATAACAGAAACCGCCAACGCTGTTGATATCCATACCCCCAGCGGCTCCATGCAATGTGATTACCTGATTGCGTGTGCAGGATTGCAAGCCGATCGCCTAGCCCGTCTGCAAGGGTTAATCATGGATTTTCAAATCATTCCATTTCGCGGCGAGTACTATCAGCTGCCCGCCTCGAAAAGCCAGTTAATCAAACATTTAATTTACCCAATCCCCGACCCGTCTCTGCCGTTCTTAGGTGTACACCTCACACGTATGATCGATGGTCGGATTACCGTTGGCCCAAACGCGGTTGTGGGCTGGAAGCGGGAAGGATATGCCCAAGGGAATGGCCATTTTAATATTAGCCTTCAAGACACAGCGACCATGTTAAGCTTTCGTGGTTTTTGGAAGTTTCTCGCTCAACACTGGCGATCGGGTCTTTCAGAGTTGAAAAACTCCATTAGTAAACGCGGCTATCTGAAATTAGCACAAAAATATTGCCCCTCGCTTAGGTTGGATGATTTACAGCCCTACCCAGCCGGCATCAGAGCACAGGCCATCATGAAAGACGGCACCTTAGTGCACGATTTTCTGTTTAAAAGTACCCCTCGCAGCTTGCATGTATGTAACGCACCGTCACCCGCGGCCACCTCAGCCATTCCTATCGGCGCGCACATTGTGCAAACCGTAAAAAAACAATGGTCACCACAAGGAAAGCCCAACACAGACTAGCACCGCAGAACTTTCGCAATTGACGGGATAGCCTATACTCAAAAGCATGATGATAACGGTGTAACTAATATCCCCCTTCACTCGGCCTTACGATGGTCATTGACTTTTACACCAGTCGAGTAACGTATGAAATGCGACCCAGTCAATAAAGCAGCAAAGATGCCTGTATGGAATTATTGAAATACATTCTCGATGGCAGCTTTATGCCACACGGCCACTGTTTATTGTGGCGCAGTGATTTGCTGTTTTTGCACGTGACGGGGGACATTCTAACGGCCTTTAGCTACCTCGTTATTCCTTTAGCCTTGATTACTCTGGTGAAGCGTCGCAACGATTTATCTTTTGATTGGATCTTTCAGCTGTTTGCTGGATTCATTTTGTTTTGTGGGATCACACACCTGATATCACTGGTTAATGTCTGGCACGGGTTTTATTTTATTGAAGGAATGGCAAAGTTTGTAACTGGCCTGATCTCAGTCACTACGGCAATTATGATTTGGCGCTTGATGCCCGTCGCACTATCAGTCCCTAGCCGACTGGATTTAGTCACCAAAAATCAGGCCCTAGCCGAAGCACAGCTGGAACTGGAAATCACCAACGCCAAACTTGAGGAAAGAGTCGCTCAGCGAACCAGTGAGCTACAAAAGTTAGCCATCACTGACCCATTAACAGGCTTGCTCAACCGCCGAGAGCTTATCACACGCCTAGAAAATGAAATCGAGCGCAGTCAGCGCTACGATTCGCCCTTAAGTATTTTACTGCTCGATTTGGATTTTTTTAAATCTATTAATGATCATCATGGGCACATCACTGGCGACAGAGTGTTAATTGATGCGGCACAAACCTTTGGCAATCTCTGCCGCCTATCAGACCAGATTGGACGCTACGGTGGGGAAGAGTTTTTACTGGTACTGCCAAACACAAGTCAAGCAGACGCCGCAACGCTGGCGGAGCGTATTCGATTGCAAATCACGAAGAACCACATCGCGACGATAAATGGTCAGTCAATTACCTATTCCGGCAGCATTGGAGTTTGTGAATACCAACCGGGTGTTCTGTTAGAGGATTTCATTAACCAAGCCGATACGGCACTTTATCAGGCCAAGCTAAACGGTAGAAATAGAGTGGTTACGGCTGATCTAACCGCATAACGTGAATACGATGAGCGGGTTGTACAGTCAATAACCTCAACCTAATCATCTATGAAAATACACTTCCTTCCCTGTTACTCACCACCACACAATTGCGCCCCTGCCGCTTACCCTCATATAAAGCCTGATCGGCCTGTTTTAACAGGTTAGCCTTTTCAGTCGCATCACAGGTGTCACAATACACAATACCAATGGTAACCGTAAAAGAGATTTCTGCTGATTGCACTCTGATTTCGGACACCTTCTGCCGTAGGTGTTCCGCGATTGTACGGGCGTCTTTTTCAGAGGTGTTGATCAATACCAGCGCAAACTCCTCTCCTCCCATGCGTGCGACCAAATCAATATCTCGAACATGGTCCTTAAAACATCTGGCTAGCGCCTGCAGGCACTGATCGCCAGCAGCGTGACCGTAATCATCGTTGATGCTTTTAAAGTGATCAATGTCTACGACCAATATGGAAAGTTCGGTACTCAACCGATTTGAGCGACGCAATTCGAGATCAAACTGGTGATCAAAACCACGTCGATTAAGCAATCCAGTGAGCGAATCCTGTGTCGCCAGTTGCTCTAACTGGTTGGTCAGTTGTGTATTCAAATGCTGAAAGTACATTCCGTAATACGTGCCGGCACCGATAGAAAGCAGCAGCCACAGCCCCCGCGACAATACCTTTTCTTGCACATACATCTCACCGGTCATGTCGATGATGTTGCTGGTTAAAGCGAGCATCAGCACGATGATGAAAACCTGTATTGCGGCCACCCATAGCGCGGCGATCTTCCCACCCATTAGGGCCGCAGCAAGAGGGAATAACGGCATAATAAAAGAATACTGACTATTCACACCACCCGACAAAAACTGCAAAGGGGTCAGTGTGAAAAAACCCAATGCCAACACCAAAGGCAGCTCCAAATTGGGTATCCACCGCGACCGAATAACCCAATACACAGCTACGGCTGCTACGGCATTAGCCCCCCCAAAAAGGCTGAAAATTAAAGGTAGATCAATAAAAATAGGTCGCAGAATAGATCCAATAAGCACAACCGTTAAGACAATCTTACTGACATGCTCTATCAATGCATGCTTGTAGTCACTTCCCAATGACGACATAAATACCCTTGGTTGGCCTATAAAAACAATAATTTAGAATCTTTTTGTACTCGAAAAAAGCTGCAACAGATAATAATGCAGCTTTTAAGGTGTTTAATCTAATTATCGATTGCTGTAATAGGATGTCGGCTTATTACTTATTGTGCTTTGTCAGCACAACTTTACCCGTTTACAGCTTTGGCACAGAAGCGCATACCGCTCACGAAAACAGTTTCTCGTAACCAAGGTAACAGACTCGAAATAACTCTATCAGGGTTGGGTAAGTACATTAACACTCGACGGCCAACCACGGCATCAAAAGACGAAAGATCAATATTTTTCAGATACTCCGGTGCTTCGTTCAGATCGGCTTGTAAAAAGCGAACATTACTCTTTCCAGATATATCGAGTTCTTTTTGGGCAGCGGATATTATCTCTTTAGTGCGGTCAACGCCTAGAACACTGCCAGTAGATCCTACAATTTCACTTAACAATACCGAAATTTCACCAAGGCCACTGCCCAATTCAAGCACAGTCATACCCTCAGAAATCCCTGCGAACCTAAACAGTCTGCCCGTTGTTGAATTACTTCTTTTCACATACCACTCCTTTGGATATTAAAAGCATAACGCCTGGCTCGCGGAAAAGAAGGCGCACAGCGAGCAGCACCTCGTTATACGTTTACCTTGTACTTTAAGTCATTTGCTTCATCACCAGTCATCCCCCTAAAGCCCCATTGATGTGGCGCTTGTTCTTTGATGGTAATTTCAATATCAACAGGCTTAATACCTAACTCCTGTTCAATTTCAGAAAACAATGACTTTATTAAGGATTTTTGAGTTTCTATTTTCCTACCAGACATCATATTGATTTCTATGACGGTATAAGCTTCACTACGCCCCTTGGGGTAGTAAAAGTTTTCATTTTCTAATGGGATAAATCTGTGCGCTCTTTTGTCTTCCGGCATGCCTAGTACATTCTTCATACAGCCGTGAATCACATCAGACAGTTTTGATTTGATCGGATTAAGCTTTTCTTTAATCCCATAAACTACGATCATATTAAATCCTTATTTACACATAAAACACCGTGCTTATGGGCCGCTGTGAAGCTCTGCGAAACGTAGGTTCCAGCTCAGCCATAAAGCATCTTGCTGCAATTAACTTCCAATTTTAAAGTCTACTGACATGTTCGCTTCATATTTGACTTCATCAAATGAGGGCTCTTGAGCTTGATCACGGAATCCGGTAGCTGATGAATAGCTCTGCTTATCACTTCTGGCTGCAGATACTACAATTTCTTCTAACATCATCGCTCCGCGAGTTGCACGTTGATGGATATTTGAATCTCTTATTCC
>CBFHKY010000021.1:35869-38148 GCA_965656525.1 Pseudomaricurvus sp. | reverse complement strand
AACCGGAGTGAGCTTAACGCCCAAAGATTGTTCATAGAACTCTTTTTGTTTGAGAATTTTCCCTAAAGCTTTTTCTTTAACCTTTTCATTGAATTCATCTTTTTTAGTGTGTTCAAAAGCTGTATCAGAGAGTTCTACCTCTTCTGATCGATCCGATACAAGAGCAATTTCTTTTAAATGTGATTCGTTTGTAATAGTAATTGCCATTCGGTTAACAACTTTAAAACTGGTTGGCTTACTGCCAAACCAACCAAATTGTGGTGATGATGAAAACTTGGAACTCTTAATCAGTTCTAACGAAATTCCAGACGCAACCAAAGAACTTGTTATTTTCTTTCTTAGCGAGCCGTTGTTTGATATCGCCTCTGAAAGAAGCTTACTTTCAGTTGTTATGACCAAGCTTACTACCGCTTTATCAGAGTAAGCCTTTTCTTCTGCATTTCCGCTTATTGTTACTATTTTATCGTTTGGGAACAAAAATCCCTTTAAGTCTTGTGGACTTCCTTTCAATTCCGGGGCCGAAAATACCTGCGTCGAAAGGATTGAAAGAAATCCAAGTAAAATCATCTTTCTCATTAATTTTGATCTCCGATATTATTTTTACATAATGTTTTGCACAGTGCTGCGCGCTTTTTGCGGCCGAACTACAGCCGCTTGTTATACAAAACTCACTTCTGAACACCATAAATCCAGTGTAAGCCTTGAATGGCGGTTGTCGGAAAAGCTGTTTCATGGGTTGCATGAGGAATAGCTAGAAACCTCAAATTCATATCTGTGTGCTTTAATGCAACGATCTTGTCATTCAGCGCTTGAGCCCCGGAAAGCATGTTCTGCCCCTCACCGTGCGAAGGCGTTTCTAATTCACCAACAGACAAGTAAACGCTGATGGGCTCCTCTGGCGTTTTTGCTGGAACTGACAGTATAAAGTCACCATCAAACCAAACAGATGGGCTACCGATAACGTAGCTTGAGAACATATCAGGCTGGGTAAGGAGTATGTAAGAGCCTAGCAAACCGCCAAGAGAGTTGCCGATAAAGGTACGCCTTTCATTGCTAGCTCTGTAACTCTTCTCAATATGTGGGAACACCACTGTACGGATGAATGTTGCATGGCCGGAAGCGCCACCAGTCTCATACTTCCAGCCTTCCGCTTTTGTTGGAGTAAAGTCCCGTATCCGGCTTGATGGCCCTTCGGAGCCCTTCGAGTATGAAATTCCAACAATAATGGCAGGTTCCATAGCGCCACTATTCATCGGAAATCGTGTGGCGCCGGAAACAATAGGAAAAGTATAGTGCGCGTCAGTAAGATAAATTACCGGGAATTTTCGGTCGGAGTCCTTGGCGTATGTTATAGGCACTTGAATAAAGACCGGATATATACGTCCCGAGGCAGGTTCCTCTAGCTCAACAACCGTACTTCTTGGCAGTTCATATGGAGTATCGGCTTTAACCGCCTGTGTCAGCATAGTTGTCGCAAATATTAATAGAAGAAACCTCAAACCTTTTCCCCGTCTGTATAACAGTTTATTCAGCACCCCAAAGACGTAAATACAAAACGCCTTTAAGCCACATATCCGATATTGATTACCAAATCCAGCAACCCTGAAATCTAATAACTTATATTAGATAGACATAAAAAATCACGTTGTAACGACATATATCTATCGGAAGGGAATTAAGCTCGAATGTTTCGTATCCCTCGAATCACTTTTGATCATGACTTTCATCCCTGCCAGTACATGTTGGTGCATATTTCGGCTGTTTGTTGTCGGACTAGTACTTCAGGCACGTCATGGATCAACAGCAGCCAAAGGGGAAAGCTCGAGTCTACCCCATTCGCCACTTTAAGCAATTTTCGCACATAGGCTTGCCATAGAGATTGGTATTTGAGCACGGCTGTTTTTCGTGAGAGATCTAATTGCTGGGGTACAACTACACTTGCACAACTACTCTTGCACAACTACACCGACAACTTACACCTCTTGACCCGCCGCGTAACCAGATGCCCATGCCCATTGAAAGTTAAACCCACCCAACCAACCGGTCACATCCACCACTTCGCCGATAAAGTAGAGCCCCTGCTGAGTTTTAACCTCCATGGTTTTAGAGGAAAGCTCGTCCACATTCACCCCCCCCAAGGTAACTTCTGCCGTTTTGTAGCCTTCTGTTCCAGCTGGCACCAGCGACCAATGATGTAGCGTGTGAGCAATCTGGCTGATGTCTTTGGGGGATAACTGATTCATGGGCTTGTTGTTGGATAGGAGCTCACAAAACACCTG
>CBFHKY010000021.1:24300-35769 GCA_965656525.1 Pseudomaricurvus sp. | reverse complement strand
GCCCAAGCCTTGGTGTGCAAATGCGACAGGACGGTTTTTAATTCAGCTTTGGGGCGCTCTTGTTGTGCTTGCTGTAAGAAGTATTCTAAATCTTGCGCGGGGCTCCAATCTATCTGAATCGATTGGCCGGGGCGCCAATACGATGAGATCTGTAATACGGCTGGGCCACTTAAACCGCGATGGGTGAACAATAGGTTTTCCGTAAAGGCTTGATCACCACAAGAAATGGTCACCTCGGCAGAACTGCCAACCAGAGGGGCAAACTCACTTAACTGAGACTTCGATAACGTAAACGGCACGAGCCCTGCGCAACGGGGCAACACAGTAAGACCAAACTGTTGCGCCAGCTCATAACCAAAACCAGTAGCGCCCATCGTTGGAATGGATAACCCCCCTGTCGCCACCACCAAAGACGTGGCGTGGATGGTGCCGATGTCGCTTTCAACCACGTAGCGAGCCCCACTGGCTTTACTGTCAACGCCCTTCACTGACTGAACAGCGCAGTGGGCTTGAATACGTACACCGGCCTGCTCGCATTCCTGCAGCAGCACATTAAGAATGTCGCTGGACTTGTTATCGCAAAACAGTTGCCCCAATTTCTTTTCGTGATAGGGAACGCCATGTTTAGCCACTAAGCCAATAAAATCCCACGGGGTAAAGCGCGCCAATGCGGATTTAAAAAAGTGGCGGTTCGCGCTTAGATAATTGTTTGGCTCGGTATACATATTGGTGAAATTACAACGCCCACCACCCGACATCAGAATTTTTTTGCCCACTTTATTCGCGTGATCTACCACCAAAACCCGTCGACCTCGCTGACCCGCGGTGATGGCACACATCAAACCAGCAGCCCCAGCGCCTATAATCAAAACATCGGTAGACAGCGCTTTGTCAGCCATAAGAACACTCGATCAAATAAAACAGTAGGGAATCAGTGAGGTAGATAAGCACAACAGGCTTGGGCTAGGCACTCCATTGCAGCAGGCCCACCCATGCAATGGAGCAAAAAAACCATCAGGTTTTTGGTAAAGTCACACCGCGCTGCCCCTGGTACTTACCACCGCGATCTTTATAAGAGGTTTCGCAAATTTCATCAGACTCATAAAACAACATCTGAGCCACACCTTCGTGGGCGTAGATTTTTGCCGGCAAGGGTGTGGTATTGGAAAACTCCAGTGTGACATGCCCTTCCCATTCTGGCTCTAATGGCGTCACATTCACAATAATGCCACAGCGGGCATAGGTAGATTTGCCTAAGCAAACGGTGAGCACACTGCGCGGAATGCGAAAGTATTCAACAGTGCGGGCCAGAGCAAAAGAGTTTGGTGGAATAATGCAAACATCACTCTGTATGTCGACAAAACTGTTCGCATCAAAATGCTTAGGGTCAACAATGGCAGAATGTACATTGGTAAAAATCTTGAATTCATTCGAACAGCGCACATCGTAGCCATAGCTGGATGTACCGTAAGAGATGAGCTTTTCGCCAGTTTCATTGTAACGCACTTGGCCGGGTTCAAAGGGCTCAATCATGCCTTCGTTTTCGGCCATACGACGAATCCATTTATCGGATTTAATACTCATACATTCACTACCTGTTACTGGTTAAAACGGCAAAAATTGCCGCTGCAAAAAAGAAATCATACTGGCTTTATCATCAATAGGTAAGGCCGGCCACTCAACATCACACCCGACCTTTAACACCCTACGATCGACATGAACCCCAAAAGCGTTAATCGTCTGAGATTTCAATCACAGGGCTCGAAGAGCCCAAAACCGTTTCCGCCAATGCCGCTGCTACCTGTAGCGCTATTTTACGGTACAAAAGAGCCTCAGCTGAATCTGGGTTTTCTGCCACGGTGGGGCAGCCACCGTCGGCTTGTTGACGAATACTTAAACTTAAAGGTAGGGAGCCCAGCAGAGTTGTACCGTACTCCTGCGCTAAGCGATCGCCACCACCCTCACCAAAGATATGCTCTTCATGACCACAGTTTGAGCAAATATGAGTAGCCATGTTTTCCACTACCCCCAATACCGGCACGTGTACCTTGTGAAACAGCTCCACACCTTTCTTAGCATCCAACAACGCGATGTCTTGCGGAGTCGTGACCACCACCGCGCCGGTAACCGGCACTTTCTGACCTAAGGTTAACTGAATATCACCCGTACCCGGGGGCATATCAATGATCAAATAATCAATATCAGGCCAAATCGTTTGCTGTAACATTTGTAATAAAGCACCACTAGCCATAGGGCCGCGCCATGCCATTGGGGTCTGTTCCGTCACTAAGTTGCCCATCGACATCGACCAAATACCGTGCGCTTCGATAGGGTGCATCGCTTTTTGATTCACAACCTCGGGGCGCTGTTGGTTATCTTGACCCAACATCATGGGAATGCTCGGGCCGTAAATGTCCGCATCTAGAATACCCACGCGCGCGCCTTCAGCTTTTAAAGCCAGTGCCAGATTGACCGCCGTTGTGGATTTACCCACCCCACCTTTGCCAGAGGCTACAGCAATAATATTGCGCACACCGGGTATGCGTAGAGATTCGTCAGACACGTGCGGCTCTGGAGCGCGCCAGGACACCTCCACAGAGGCCGATTCAACGCCGGGCAGCTCACTGATGGCCACCCAAATGGCCTCGCTGAATTCGGGTTCTAGGTTGTCGACTGGCATCAGCAACTCGATAGAAACCGCAACTTTTCCGTCATCCACCGACACCGAGACAACATGCCCCACCTGCCCCAAAGTTTGCTCTAGGTTCGGCATGGGAATGGTTTGTAGGCGTGCTTCTACTTGGCTGGGCAACAGCGAACTTAATGACGACATAAAAACTCCTGAGTGTTCATTGGCCAAACCCGTAAAGTGACTGATTTCACGAATAAAAAATGCTATAGTTCGGCGCTTTTTTATGGCCCCCTCTAAAATTCGATGGGGGCTGAAGCTGGGCATTATATATAACGTTGCTCACCTTCGCCTCAGACAAACCCCAGTCTGGGAAGAAACAGGGCCATTTCGCCGTAAATTGATGGCATTAAATGAGCCTGCAACCGGTTATCCGTGAACATTCGCCATGGCACCAGCCGCCAGCGCGCGTGAATAACCCGAAACTTATTTTAAACGCCAATGAGATTGCAGCAGTCATGAGCGAACGTCGAAAAATTCTGGTCACCAGCGCCCTACCGTACGCCAACGGTTCCATTCATTTAGGCCACTTGGTGGAATACATCCAAACCGACATCTGGGTGCGTTTCCAGAAAATGCGTGGCCACGAGTGTACCTATGTGTGCGCGGATGATGCCCATGGTACGGCTATTATGCTCAAGGCTGAACAGCTTGGCTTAACACCCGAACAGCAAATCGCCAACGTAAAAGCTGAACACGAAAAAGACTTCGCGGCTTTTAATATCGCGTTCGACAACTACCATTCCACGCACTCGGAAGAAAATCGCGAGCTATCGGCACATATCTACCAAAAGCTGAAGGCCAACGGCCACATTGCTAGCCGCAAGATCACTCAAGCCTTTGACCCAGAGAAAGAACTGTTTTTGGCGGACCGCTACATCAAAGGTACATGCCCCAAGTGTAAAGCCGATGATCAATACGGCGATAACTGCGAAGCCTGTGGTGCCACCTACTTACCCACAGAGCTTATCAGCCCTAAATCCGTGATTTCAGGCGCAACCCCTATCGAAAAAGAATCCGAGCACTTTTTCTTTAAACTGCCGGAATTTAGCGATTTCTTAAAAGATTGGACCCGTGCCGGTCACTTACAGGATGAAGTCGCCAACAAGCTGGCTGAATGGCTAGACGGCGGTTTGCATGAGTGGGATATCTCCCGCGATGCACCTTATTTTGGTTTCGAAATCCCCGGCGAGAAGAACAAGTTTTTTTATGTGTGGCTAGACGCCCCTATCGGCTACTTGGCCAGTTTTAAAAACTACCTTTCCAAGCAAGAAGGTATCGACGCCGCTGCGACCTTTGATGAGTACTGGAAACCAGATTCGGAAGCCGAAGTTTATCATTTCATTGGCAAGGATATTGTTAACTTTCACGCACTGTTCTGGCCAGCCATGCTCAGCTCGGCTCAGTTTCGTACGCCCACGAAAGTCTGTGTGCACGGTTTCTTGACCGTCAATGGCAAAAAAATGTCTAAGTCACGCGGCACGTTCATCAATGCCCGCGCCTACTTGGATCACCTGAACCCTGAGTACCTGCGTTATTATTTTGCCGCCAAACTCGGCAGCAGCGTAGATGACCTTGACTTAAACCTGGAAGATTTCATCCAACGAGTCAACAGTGACTTAGTGGGCAAAGTGGTGAACATTGCCAGCCGCACGGCGAAGTTTATTCAAAAAAGTGGCGGCACCTTATCCACGAACATCGCCGACGAAGCACTCTGGCAGCAGTTTGTGGATGCCGACCGAGGTATCGCAAACAGCTACGAAAATCGCGAATTCAGCAAAGCCATGCGTGAAATCATGTCACTTGCGGATGCCGCCAACGAATACATTGCCGCCCAAGCACCTTGGTCGCTGGCGAAAGAAGAAGGTAACGAACAGAAAGTATTGGACATCTGCACGCTGGGCGTCAACATGTTCCGCGCTTTGATTTCATGGCTGAAGCCGGTTTTGCCGCAAGTCGCCGGCGATGCCGAAACTTTCCTGAATGAAACCTTACACTGGACAGCTCCGATCAGTTTCCGTGGTGGTGAAAGCATCAATAAATTTAAACCTTTGCTGAGCCGTATCGAAAAAGACAAGGTGGACGCTATGGTAGACGCAAGTAAAGATGCGCTGGCTGCACACACTGCATCAGCCAGCATCGCCGACGATACAGCTGGCGATCAGTCCGAACTGGCGAAAGAACCTTTAGCCGCAGAAATCAGCTTTGACGATTTCGCCAAAGTGGATCTGCGTATTGCCTTAATCGCCAATGCCGAACATGTGGAAGGGGCCGACAAGTTATTGCGCCTGACGCTGGATCTGGGCGGCGAAACCCGCAATGTATTTTCTGGCATCAAGAGCGCTTATCAACCCGAGCAACTGATCGGAAAATTGACCGTGATGGTGGCAAACCTTGCGCCGCGGAAAATGAAGTTTGGAGTCTCTGAAGGCATGGTATTGGCCGCCGGCCCGGGTAAAAAAGACATCTATTTACTCGAACCACACAGCGGCGCCAAACCGGGCCAGCGGGTGATGTAAACCATGGAAAGGCCGCGTAGCGAGATAGCGGCAAGGCCTCTTTTGGTTACCTGAAAAACCGCTAAACAGTGCGCCGTTAAACCATTAAAATGGTAAGGCTATAACCTCTACTTTTTTTGGAGCGACCTATGACAGATTTTGTGATGATTTTGATCAGCACAATCTTGGTCAATAACTTTGTATTGGTCCAGTTTTTAGGGCTTTGCCCGTTCATGGGTGTTTCCAACAAGCTGGAGACCGCCATTGGCATGGGCGGCGCAACCACCTTCGTGCTAACACTGGCATCCATTTGCAGCTACTTGGTTCACACCTATATTTTAGAGCCGCTGAACCTTGAATACCTGAAAACCATTGCCTTTATTTTAGTGATCGCCGTGGTGGTGCAATTTGCCAAGATGTTTATCGAGAAAACCAGCCCCCTGCTGTATCGCGTGCTAGGTGTATTTTTACCGTTGATCACTACCAACTGCGCTGTTTTGGGTGTGGCATTGCAGAACACCGCTAAAGCCCACAACTTCACGCATTCTGCATTGTATGGCTTTGGTGCCGCGCTAGGCTTTTCGTTGGTCTTGATTTTGTTTTCTGCCATGCGTGAACGCCTAGCGGCGGCGGATGTCCCCGTTCCTTTTAAAGGTGCTGCCATCGGCATGATTACCGCCGGATTAATGTCTTTAGCCTTTATGGGCTTTAGTGGTCTGGTTTGAGCAGCTGGATAACGTCTTATGTATGAATTCTTAGTTTCTTATCCTTTTGCCAGTGCCTTAATCGCACTGGTGGCACTGGCGTTGGTATTTGGTGCCGTATTGGGGTTTGCCGCCGTTAAATTCAAAATCGAAGGCGATCCAATTGTGGATCAGCTGGATGAACTGTTACCGCAAACACAATGTGGTCAGTGCGGTTTCCCCGGGTGCCGCCCTTACGCACAGTCCATTGCCAATGGCGATGCCATCAATAAGTGCCCCCCTGGCGGCCAGGGCACCATCAATGCCATTGCCGACTTATTGGATGTTGAGGCCCCTACTTTAGATGAAGAGCACGGCGAAGAATCAGAAGTTAAGACGGTAGCGTATATCCGTGAAGATGAGTGCATTGGCTGCACCAAGTGCATTCAAGCCTGTCCAATGGATGCCATTCTTGGAGCCGCCAAACAAATGCATACAGTGATCGCCGATGAGTGCACCGGTTGTGATTTGTGTGTAGAGCCCTGTCCGGTGGACTGTATTGATATGTTGCCTGTAGAAGAAGGCCTCGCAGGCTGGCACTGGAGCAAGCCTCCAGCGGAAGCCGAGCAACCCGTTCAGATTATCGCCACCGATAAATCCTCCTCGAACAATCAAGATGGAGCCGCCGCGTGACACAAATATGGTCGACTCCTGGTGGCGTTCATCCACCTGAAAACAAGTCTCAGTCTATGCAGCGTCCTTTGGGTGAGGTTTCACTGCCGACAGAAATGATTTTTCCGCTTAATCAGCACATTGGGGTGCCCGCTGAGCCGATTGTACAACCCGGTGATCGCGTGTTGGCAGGACAAAAAATCGCGGCTGCAAAAGGTGTTTTCAGCGCCAACATTCATGCGTCGACTTCGGGTGTTGTCACCACTATTGAAGATCGCACCCTGCCACACCCATCGGGCATGAGTGGCAGCTGTATTGTGCTTCAACCAGATGGCCTTGATGAATTTATCCAATTCCAACCCTGTGATGATTATTTGGCGCACTCCAAAGAGCAGCTGCTGGATAAAATTCGCGAAGCCGGTATTACCGGCATGGGCGGTGCGGGCTTTCCGACAGCGGTTAAATTAAACCCGAAATCGATCCACACGATCCATACTCTCATCATCAATGGTACCGAGTGTGAGCCTTACATCACCGCCGACGATATGCTGATGCAGACCCGCGCCGATGATTTGATTAAAGGCACCGAGCTGTTAGCGCACTTACTGGGTAATCCTGCTCGTGTGATTATTGGAATCGAAGACAACAAACCAGATGCCATTGCCAGCGTGACAAAAGCTGCCACTGGCACCAACATCGAGGTGGTGAGTTTTCCCACCAAATACCCGTCCGGCGGCGAGAAACAGTTGATCCAAATTCTCACGGGTAAGGAAGTCCCCTCTGGCGATATTCCGGCCAGCATTGGTATTGTATTGCATAACGTTGGTACCGCTGTTGCGGCCTATGAAGCCGTTTGTTTCGGCAAGCCGCTGATTGAGCGCATCACTACCGTCGTCGGTGAAGCCTTGGACACGCAGCGCAATGTTATCGTTCGCCTGGGAACACCTATTCATCATGTTTTAGAAGAACACGGTTTTGTCGAGAAAAAAGCCAGCCGTTTGATTGTGGGTGGCCCTATGATGGGCTATGCCTTAGAGCAGATCGATGTCCCCGTCATCAAAACCACCAATTGCCTGCTGGCCCCCAGTAAAAAAGAGCTGCCACCGCCAGTGCCTGCGCAAGCGTGTATCCGTTGCGGCATGTGTGCCGAAGCTTGCCCCGCAGGCTTACTGCCACAGCAAATGTACTGGTATGCGCGAGCGGAAGAGTACGAACGCCTAGAAGCCCAAAACATCAAAGATTGTATCGAGTGCGGTGCCTGCTCTTATGTCTGCCCAAGCAACATCCCCTTGGTGCAATACTATCGTGCCGCCAAGGGCACCATGAAGCAGATAGCGATTGATAAAGAAAAGTCGGATCGCTCACGCCAGCGCTTTGAGTTCCGTCAAGAGCGCATTGCCAAAGCCGAAGCCGAAAAAGAAGCCAAGCGCCTCGCCCGCAAGCAAGCGGCCGAAGCCGCCAAGCAAAAACTCGAAGCACAGAAAACCGAAGCAGCAGAGCATGCCGACCAACCTGCCAGCTCAGGTCCAAGCTCAACGCAGAGCCTGGCAGCCGCTGCTATGGCAGGGATACCCGCAAAGCAACAATCCACCGAAGAGCAAAAAGCACGCTTAGAGCGCGCCGTACTCAGCGCTGAAGGTCGCATAGAAAAACTGCAGCAAAAGTTGTCCGCCGCTGAAGACGAGATGAAAGACAAGTTCGCCGCACAGTTAAAACAGGTTGAACTGAAGTTAGCGGATGCACAAAAAAAACTCAGTGAATTCAATGCAGCCGCCTCTAACTCGACAACCGAGCCTCTGACGTCTGATACACCTAGTGCTCCTGATGCACCAAATATTTCAGCGGCGACCGACCCGAATGATCCTGTTGCGGCTGCCATTGCCCGCGCGCAAGCCAAAATGAGCATGTCACCCGAAGAAAAACTCAAAGCCAATATTGAATCGTTGCAGGGTCGCTTGAGCAAAGCGCAAGCCAAACTGGCCGCGGCTCAAGCCGAAGGCAGTGATAAAGCCGATGCTTTACAAATTGGTGTCGACAAGCTGAACGAAAAAATAGCCGCAGCGACTGAAGAGCTAACCGAACTGTCACTTTTAACCTCGCCCCCAGCAGAACAGGTTTCTGCAGCGAGCGAGGAACAAGACGCCGCCACTGCAGCCATTGAGCGTGCGAAAGCCAAAGCAGCCGCACAAGCGACCATGAGCGCAGATGACAAGCTGAAAGAGCAATTGGCTGCGGCCGAAAAACGCTTACAAAAAGCGCGTGAACGTTTGGCCAAAGCCGAAGCGGAAGATGACCCCAACTTGGATGCGTTTCGCGGCGCGGTTGAGAAAAGCGAAGCCAAATTGCAAAAGTTGAAAAGTGACTCGCAAATACCCCAGTAAAAAACGGTCTTGCAGAGCAGTAACGACATTGTATAAACATTGATATTTTGTAGCTGGCGAGATCACAAGCCCGCGGAAAGGAACACAACATGGCCTTTATGAAAGTCAGTTCACCTCACGCCACGCGGTCAGGCGATACCGGCAGCGTGATGCGTCAGGTAATGCTGGCCTGTATCCCAGGGTTGGTTGCACTGACATGGTTCTTTGGGCCAGGCAGCTTGATCAACGTGGTTATCTCAGCACTGTTCGCCGTTGTGTTTGAAGCGCTCATACTGAAATTGCGTCAACGCCCAGTAGGCTTTTATCTGCGCGATTGCAGCGCCTTGGTTACTGCTGTCTTACTGGGTTTAGCGTTGCCACCCTATTGCTCTTGGTGGGTCATTGCTACCGGCATATTCTTTTCTATTGTGATTGCCAAACACCTCTACGGCGGTTTGGGTTACAACCCGTTCAATCCCGCCATGGTGGGTTACGTGGTGCTGTTGATTTCCTTCCCCGTAGAAATGACACAGTGGGCCAGCCCAGCCACCTTGCTCCCTGAAGGGCAGCATACCGTTAGCGTGCTCTCAGGCTTAAGTCATGTCTGGCTGGATACCAATATCGACGGCTACAGCGGCGCCACACCACTGGATCTTTTTAAGCAATCCAGTGGGTTAATGGTCGATCAAGTTTACAACAATAACCCAATGTTCAGCTCAGCCTTATTCGCGGGTGTGGGCTGGGAGTGGGTTAATCTAGGGTTTCTGTTGGGTGGCCTATACCTGTTGGCGCGACGCATTTTTACATGGCACGCCCCTATTGCCATGCTCGTCAGCCTAGCGCTGATGTCGATTATTTTCTACGACGGTGGCAGCTCCGACAGTGGCGGCTCTCCGCTGTTTCACCTGTTCTCTGGCGCCACCATGCTCGGTGCCTTCTTCATTGTCACCGATCCCGTGTCTTCCGCGGTGAGTACTAAGGGCCGGCTGTATTACGGTGCATTTATCGGCATCTTAGTTTACATCATTCGAGTATGGGGCAATTACCCTGATGCCGTCGCATTTGCCGTACTGCTGATGAACTTTGCAGCGCCTTTTATCGACTATTACACCTTGCCTCGCACCTACGGTCACCAAAAAGCCCGTCGTGCGACAGAGAAAAACGAATAAGGATTCCTCCCATGCTGGGCAAATCTATAAGCAAAAACAGCCTGTTATTGGGCGCGTTTGCTCTGGTGACAGCGGCTATTTTGGCCGGTATTCAGGCCGGCACGGCTGATCGTATTGCCGACGCGGAACGTCGTGCAGCCCAAAAAGCTTTATTAGAGATCGTTCCTGAAGATCGTCACAACAATGACATGCTGGCGGAAACTCTCAATATTGATGAGCAATACTGGGAACTGCTCGGCCTAAAGAGTGGTGGCGAAGCGCACATTGCTAGACAGAACGGTGAGGCCGTTGCTGCCATCGTTCCAGCTGTGGCACCCGATGGTTACAGTGGCAGCATTAAACTGATTGTCGGCATTAACCAAGATGGCTCTATTGCCGGTGTTCGAGTGCTCTCGCACAATGAAACACCTGGGCTTGGCGACAAAGTCGAGTTGAAAAAAAGCCGTTGGATCTTAGGTTTTAACGGTAAATCGCTCGGCAACCCCGCAGCGGATGAATGGGCTGTCAAAAAAGACGGCGGTGAATTCGATCAATTTACAGGTGCCACTATCACCCCGAGAGCCGTCGTCAAACAAGTCAAACAAACGTTGGAATACTTTCAGCAAGCGCAACCACTAAGCACCCCCGCATTCGACACAAGCGCCACAAAACAGGCAGAGTGATCAGTATGGCAGACTACAAAGAAATTTCGCAAAACGGTCTTTGGAAAAATAACCCGGCCCTAGTACAACTGTTAGGACTGTGCCCGCTTCTCGCGGTTAGCGGCAGCGTTGTAAATGCACTCGGGTTAGGGTTGGCCACGATATTGGTATTAACAGGTTCGAACATTGCCGTTTCGTTGATTCGTAAAAGCGTAAGTGATGCCGTTCGACTGCCAGCATTCGTGATGATCATTGCGTCGTTCACCACCTGTACTGAACTGTTGATGAAAGCGTACACCTTCGAGCTGTATCAAATTCTTGGAATTTTTATCCCATTGATCGTCACCAACTGTGCCATTTTAGGCCGTGCCGATGCTTTCGCCAGTAAAAACCCAGTCGGTATTTCAGCTTTAGACGGTTTCATGATGGGCATGGGCTTCACGCTAGTGCTTGTGGCTGTCGGCACCATTCGTGAAATATTAGGTAATGGAACTCTGTTCAACAACATGGATTTACTGCTTGGCCCAATGGCCAGCAACTGGACCATTACCGTGTTTGATAACTACCCCAACTTCTTGGTGGCAGTGCTTCCGCCCGGCGCGTTTATTGTCACCGGTTTACTCATTGCCCTGAAAAACGTGATCGATGGTGAACTTGAAAAAAGAGCCAAAGCCAAACGCACAGAGCCTACCGTTAAAGGCACGAAACGCGTTCGTACCACAGGCGCCATCAGCTAATAACGAGGCTGAGTAAAACA
>CBFHKY010000021.1:0-24200 GCA_965656525.1 Pseudomaricurvus sp. | reverse complement strand
AGCAGCTAACAACTGTAGAGGGAGCAGAGAACAATGCCGATTATTTGCCGTGTAGATAATCGGTTTTCGCGGCCATCACAAAATCGTTACGGTGCAAACCGTTAACCGTATGCGTCCACCACGTCACCGTGGTTTGGCCCCACTCTACCAAAATGGAGGGGTGATGATCCGCCCCTTCCGCCAAATCCCCTATCGCATTAGCAAAATCCAATGCCATGAGGAAATCTTTAAAGCGGTAAGTCTTTTGCAGTTTCTGCACACCATCTACTTGAAGCACAATCCATTCTGGAAGCTCTAATAGCAGCTGCTGTTTTTCAGACTCTGGAATCTCGTCTGCATTTGCATCACAGACAGTACATGATTCAGTTGCTAGTTTGCTCACAATTTCAAAACCTTAAAGTAAGTTGTTTATTAACTTTACCCACGCTTACGTCAGTGTAGCAGACTCATCTACTATTTTTTACAGCGCCTTGACTCAGTACAGCCCCCATGACAGTATCCCGAGCTTAAATTACTGAGTTCAAAAGGATTCTACTCATGAAACATACACTTCGACACTCGCTTCTTGCGAGTGTTTTGATGCTATCTTCTGCATCGGCTCTAGCGGATACCGGTGTTGGAGCTGGGGTCTCTTATGTATTTGGTCAGGGTATGGCCGTCGGGGTTAAGATATTTTCTGATGATGAAGAGTCAGAAGTTGTTGCTTCTGCTGGTGTAGATTATTTAATTAACGCTCGGACTTGGCGACCTAACATAGGAATCGGCTATTTAGGCAACAGCTATTACAGCGATGTTACAGTTGGCTATAGCCTCAAAGAATCCAGCTTTGACTTTGCAGTCAGCGGTGGATATGCCGATACGAAAGATGGATCGTCCAACCGAGCTACCAGTGGTAACACTGGTGATGGCGGTGGTAGCACTGGTGGTAACACTGGTGGTGGCGGTGGTAGCACTGGTGGTAGCGGTGTTATTATTGGTGGTGCCGGCGGCGGTGGCGGTGGTCCCGCATAGCAGCCTATATAGCCGCATTTACTGAAAGACCTCAGTAAATGCGGCTAGCACTCTACTTAACGTCAATCGTACCTTCTTCAATCTTCGCCTGCCAAATTTGCGGGCCAGTGGTGTGAACAGACTCACCTTTTACATCCACAGCAACCGTTACGGGCATATCTTTTACATCAAACTCGTAAATAGCCTCCATACCTAGATCTGCAAAGCCGACGACTTTAGAGGCTTTAATGGCCTTAGATACCAGATAAGCAGATCCACCCACGGCCATTAAATAAACCGCTTTGTTGTCTTTGATCGCTTCGATCGCCATAGGCCCACGCTCGGACTTGCCGACCATGCCAATCAAACCGGTTTCTTCCAACATCGTACGGGTGAATTTATCCATACGAGTGGCCGTTGTTGGGCCTGCTGGACCAACCACTTCATCACGTACTGGATCCACTGGGCCAACGTAATAAATCATACGGTTGGTAAAGTCTACTGGCAGCTCTTCACCTTTGGCGATCATATCGATCATGCGCTTGTGTGCTGCATCACGGCCGGTAAGCAACTTACCCGATAACAGGACCGTTTCACCGGTTTTCCATTCAGAAATATCCGTTTTGCTCAACTCGTCTAAGTTGACGCGGCGAGCATTGCCTACTTCCCATGTGATTTCGGGCCAGTCGTCTAGGCTTGGAGGTGTTTGCAGCGACGGGCCAGAACCATCCAACGTAAATTTACACAAGCGTGTAGCCGCACAGTTTGGAATCATAGCGATGGGTTTATTGGCGGCATGCGTCGGACAGTCTTTGACTTTTACATCCAGAACGGTGGTCAAACCACCCAAGCCTTGAGCACCAATACCCAGCTTGTTCACCTTATCCATAATTTCCAGACGCAACTCTTCCGATCGATTAGAAGCTCCACGTTCCTGTAAATCCTGAATGTCGATAGGGTCCAGTAAAGATTCTTTGGCCATCGCCATGGCTTTATCCGCAGTACCACCAATACCGATACCCAAAATACCCGGAGGACACCAGCCAGCTCCCATAGTCGGTAGCATCTTCAGAATCCACTCCACCACATTGTCGGATGGGTTCAACATGGCGAACTTAGTTTTCGCTTCGGAGCCGCCACCTTTGGCAACTACGTGAACCTCCACTGTATCACCAGGAACAATTTTGGTGGTGATCATTGCGGGGGTGTTATCACCCGTATTTTTACGTGCGCCATCAGGATCAGCCAATACCGATGCACGCAGTTTATTGTCTGGGTGATTGTAAGCGCGACGCACACCTTCGTTGATCATGTCTTCTAAACTGCAGTCGGTTTCCCATTGAACGTTCATTCCGACTTTCATGATCACGCTGACAATACCCGTATCCTGACAAATCGGGCGATGGCCTTCGGCGCACATGCGTGAGTTAATCAGAATCTGAGCCATGGCATCTTTTGCCGCTGGGTTGGCTTCGCGCAAATACGCTTGGTGCACAGCATTAATAAAATCTTTAGGGTGGTAGTAGGAAATAAATTGCAAAGCATCGGCGATGCTTTCGATCAGGTCGTCTTTGCGAATTACTGTAGTCATCAGCTACATCTCTCACTTTTGGTTATCACAGGGGCAAACGCTTCATCACAAGCCGGCGAGTTTTTTCGACATGGTGTCTTTTTAAACGTCGCGTCTTGCAAATCGAGCGTTGCCATCACGGGCTAAACAGTGTGCGAATTCTACACCACTCGTGGCGGGATGTCCGTTACCGCTTATGCGTAAAGCGGTATGACGTGTTATCAATGCTTGCGTTCCCTGCAAAGCTATCTACACTTTGGGGTATCAATGTGTAGATAGCTGAGGATTCGTCTACCCTGTGATTACGCTAAGCAACCTCCAAGCTATACCCCTGCCTGTTTTGAGCTCCTTGTTCAGAAGCACTACGACTCCCCCCCAAAATACAGTTTGCGTCAAAACATACCGCTTCAACAAAAGCCGACGAGTGCCGTTTTCGAGTAGGTGTATAAAAGCCCTTAGCGCAAAAACCTTTAGCAAAATCAAAGCCCTTCACAAAATCAATGTCGACAACAATAAGATAACAGTGACAGGAGATTTTTATGGCCACGAAGATTGAACCTTGCCCTTTTTGCGGCAGTGAGCACCTTCACTTTACTCATCATTTATTGTCTTTGTCTGTGGTTTGCCAAACTTGCAAATCAGCCGGTCCACACAAGCGAAAAATGGAAGATGCTCTTGCCGCATGGAACGCTACATCACGCTTAGTCGGCGAGGCAAAACAAACTGATACGATCAGGGTACAGGGTCACCTGCATGATTTAGAAGACGCCGTTCGCAATCTGGCCGACGTCATCAGACATAACGACGAGCATTAAAAACGACCAAGGCCTCCAATCCAGAGCTGTCACTGACTAAGCTCTGGATTGGAGCTGCTGATGCGTGAGCTACTGAATCAGCCCAAGACGACGCTTCAAATCCAATAGCTCACGGTTTGTGCTTAAACGGTAAGCATCGATAGCTTTAACCGCTTCTTCATTAGTGGCCACACGCTTACTCAGATCGTTTTTCAGCCTGTTTAACTGAGAAGCCAAACTGTTGGTTTTATCCACCAGTTCACGCATTTGCTGCTGTTGTGCATCACTGAAATCCGACAATAGAGACAACTTTTCGGCTTGCAGCGCAACACTTCCGCTCAGCGATTTCACTTTCTCCGATTGAGATTCAGCAAGCCGTTGCGCAGTAATGGCTTTACTATTTGCCGTAGAGGCCTGAGTGGCTGCAGCACTGATGCCCTGCTTGTTTTTTGCAATCGCGCTGCGATTCACATTGCGGGTATCCCACAGCTTACGAATTTCAGAGTTCGCCACCTCAAGCTCCGCCTTAGCGGATTTTAGATTAGACTGCAAAGCCGTCACGGATTGTGATGATTCATCGCCGGTCAGGGTTAACCGCTGCTCCAGATCTTTAATACGAACATCGGCTGCGGTATTTTTCTGCTGCAGTTCCAGCAGCTGCACCACTGAGAACCCACTTACGCCTAAAGCGATGACAACCAACAACATGCTCAATGGCAATAGGATTGATGACGATTGAGGTGCACGAGCAGTGGCTGCCGCCATAGGTGCGTCTGATTTCGGCGACGACGTGTGACGAGCCCCAGGGGTTGTGCTCATTCTTGGCGAGTCATCATCGCGCATCGGGACCATTTTACTCAAAGTAGGTTCTTTACGTTCCAAAGTCTTATCTCACTCAATCTGGGAAATCACAAAGCCCAATCTTTATATCAAAGCGGTTGGCACTTGACTACATCAGACCAAAAAAAGCCGGAAGAGATCCGGCTTTTTTCATTGGTTGTCACTGTTACATCACAGATAAACCAGCAGAGCTGCCAATATTACGGTCAGGGTCACACTGCCATGAATAACACCCTTCACGCTGGTCATAGGCCCTTGCTTACCAAAAATACCATTGAACTCCAGCAAGGCAATGATCGCCAATACGATGAGCAGACCATTAGAGCCAGCCGCTTTCGCACCATAGCCTCCACCGTTCACAAAGTGCGGGCCTGCCAACATGAAAAACACCATAGGCCCCGAAAACAACACATTGGTTCTGGACGCCAGTAACGCTTTACCAGCCGATACCGCAGGATCGCCACCTTCTACTATGCCTAAGGCGACTTTCTGATGAGGCCAGATGATCAGCCACACGTTTAGAAACATCAGCGTGCCCATAGTAATACCGGAAATAATGTACACGTTCATGAGGCCTTGCTTCATCACGCCGACCAGTAAGAAAAGGCCAGTGATAAACGTGAACATCGCCGCCCAACGGAACCACCATAACGCTTCTGGGGCCAGCTTGGCTTTGGCATCTTTTAAGGCTTCTGGTGTGGCTTTTTTGAAGTAACCGCCCTGAATAAAATTGAAATAGTACAACAGGCCAATCCAAGTAATACCAAACAACACATGCCCCCAACGAGCCAAGAAATTAATAAATTGCATGCTTTCCATAGGAATATTCTCTTACGAGCCTCAGGTTATTGTTATTAAAAGCGTTGTGCTCTTTCAGAACGATGAAAACAAAAAGTGTTCGAGCAATTTACTATACCGCTTTCAAGCCACAAAAAAAGGGGCGTACACCCCTTTTTTTGGCAGTAATCCCCCAAGCGAAAGCTATCATGCTTGGGGTGAATTACATTATTTTACGTTGCGTTTACGCCGCGTAATTCTCATTTACAAAATTCCAGTTCACCAGAGCCCAAAATGCCTTGAGGTAGTTAGGACGAGAATTGCGGTAATCGATGTAGTAAGCGTGTTCCCACAAATCTACAGTTAAGATTGGTGTGATGCTGTCGTCAGTCAGTGGTGTGGCTGCATTGCTGGTATTCACGATCGCAACGCTACCGTCAGCTTTTTTCACTAACCAGGTCCACGCAGAGCCAAAGTTGTTCGCAGCAGAAGTATTAAACTCTTCTTGGAATGCTTCAAAAGAGCCAAAAGCTGCTGTAATCGCATCTGCGACCGGTCCCACTGGTGCACCGCCGCCTGTAGGGCTCAAGCAGTTCCAGTAAAATGAGTGATTCCAAATTTGTGCCGAATTATTAAACATGCCACCAGAAGATCCTTTAACGATTTCTTCTAGGCTTTTGCCTTCGAATTCAGAACCGGGCAGTAAACCGTTTAGCTTATCTACGTAAGTTTGGTGATGCTTACCGTAATGATATTCCAGAGTTTCTGCCGAAATATGTGGCGCAAGTGCATCTTGTGCATAGGGCAATGCAGGCAATTCGATAGACATAAATCTCTTCCTTCTCGTTAGGGTTAAATCACGCTAATCATTGTGCTTGAGCTTATTAAAGTGGTTAGAAGGTTCGCTCTCAGGCAAACACGTCACATTCAGCTCAACGCATTAGCCACTCATCGTTACAACAGTGACGAACATATTATTACGTCGTTATTCCAAGCTCGATTACTTTTGCAGTAATTTGAGAGACTCAGCATTGGGTCAGTATCATGCACTTGGCGGTTTTAACGTCAAAGCGATAAATCATTAATTACTTAACCTCTGCCTTTTCAGAACAACCATCGCCGATAAGCAGTCACCCTACTATACCTAGCAGGGTTCGAGTCTTCCACAATAACCTACTAAAAAGGTCGGCTTTTAGTAAAAAAGAGGGCTTTCCAACCCACATCAACGCCGACAAAGTAAACAGGTTGATCATAATTTATAACACCCTCATGACAGGCGCGTATTTGTTGCCTCATTTGTTGATTGTTCCACGTCAGCCAGTAAACTACGCGCGCCTGTATTTACCGGCCTTGAAACGAATCAAGGCCCTACCATGAGAGAAGTATCCATGCCAAAAATTAATGTTTATTCCGACATCAGTGCTGTTGAAGCAGAAGCCCGTAAAGATTACATCGATCGTCATTCACCTTTCGTTCACTGTGAGTCCAGTGCCACAGCTGGTGAAACTTTCGAAGTGACGGTTCAAGTCGGTGCAGAATATCAACACCCAGATGATATGGATCACTACATTTCATCAGTATCACTGTTCAACCGTGAAACCAAAATTGCCGAGGCAACTTTTTTTGCAGGATCTCAAGGCGGCCAAGATAAGAAAGGCAACACTCGCGTGACCTTCGGTGTTGTTTTGGATAAGCCTGCGAAATTAGTGGCTCAATCTTATTGCACCAAACATGGCATCTGGGAAAGCCCTGCTGTCGATGTAACGGTTGCCTAAGCCTGATTGTAAAGACAACACCGTGCAGGCATGACGCCAAAGGCTGCTCAGATGAATACTGAGCGGCCTTTTTGTTGGCGCTACCAATGTTATCCATGACGCGGTAAGAAAACATCCACGACCAAACCTGTCGGTGCGTTTTGCAGGTGTAACGCTCCACCATGGCTCATCACGATTTGACGGGCAATGGATAACCCTAAGCCCATTCCTCCGGTGGCTCGATTACGAGACTGCTCCGCTCGCTGAAACGGTTCCAGAACAAAGGCTAATTTATCCTCCGGAATGCCCGGGCCATCATCTGCGATACGTATACGCACACTCTCATCCAGCTCACTCATACTGACTTTGGCGTTATCACCATAAAACACGGCATTTTCAATCAGGTTTCGCAGTGCACGCTTTAGACTCACAGGACGAATTTCTAAAATCAGCTGCTCAGCTTCCTGCCACTCTACAGACATCCCTACATCTTGAAGATCCTCACAAAGGCTACCCAGTAAGGCACTAACATCCACCGCTTGGGTTGATTCACGATCACCGGATTCACGAACAAAAGACAGTGTCGCCTCTGACATTTTTTGCATTTCATCAAGGCTCAACAAAAGTTTGTCTTTTTCTTCGCTGTCGGCCATCAGCTCTAAACGCAACCGCATAGACGTAAGCGGAGTGCGCAAGTCGTGCGATAGCGCCGCCAACAGACGAGTACGATCGGCGACAAACCGATCAATTCGATCGTGCATTCGATTAAACGCTCTTACGGTGTGCCGGATATCTTCTGGCCCCTCCTCGACAACCGGTTGCCGCTTTTTACCGCGACCAAATTCATCGGCCGCGATAGACAAAAAACGCAAGGGACGAGTGATGCGTCGTAATTGCCAATACACCACCGCTAATAACAATACGAGGGCCAATACCATGAACAGAAACGTAGTACGGGCCGCCAAGGGAGCAAGATCCACCGTGCTCTGACGACTAAGAAGCCACTGGCCACTGTCTAGCTGCACAGCTAATAACAATTCTCTCAAGCGAGGGGGCGGAGCTTTCCACCACCGCCGCTCGTATTGATTTCGATCCATTAAACGGCTGTATCGAGAACCCAACTCTCTATTATCTCGCTCTGCGCTTTTATGAGGACGGTCTTCCTTACCCATCGAGTTGGGTGCTTCTTGCACGACCACATAAATACGCCCAGCATAATCATCACCGATGCGGTTCTGAATCTGCTGCTGTAATTGTTCTGCATAATCATTCTTTTCAAAGGCAATTGCAGGTGGCTCGTTTTTCAGTCGATAACTGGCACCGGGTCGCTGCCATGCCCTCAGGATAGAAGGGTGTAATTCACTGGGCGTTTGCGCAATCAATTCCACGGCGCTGGTAAATTGCCGGACAACGTAACGCTCACTGATTTGCAGCACTGCAATTTCATGTGCTCGCGACAACAACCAAAGGTTAATGCCCTGAGCCAATAATAAGGCCATAACCACCCAAAAGATCATTTGCCCTAATAGTTTTTGTGGCCACAGCTTTTTGAGGGGTAACGCTATTAACCACTTTTTTTCATTGCGCTTCATTGCGGGGGTACTCCCATCACCGCAGCGCAAAATAAATAACCACCGCCCCATACTGTTTTAATCAATGATGGGTTTTGCGGATCGGTTTCGATTTTTTTGCGCAAGCGACTCACTTGGTTATCGATGCTGCGATCGAAAGGGTCCGCATCGCGGCCTTTGGTGTGATTGAGCAATTGATCACGGCTCAAAATACACTGAGGGTGCTGGATAAATACATCCAGTAATTTAAACTCTGCCGTACTCAATGGCACCAATAGACCATCATCACGGACTAATTGGCGCTGCAGACTGTCGAGGCACCAACCGGCAAAGTAGCGCTTTTGCGTCAGCTCTTCCGTTTGAGACGTTCCCCCTGTCTGGGTGCGGCGCAATACAGCCTTAATTCTTGCCAAGAGTATGCGCGGCACAAAAGGTTTAGTGACATAATCATCCGCCCCCATTTCAAGGCCCACAACGCAGTCGGTGTCATCGTCCATAGCCGTTAGCATAATAACGGGAATGCCAAGTTCTTTACGTACAAACTGACAGAGTGACAAGCCATCCTCACCTGGCATCATCACATCCAAGACAATCAAGTCGAATGATTCCTTAGCCAGTAAGGCGCGCATGGTAATACCGTCCTCCGCTGCGGCCACTTCGTAACCGTGCTGTACCAAATAGGTGGTTAGCAACTCGCGAATATCTTGGTGGTCGTCTACAACAAGAAGGCGTTTAAATGGCATGGCGATTCCTCACTATTCTTCAGTGATTATACAAATACGGCCGCTCGGAAGATGTAACAAACTGTACACGCTTTGCACCTATCGAAGAATAAAGTCCTAAATGCGCAGAAATGAAGACACATTGATACATTTTCTCTCAACTTCGACAACGGTGGCTGACAAAAGAATGCTTCAATGTTTATCAGCCGCCACTAAGGTGGCCTTGGTACACTCTTAATTGCACCGGAGGACGATGCACAATGACAAACTCTCTCAAGAAAAAACTCTTGCTTGCTCCATTGTTCATGAGCGCGATCATAGCCAGTAACGGGGTAGCAGCGTCGGATCAATGCAATAACAGCGATCGCCAACACAATCGCCAAGCTCAGTACGAAAAAGGCAATAAGCACTTTTCCATGGGCAGAGGCATGCATCACAAAGGTATGCTAGAAAGATCGTTTAATACCGATGAGATTCGTACCCTAATGTCTGCTCGGCTGTTAATGCAAGGCAATGAAAATCTAAAAGTCGGTTCAATCACTCCGGCTGACGAAGGTTTTACCGTAGACATTGTGACTCAAGAGGGATCGCTGGTTAAAGCCGTCAAACTGGCTCCGAACGCAATGCCTGTAGAGTTGTATGAAAAAATGCAACGTCGCCAGAAAGAGCACGACAGTAAGGCGTCTTAGATAAACGTCAGCCATAAAAAAGGCCCACCGAAGTGGGCCTTTTTTTGATCGGGCAAAGCCTGATGTTTTCATCCTAAGGCAACACCGATAAGTGTCGCCTCAACATAAAATTACATCATGCCTGGCATTCCGCCCATACCACCCATGCCGCCCATATCAGGCATTGCAGGAGCACCTTTATCTTCAGGAGCGTCGGCAATCATAGCTTCGGTAGTGATCATCAGAGCCGCAATTGAGCCAGCTGCCTGAATAGCGGTACGAGTTACTTTGGCTGGGTCCAAGATGCCCATTTCCAACATATCGCCGTACTCACCTGAACCCGCGTTGTAACCAAAGTTACCTTCGCCATTACGTACACGTTCAGCAACAACAGAAGCTTCTTCACCGGCGTTAGTAACGATCTGACGCAAAGGCGCTTCCATGGCGCGACGAGCAATGGCAATACCCGCGTTTTGATCTTCGTTGTCACCAACAAGATCGGCAATCGCTGCAACCGCACGGATCAGTGCAGTACCGCCACCAGGTACAACGCCTTCTTCAACGGCTGCACGAGTTGCATGCAGTGCATCTTCAACGCGAGCTTTTTTCTCTTTCATTTCAACTTCGGTCACAGCACCGACTTTAATCACAGCAACACCGCCTGCCAACTTAGCAACGCGCTCTTGCAGTTTTTCTTTGTCGTAATCAGAAGTAGATTCTTCGATTTGTGCACGAATTTGAGAAACGCGAGATTGAATGTCAGCCGCTTCACCAGCGCCATCAACAATCACAGTGTTTTCTTTGCTCATGGTAATACGTTTTGCCGTACCCAAGTGCTCCAAAGTCGTGGATTCTAGGTCTAGGCCGATTTCTTCAGAAATCACAGTACCGCCAGTCAGAATAGCGATGTCTTGCAACATAGCTTTACGACGATCACCAAAACCAGGTGCTTTACAAGCGGATACTTTCACAATACCGCGCATGTTGTTGACAACCAGAGTGGCCAAAGCTTCGCCTTCAATATCTTCAGCGATGATAACCAAAGGTTTACCAGCCTTTGCAACAGACTCAAGAACTGGCAACAACTCGCGAATGTTAGAGATCTTTTTATCAACCAACAGAATAAACGGTGAGTCTTGCTCAACGCTCATGTTTTCTTGGTTGGTAATGAAGTAAGGGGACAAGTAGCCACGATCAAACTGCATGCCTTCAACAACATCCAGTTCATTATCAAGACCGCTGCCTTCTTCAACTGTGATCACACCTTCTTTGCCGACTTTTTCCATCGCTTCTGCGATCAATGCGCCCACTGAAGAATCAGAGTTAGCAGAGATGGTACCTACTTGAGCGATCGATTTTGAATCAGAGCAAGGCTGAGCAATTTCTTTGATGTGCGCAACAGCAGCAATAACCGCCTTGTCGATACCACGCTTCAAATCCATTGGGTTCATGCCAGCAGCAACAGATTTCAGACCTTCGTTAACGATGGACTGAGCCAGAACTGTTGCAGTGGTGGTGCCATCACCAGCGTCGTCAGAAGCTTTAGAAGCCACTTCTTTAACCATCTGTGCGCCCATGTTTTCGAACTTGTCTTTCAGTTCGATTTCTTTGGCAACAGACACACCATCTTTAGTGACTGTGGGTGCACCGTAAGACTTTTCCAGTACCACGTTGCGGCCTTTAGGGCCCAAAGTGGTTTTAACAGCATCGGCCAGAATATTTACACCAGCCAGCATGCTTTGGCGAGCTTCGTCACCAAATTTTACAATCTTAGCAGCCATGATTAGCTCCTCTCAAAAATACGTTTAACAATAAGATATTGAGTTGAATCGGACAGGTGGTTGATTAACCTTCAACAACCGCTTTAATGTCACTCTCACTTAAAATAACCAGTTCTTCACCGTCTACTTCGATGGTGTCGCTTCCGGCGTATTTACCAAAAACAACCGTGTCACCGATTTTGACATCCACAGGACGAGTTTCGCCGTTTTCCAGCACGCGACCATTGCCTACAGCCACTACTTCACCTTGATTAGGTTTTTCTTTGGCGGAACCAGGCAGAACGATACCGCCAGCAGAAGTTTTTTCTTCTTCCTTGCGGCGAACCACAACACGATCGTGTAAAGGACGAATATTCATGCGTTTTTTCTCCAAAACGTCAGTTTAGGACCAGTTTGAGCCTCGTTTGAGGCTGCGTTTACGTAAAACTTCGAGGGGTAAGCCCCGAAGGTGGCCCTTTGAGCAAATACTCCAAGAGCCGAATCCAAGTGGTTACCAAGATGGGGTTCAAAAAGCCGATTTCAATACCTGCAAACAAAAAAAATATAAATGTTTCTTCTTAATCGCTGCCGCTGAAAAAGACACACAGACGCGAGCCACTCTTCACAACGCCCTAGCTTTCCTGAGGTCGACGTTTATTTTGCAAAAACAGTAAGAAGACAGGGGCTCATAATAATGAATGGCCAAAGTGAACAGCAGGCGCTACCGAGCTTATTGCAGACGATCTCGGTCGCTGTGGTCGTTGCGGTCTGACTGGCGCTTAAACTCTCCTTCGATGATGTCATCTTGGGAGGCGCCCTTTTGATAGGATTGGTATTGATAAAATTTGCCAGAAGCGGCCTTAGCAATAATGGGTTTCAGCAAACGCCCAATCAGCAAGTGCCTGAGCCCTGGTATTAGACAGCAAAGACCCAGCGCATCGGTAATAAACCCCGGCGTCAGCAACAGTGCGCCACCCACCGCAAGAAAAATACCTTCAACCATTTCCTTTAAGGGAATCTGCCCTGCGGCTGCCCGCTGATTGGCTTTGATCATGGTGGCAAGCCCCTGCTGTCGCAAGAGTGCCAAACCGACCATGGCGGTGAGCAACACAAGAGCGATCGTCGGTAAGGCCCCAATCTGGGAACCGACTTGGATCAACACCCACATCTCCACAACAGGAATGATGATAAATAAAATCAAAAAAGGCATAGCCCCTCCGGCTGAGCATTGGCTTGGCTAAGCCTAAACAGCCCAGTTCAATCTCACCAACACCTTATTGTATGAGTACAACCATTATATGCGTACAACAATGATATTGGGGCGCGCCAGGTGAGTTCAACCCCTGACCACATATTGCACCGCACAATAGAACCGATAAAGGCGCTGTGAACAGCGCCTTTATCGGTTGGACATTCGGATTAGAGACTAACGTTAGGCATCAGATAAACACCAAGGTTTACCATTGGTAGCCAACCCCTACCGTCACTTTAGTATCCTCTTTATCTGCACCTGCCACTGGGGTGTTGTCGTAATCGTATTCGAGCTTCCACTCAGAGTACAAGCCGGGCCCCAACGGTACACTGATACCAATGTCCGCGCCCACTTCCCAGTCTGCCGTATCATCCACCGACATTAAGAATTCATTGGTGTGGAACAGTTCAGCTGAATATGGAAGCTTATAGCGCAAATCAGTAGCCAGACGCCAAGATATTCGCTCTTCACTGCTCTCATCGCTCGGTGTGGCAACAACCGTAGCAGGATACTCTTTGACATAATCGAAACCGCTTTCAAACGCCAAAGATTTTTCTGGGTTATCCCAAACCTGATAACCAAGACCGGAGCCTAGCGTGTAGCGATTATCGATATTAGCGGTTTCCAGAGCCTCCCAACGAGCTTGGTTGTACCAGAACCACAGCTCATCGAAGAACCAGTCAAGTCGATAAGTCAGGTCATAGTCTTCAACCGCTGGTGAGTCGTTAGTCGACACACTGTCGTACTCAAAATCCAATACATTCCGGAAATCGCCTTTGCGATAGCTAATACCGGTTTTAACTTCTAGGTCATCTTTAACGGTGTTACCGCGCTGAAAATCACCCGCTACCGATAAGCGGCCTTTGTAGTCGGCTTTGTTCACCGGCGCTTGGCTGTACAGCTCAACAGCACGCAGTGCCAGCAGCTCGGTAGACAGAGTTTGAGGGTTATCGCCACAGCGATACATCAGTTGATGGTCCTCAATGCCTGCGATTGTACAGGGCTGTGATTCACCTTGAATTTTGACAGGCTCTTGAAATACTACGTTAGCCACTTTGGTTTTGGCGATTGTCACGTTGCCAAAACTGGCCGACTTCCAAGTGATATCTTTGCGGCTCATTTTCACCAGTGTACCTTCTAAGCGGTCACCATTGGTTAACACCAATTCTCCGGCAGGCTGATCGGCGTAGGCCGTCCCCACCGCCAAGAGCAAAGCACTTGCTGCTATCATATTTTTCATAAATGACTCCGTCACTATACAGGCAGTTGGATCTTGTAGATTTTATGGCTGCGCAGTTTAAACAATCGCACCAAGGTTTAATACCTGTTAACCAGATCCATTTCACAACCAGTGGAATCAATACTTTCAGCTTTTCAAAACAGTCAGCTTGGCGGTGAAAAAACCTAAAGGGCCTTTACTTGTCGGGAACTCTTAGCAACGATGACAGCAAGAACAATAGCGGGTAAACCCATCAGTGCGGCGTACATGAAAAAGTTGTAATAGCCAAAACTATCGACAATTATGCCGGAGAAACCGCTAAAAAATTTACCGGGCAAAGTCATTAACGAGCTGAACAGAGCATACTGAGTAGCCGTGTAAGCCCGATGCGTCATACCGGAAAGGTAAGCAATAAAAGCCGCATTAGACAAACCCGCACTAAGATTATCGGCACTGATAACCACGGCCAGCCAATTAATATCAGGCCCCACTAATGCCAATACGGAAAAAAGTATATTAGTACAAGCGACTAATATCGCCCCCCACAAAAGAGGCTTAAATACTCCGTAACGGACCACCAAAAGCCCACCCATAAAAGAGCCCAGAATAGTCATAAAAAAACCGAACAGCTTTCCAATAGAAGCTATTTCTGATTTCGTAAAACCTAAATCTAGGTAAAAGGGATTCGCCATGATGCCCATGGTGATGTCACCCAAACGGTAAAAGCCAATAAACAACAGGATAACCAGCGCGAAGCGTCCATTGCGCTGAAAGAACTCTACGAAAGGTGCTGCCACGGCCTCTTTCATCCACATGCCTACGCGCTTAGCCAACGGTAACGGAACCGCAGAGACCTTCTCGGCAATATGGCTAAGTTCAGATTTGGACTCCCCGCTGCGATCAGGCTCAGCAATTACCAATACGGTGATAATTCCCACCCCCATCAGAGCCGCCATACTCAGATAAGCCATGGACCAATTGCTGATATCCGCAATATATAAAGCACCGGCACCGGCCACCAGCATCGCGACACGATAACCAAAAATGTAACAGGCAGACATGGCCCCTTGGTATTCCGTTTGGGCGGATTCAATACGAAATGCGTCGATGGCAATATCTTGAGTTGACGCCGAAAACGCCACCAATACAGCAAATAAGGCAAGGCTTGTCAGCTCGGTCACTGGATCACAATTGAGTAGCCCCAGCAGCCCCAAAACCACACCAATCTGCCCCAGCAGCATCCAACTGCGACGCTGCCCCAACCAGCGAGTCAAAGCAGGCACCTTTATACGATCCACCACCGGAGCCCAAAAGACCTTGACGGAATAAGTGATACCAACCCAACCAAAGAAGCCAATCGCACTGCGACTAACATTCATGTCACTGAGCCAGGCGGTCAGTGTTGAAAATACCAGCAATAAAGGCAAGCCTGCGGCAAAGCCCAAAAAAAGCATGGTTAAGGTTGCTGGCCGAGTATAAACCAGCAATGACTCCTTCCAGCTGCGAAATTCCGTTGACGATTCAACCATATTTTATGTCTTACATTTATTCTGTGTTAGCGATACCCTAACAGATAGTTTCAACGAACCAATACTATCAAGTCCCTGTTGTTTTAAATCTGTTACGCTCTAAACCTGTTATTCCAAAACCGTGACTCTAAAACAAGGGTTCTAAAACGGGCAGTTTCAAAATCAAAAAGAGTCTCTCGAATCAGCCAGAACCAGAAACCAACGAATAGCGCCTTATGAACCCAATCATCGAAGTCAGTCACCTGATCAAACACTTCAAGCACGTTAAAGCGGTGAACGGCATTTCATTTTCCATTCCGCAAGGTATCTGCTTTGGTTTGCTGGGCCCCAACGGTGCAGGGAAAACCACAACCATTGAAATGATGGAAGGCATCACTGAGCCTACCAGCGGGCAAATTCTTTACAAAGGCAAAAGCCACAACCCGGCCTTTAAACTTGAAGCGGGTATCCAGTTTCAGTCCACGGCACTAATGGATTACCTCACGGTAAAAGACGTACTGGAGCTGTTTGCCAGCTTCTATCGCAAAACCACACCGCAGAATGTCTTGATCGAACAGTGTAATTTGCAGGATTTTATCCACCAACAAGCATCCAAGCTTTCCGGCGGTCAGCGACAACGCCTTCTGCTGGCTTTGGCACTGGTGAACGATCCAGACATTATCTTTCTGGATGAACCCACCACCGGGCTTGATCCGCAATCACGCCGTAATTTTTGGGCGCTGATTGAACAGATCAAGCAGCAAGGCAAAACTATTGTTCTTACCACACATTATATGGATGAAGCTGAACAGCTTTGCGATCAATTATTAATTGTGGATAAAGGCCAAGTCATTGCAGAAGGCTCGCCAGCAACGCTGTTAAAAGCACATTTTGATCACGTTTTTGTGTATCTAGATAAAGATGACTTGCCCGACACGTGGCGCGAGCAGAGCAATGTCACCATCAAGCGCGAGCAAGCTATTATTGCCACCCCCTCTATCGAGACCACCCTACAAGCGCTGATGGCAACAGGCGCGAATATGCGCTCACTGCAAGTACACAACCCCACCTTGGACGATCTCTTTTTAAAGTTAACCGGGCATAGCCTAAGAGAGTAGGCGACATCCAGAAAAAGTAAATACTAACAAACACTGATTTGATTGACTCAACCATACAACCTTACAAACTCAAGAGGGCGCACCGTGAACCAACTTATCGCTTTATTCTTAGCGCGTACAAAAGAATATTATCGCGATCGCGGATCCTTGGTGTGGTCATTCATTATGCCCCCTCTCATCATTGCTGTGGTCGCTTTGGCTTTCTCCAAAGAAGATCCAACCTTATTCAAAGTAGGGTATTACCCCGCCCAACAAGCACCCGCAATGCTCGTAGAGAAGCCGTATTTGCAGCTAATCCCCTATGAAGACGAAACCTTCGCACGACAGCGCGTAGAACACCACCAACTGGACCTGTTGATATATACCGACGGCTCGCAACATTACCTTTACAACCCCGCCTCTATCAAAGCAGCCCCATTGCAGGAACTCATTCAGCAAGCGAGTGAGGACGAATGGAAAGGTGAAGCGTTAATAGGCCAAGCTGTGCGCTATGTTGACTGGGTAATACCTGGGATTCTGGCCATGAATTTGATGTTCAGCGGCTTATTTGGGGTGGGCTATGTGATCGTACGCTACCGTAAAAATGGTGTACTGAAACGGTTGCAAGCGGCGCCGGTGTCACCGCTGAGTTTTCTCTCGGCGCAACTGCTGTCGCGGCTGGTGATCATGCTGTGTGTCAGTGTTTTGGTGTACAGCGTAGCCAATGCTTTCTTAGGTTTTTTAATGCTGGGCAGTTACTGGACACTGTTACTGATCGCCCTGCTCGGCAATTTGTGCATCTTAGCGTTGGGATTGGTGGTGGCGAGTCGCTTGGCCAATGAAGAAGTCGCGAATGGCGTGCTCAATCTTATCACCTTCCCCATGTTGCTGCTGTCTGAAGTCTGGTTTTCACTAGACGGAGCCCCAGCGTGGATGAGCTCTGCCTCTCAGTTTCTGCCGCTCACACACATGGTACAAGCCGCGAGGTCAGTCATGATCGATGGCGCACATTTATCCGACATCAGTCACCACCTATTCATGTTAATCATTATGACTGCTGTATTGTTGCTTTCCGCCGCCAAGCTGTTCCGCTGGAGAGCGCATTAACACCCAACTTCACCGTCATATTGCACCAACTACCGTTAAGCCCTCGTTAAGTTGTGTAAAAAACTCCCTTTTCCATAGGGAATACACAAACATCTAACGCATTTGTGTGAATTTAACCCACAGTTCGGTTACACTGCTCGGCTAACAAACACACAACCCAAAAGCAGTTCCGATGGTACTCGGTCTGCAAACGGTACTACTTCAGCGAAGAGGTCTCTATGAAACGTATTATTGCCATTGCCTTGCTTACCCTTTCTACCTCTGCACTTGCGGGCCCTAAAGCTCTGCGAGTGGTAGACCAAGGTGAAACCGCCGATGGCCGCACCTTCGTTAAAATGGAAGTTACTTGCTCCGGTTCTGATACTCCAAGTGAAATTTTTCAGTTTGGCGATAGCAGCAAGTGGTGCCTAGCCGACGAGTCTTACTGTGGCCGAAAAATGAATGCCGCTAAGAAATCTTGCAAACTGCTATAAATTGCAGCCTGCTTGAACGGAGGACGGGGGCTAAAGCCATGCGCGCCGCCCCTTCCCCAGTTTTGCCCTCACCGAACAACTCACACTTAACACACCCGCCGCGTCTGTTCATCATCACTGATACTTAAAGTTGCTAGCCAACCATAATCAGCTAGTCTTTAAGGCATGAATGATCGTAAGCGTCTGGACCTCAATCATCGTTTCTACTATGTCGAGCTAAAAAGCACCGGGCACACACCCCTTTTTGCTCACAGAAACAGCTTCTTATTTGTCACCCAGTGGCTGCGATCGACACTCACCAATCAAGCTGAAAAACAACACACCAGCGATGCACGATTGATTGCCTATTGCCTGCTACCGCATAAGGTTTTTTTATTGCTGCGCAGTGGTTCAAGGCTTTTAAAAGATACACTTCATGATCTCATGGATCAGCACGCGCGTTATCACAATGAACATTGGCCCAGCGCTGGCCACCTGTACCACAAGCACAGCCATACCCTGCTGCTTGAACCCAACCGCTACCTGATTCCAACCATTCAACACATCCACCAACAGCCTGTCGCCTCCAATCTCGTAGCCAATGCGGCTATTTACCCATGGTCCAGCGCGCAATCTTTCGCTGGCGAGACGCCAACGGATGGCTTGGATATTTCTGCAGTTCAACAATACACAGGCAAAAGCATTAACGTATCCACGCGCCGAAAACGGTTTTGGTGTTCGCCGCCAACAAAACAGCTCGACTGGGATCAAGGCAACCAACGGTCCGTCTGGGCGCTGGCCAGCCACACGTACCTACAACAAGTGAATCCAGAATTAGCCGCGCAAGACCCGATAGATGCCTCGTCAAAACCAATGACGCCCCCATCACTGGATTGGGTTGTAGACTGGTGCTGCAACGCGTTTTGCATCAGTCACTATGACTTAACGCTAAAAATGGCGGCACGCCAGCTACTTGAGCATAAAGCCATTACGGCCTACCTAGCCCAAAACCTATGTGATGCCCAGCTAAGTGATGCGACGCTAACAAACTCACTGCACCTGCCACGCTCACTGCTAAAACCCGCTACCCGAAGTGTTGCACTACGACGCCCACACTACATACACAAGCTGTTGCTGCGCATTCGTAAGGATTGGCGAGACTCGAAGGAGCAAATAATAGAAATCGCAGCATTAGAACCGCAAACACATGAAGTCGAAGAGCTGGCAACCCGTGAATCGGTCGCCGAACAAGAAGCGTTGAAGCGCGCGTAACCCTATTGATTTAACAAGGTGGGTTACTCGCACTGACGCACAGGCACAGTAAAAAGCTGAACACCACCGTTTAAAACAGACTCAAGACAGCCAGCACACATAACCACAATAATAACGAACGTTGCAGTAGCGGTGATACCGCTTCCAGCTCCAACTCGGATACGGCTTCTGGAATATCCTCTTCCAGTGGGATTTCTAAGGCACCGTGCACGGCCATTTCCATCACTTGCTCTGTGGATAGCTCCGTCGATAGCAAATGCTGCTGGCAACGCACCAAACAGCTTTCAAAGTTGCCTGTTAACGCAAACGTGAAACCCAAGAGCCGCACTACGGGCCATTCCATCAGCCAACACAAACGTTCCGCCAGCTTTTTCGGAGATTCCATATTCGCCGCGTCGGTACCGTCTTCCGAGAGCTCTGCTCCATCATCTTGCTCTGTTTCTGACGTAGCTTCTTGTGAGGCGTCTGAGGTCTCGCTATTCACCTCTGAACTCTCGTTATTCACTAACGACAGCACAGACAGCCGATACATCACTGCGCCAGCAGGACCAAGAATCAAGAACCAAAAGATAGGCACAAACCATTTCTGTAGCCCCAAGTAACTCACTCGGCGCAATACCACCGCATTGAGACCCCGCCAATCATCGGCCCCCTCTAGGTCTTCGGAATCAACAGCTATCCCCATGTCTCTTGCCCAGTTCACGGCAGAAACATTGTCTTTACGGGTACAGGCATCACGATAACCCGACAACTGACTGTGAATTTCATTATGCCCCAGAGCAAACAACAGCAGAGGAATCGAAATCAGCATCACCAAAAGGTGAGACACACTCGCTGCCATCGCCAACACACTCCACACCACCAACACCGGTGCAATAACAGAGGCCAACCAATACAAGGTGGGGTGCTTAACGGATGATCGCAGCCACTCTTGCCACTGAGCAAACCAGTTATGCTGCTGCACAAGTCGAGCGGATGGCGCGTACTGCACCAGTAAAAAAACAATCACAATAACCAGAAAGCTCACTTAGACATCCTCCTTTTGGTAAATTTTTTACCGTCGATTAACACGATTCAATCAAGCCGATGTAATAGGGCCAATCAAAAAACGGGCCTGGGTCGGTCTTACGCCCCGGTGCAATATCACTGTGCCCCACAATACGCTGCGGAGTAATCGATGGATAGTGTGCCATGAGCGCCTCGGTCAGCGCCTGCAGTGCGCGGTACTGCAAGGGCGTGTAAGGTTCACTATCTGTTCCTTCCAGCTCAATACCAATGGCAAAATCATTACACGCCTCGCGAGAGTCAAAGCACGACACACCGGCGTGCCAAGCACGTTTGTCGGTTGCCACAAACTGAATCACACGGCCACTGCGCTCAATCAAAAAGTGAGCAGAAACGCGAACCCCTTCAATCTCATTAAAAAAAGGGTGCCGTGAATGATCCAGAGTATTGGTAAAAAATTCAGACACGCAGCCTGTGCCAAACTCACCCGGTGGCAGGCTAATATTATGGATAACTAACAGAGAAATATCGGCTGAGTCAGGGCGAGCATCAAAATTAGGAGAACACACACGCTCAACGCCAGCTAGCCAACCAGCGGCGTCTACGCCCCCAAATACTGGCAAACCATCATCGGACAGATTGTGCTCTAAGGTGACATTAGCAGGAGTTTGGAGTGGTTCACCCCCTGAAGCTGGTGGCATAACGAATCATCTTGTTTACTCACGTAATCACTAGAGTACACAAGAGCAACTACCTCGGCTAGAAGCGATGCCGTATTAACTGAATTTCATTCGTCGCCAACTGCCAATCACAGCCTGTAAACTCCGGTCAAAAAAGGCGCTGTCTTCCACGATCTTCAACTGCCCAGATTGCAACGCGGCCGCCACATCCAAACGACTTTGGGTCGCGACTTTAACGCCTAGACGGTTCACAAAGACAAAGCTGTCGACTTTAGGGATGACCACCGCTAATTTACAGCGAGAGACAGGCTCGCCGGAGCGAATCCACTCAAACCATGTCCCTTGCACCAGCTGATCGGCTCGATTCAACCAACGCGACAGATCCACTGATGGCATTGCAGAATCACTGGGCAATGCCCCATTGTTTTGATGCATAGGCTCATGCATCGCAGGTGACACATCATGGGTTTTCGGATCTAAAGGCGACTCTATGTCGTACTCCAGAGCCTCGGATGATTGAGCGTCAGATAGCTGCACTTTGGGTAAAACGTCCTCTTGCGACAGCCTTTCAGCAGATTCGGCCTCATCAGCTGCTGGCGCGACACAATTACAGTTTGCACGCGACTGTACTTGCTCATCATCCAGTAACTTGGCCATTAAGCTGCTGTAGATATCCCCTAGTGCAGCCAGGATCACCTGATCAAACATCACTAACAAATCTATTTTGACTTGCTCGTGGATCGACAATTCATCAATCGAGCACACAAAGGCATAACACAGACGATGGGGGCCAAAGGGGCATGTTTGTAATGCCATCGGTACCAGTCGATTGATCGATAACACCAACTCCTGATAATCCGCCTGCCAATCGGAGAGCGCTTTTGCCACGAGAGTCTCACAGACAATGTTTATTCGTAAAGATGACGAAAGGTTCTTGTCATCCTTATGATCCACCGACTCACAGGTAGACATTAAATGCTTCAAAAAATCCGCCAAACAGCTTTCCCGCTGAAATCGAACCTCGCGCAGGGCTGCAAAGCTCCGACGCTGCTCAAGACGACATTCTGAGTGTGAAGCTGTTTTCAGCAGTTTTGCTTCAGCCTGATAAAAAAGGCTGCAAACATAGCCCGATAATAACGCCTCGGCCTCTTGCACAACAACCGGCAACCTTTCCGACAACATCATCATCGGCGACTCCGAAGATAACGATAGGCGTGTCAATGCATCCGCTGCAGCATAGGGGTTTTTAACGTTGTGCATAAGATAACATCCTGACGGCATTCGGTTGAGAGAGGCGACACAATCAGTATACGGAAGAAGCCAACCGTCAAAATCGCGAATCAGACAAGACGAGACATTGATCACAGGCAAAATGACAGCCAGCTAACACTCTTTGAAGTTAGCCCCCCCTGCTATGCCTAAGAATTAGTGCCCACAGATTGGCGCTTAAGAAAAGTACCTATCGGAGCTAAGCCCTTATAGACTCAAATGCACAGCGAAGAGCCCTGACTACCGCGCAAACATCACCGCGAGAAGCTTGTAGCGCTGTGCCGTGCAAAAACGATCTGTTAGAATTCTTGCCATTATTGATGCCGCGCATGCGCCGTATCATCTTCGCTGAATCTCAGCCCCCGCTGCTGAACAGACAGAGACACACCGAACATCATGATAAAAGACATCCTAGGGCTAGAGCAGGATCGCACCGCCAGCGTGCAAATAGCACTGCAAGAAGACATAAAAGACGGTGACATTACCGCTCGCCTGATCCCAGAAGACCGCATGGCCGAAGCCACTATCATTACCCGTGACGACTGTGTCATTGCCGGTACAGCCTGGGTAAATGAAGTCTTCCAGCAGCTAGACTCAAACGTTACCGTATCGTGGGAAGTAAAAGACGGCGATCACGTGGCCGCCAACAGCCCACTGTTTCATCTTGCTGGTTCCGCTCGATCGTTGCTCACGGGTGAGCGCAGTGCGCTTAACTTCCTCCAGTTGTTGTCTGGCACAGCCACCACAGCAAGCCAGTACGCCGCACTCGTGGCCGACACAGGCGTACGCCTGTTGGATACTCGAAAAACCATCCCAGGCCTACGAACCGCACAAAAATACGCCGTCACCTGTGGTGGCTGCTACAACCACCGCGTAGGTTTATACGATGCCTTCCTAATCAAAGAAAACCACATCGCCGCCTGCGGTGGCATTCAACAAGCCATCGCCACCGCACAGCAGCAGGAACCTAACAAACCGGTAGAAGTAGAAGTAGAAAACCTAGCAGAACTGGAACAAGCCCTAAAAGCCAAAGCCGATATCGTGATGCTGGATAACTTCCCGCTGGAAGACCTGCGCACCGCCGTTGCACTCAACAAAGAACAATACGGCGGGCAAGCAAAACTGGAAGCCTCCGGCGGCATCACCGATACCACACTACGCCCCATTGCCGAAACCGGCGTGGACTACATATCCATCGGTGCATTGACAAAAGACTGCAAAGCCGTGGATTTGTCGATGCGGTTTAAGATGTAACCTTCAAAAGACAAGATATAACGATGACCGAAGCCAAACCCAGCAAGCCCAAAGTTTTGGTCACTACGTCGACCTTCCCAAGATGGGAAGGAGATACAGAACCCGCTTTTGTTTATGAACTCAGTCGGCACTTAACGGATGACTTTGAAATTCATGTACTTGCCCCTCACTATCCTGGGGCATCAAAACATGAAACCTCTGATGGTATGACAATCCATCGTTACCGCTATCTACCCACATTTTTGGAAAAGTTCGAAACCCTTACTTATGCTGGAGGGATTTTACCTAACCTTAAGGCATCTCCCATCAAGGTGCTTCTGATTCCTTTTTTACTCATAAGCCAGATAGCAAAAACTTTGAGTTTACTGAGAAAAGATCATCACCAAATAGTTCATGCACACTGGATTATCCCGCAAGGAATTTGCGGAGCTGTGGTAAAGGTTCTATCGAAAAGCGAATTTAAACTGATCATTACTTCTCATGGCGGCGACCTTTTCTCCTTAAACAACAGTTTGTTTACAATATTGAAAAAGTGGGCGCTACAAAAGAGCAGCCATTTAAGTGTGGTCAGCGATACCATGCAAAAGAAAGCAATTAAATTAGGACTCCCGCCATCAAGAATTAGCATCGCACCAATGG
>CBFHKY010000020.1:47360-60101 GCA_965656525.1 Pseudomaricurvus sp. | reverse complement strand
TCTTCACTGGAAGAGTTGGCCAATGGTACGTTCCAAAACGTGCTGCCTGAACAAGATCAAACTATTCCTGCTGAAGGTGTAAAGCGTGTTGTTCTATGTAGCGGTAAGGTTTACTACCACTTACTAGAAGCTCGCATGGAGCGAGAGCAGCAAGATGTTGCTTTGGTTCGCTTAGAGCAGCTGTACCCATTCCCAGAAGAAGAGCTGACCGCAGCGTTGAAGCCCTATGAAAATCTTCAGGATGTAGTGTGGTGTCAGGAAGAGCCCATGAACCAAGGTGCATGGTATAGCAGCCAGCACCATATGCGTCGGGTTTTGAATGATCTTAATTCGTCACTCTACTTAAACTATGTCGGGCGAGATGCTTCTGCGGCGCCTGCAGTCGGGTACATGTCGATTCACATTGAAGAGCAAACGCGGTTTATTAATGAGGCTCTCACAGTCGATAAAGTGTGATGCTACGTTGTGTGCAGCAATGGATTTCGATGCTGCATGATTGATGCAAAAAGTTGATGCAAATAGATTAGCGATGAGCTGATGAGCTAAAGGAAAACAGAATGACAATTGAAATTAAAGCACCTACGTTTCCAGAGTCCGTTCAAGACGGATCGATTGCCACTTGGCACAAGCAACCAGGTGAAGCTGTCTCAAGGGATGAGCTGTTAGTTGATATTGAAACTGACAAAGTGGTCTTGGAAGTCGTCGCTCCCGCTGATGGTAGCTTGGCTGAGATCGTAAAAGGGGAAGGCAGCACTATTTTAAGCAATGAAGTTATTGCTGTGTTTACGGAAGGTGCTGCACCTTCAGGAAGCAGTGAGAAACAAGTTGAATCAGCTCCTAGTGCTTCATCTGATGACGCTGCTGATGTTGGCGGTTTTGCCAGCCCTGCGGCTCGTAAGCTAGCAGAAGAAAAAGGCGTGGATCTCAATACGCTTAAAGGAACGGGTAAAGATGGACGCATCACCAAAGAAGATGTAACCAATGCACCTGTTGCTGCGCCTGTCACATCGTCAGCTTCCGTACCGGTAGCTCAGCAATCACAAGTAGTTGTGCATAGTGGTGAGCGTGTTGAAAAACGTGTCCCAATGACTCGTATGCGCAAGCGCATTGCCGAGCGGTTAATGGAGACTTCACAAGGCACGGCTATGCTGACCACGTTCAATGAAGTGAACATGGCACCGGTCATGGAGCTGCGCAAAAAGTACAAAGATCAGTTTGAAAAAGCACATAATGGCACACGTCTTGGCTTTATGGGTTTCTTTGTAAAAGCTGCTGTAGAAGCGCTGCGTCGTTTCCCCGCTGTGAACGCGTCTCTTGATGGTGATGATATTGTTTATCACGGTTACCAAGATGTTAGTGTTGCGGTTTCAACAGAAAAAGGCCTTGTTGTACCGGTTTTACGCGACGCCGATCAAATGAGCTTAGCCACGATAGAAAATACAATTCGTGATTTTGGTATGCGTGCTCAAGCTGGCAAGCTCAGCATTGAAGAGATGACAGGCGGGACTTTTTCGATCACCAACGGTGGTGTATTTGGTTCTTTGATGTCTACACCGATCATTAACCCACCACAAACAGCAATCCTAGGAATGCACTCGATTCAAGAGCGTCCAATGGCGGTTAACGGGGAGGTCAAAATTTTGCCAATGATGTACTTGGCGGTTTCTTATGATCACCGATTGATTGATGGTAAAGATGCTGTCCAGTTTTTGGTGGCAATTAAGGACATGATCGAAGACCCCGCGCGCATGTTGTTGGAACTTTAAGCACTGATCAATCAGTGCTTAGTTTAGGGTTAAGGTTGTAAATGTAGCAGTAAAGACAACGTCATAAAGAACTGCTATGACAAAGCATACACACTATTTGGGGGTTAATCTTATGTCGGAAAAGTACGATGTTATTGTGATTGGAGCAGGGCCGGGTGGTTACGTAGCGGCTATCCGGGCGGCGCAGTTGGGTCTGAAAACAGCCTGTATTGAAAAGTGGAAGAATGGTGGGACGTGTCTAAACGTTGGTTGTATCCCTTCGAAAGCACTGCTTGATAGTTCACACAAGTTTCATGATGCGAAAAAAGCGTATGCCGCTCATGGAATCAGCACTGGTGAAGTGACCATTGATGTCCCTAAGATGCTCAAGCGCAAAGATAAAGTCGTCCAGCAGATGACTGGCGGTATTGGTGGGTTATTTCAAGCCAATAAGGTCACCTCTTTAGAAGGCACAGGTAAACTGTTAGCCAATCGTAAAGTTGAACTGACCGACAAAGACGGTAACAGTCAAATATTAGAAGCTGAAAACGTTATTCTGGCTTCAGGCTCTGTACCGGTGAACATCCCCATGGCTCCAGTGGACGATAAGATTATCGTGGACTCTACGGGAGCCTTAGAGTTTAGTGAAGTGCCTAAACGTTTAGGTGTTATCGGTGCAGGTGTGATCGGTTTGGAGCTGGGCAGTGTATGGAGTCGCTTAGGTTCAGAAGTTGTACTGTTGGAGGCTATGGATACCTTCTTAGCCATGATGGATCAGCAGATCGCAGGTGAAACGAAAAAAATCTTTGCTAAACAGGGTTTAGATATTCGCCTGAGCAGTCGCGTAACGGCAACCGAAGTGAAGGGTGACGAGGTTGAAGTGACCTTTACTGACAAAGAGGGCGCCGAGCAAAAAGCCACTTTTGACAAACTGATCGTTTGTGTTGGTCGTCGGCCTTATACAGAAGGGCTTCTATCACAAGACAGCGGTGTTACCTTAGATGAGCGAGGCTTTGTCTACGTGGATGACCACTGCTCAACCAGTGCTCCTGGTGTGTGGGCTGTTGGTGACGTTGTACGTGGGCCGATGTTAGCGCATAAAAGCTCTGAAGAAGGTGTTGTGGTTGCCGAGCGTATTGCCGGACAGAAGCCGCTAGTAAATTATGATATTATTCCTAACGTGATTTACACACATCCGGAAGTGGCTTCTGTTGGTCGCACTGAAGAACAAATTAAATCTGATGGTGACGACTACAATGTGGGCACTTTCCCCTTTATGGCTGTTGGCCGCGCTGTAGCGGCGAATGAAGCTGAAGGTATGGTGAAAATGATCGCCGATGCGAAAACCGATCGTGTGCTGGGTTGCCATATTGTTGGCCCAAGTGCGTCCGATTTGGTTCAGCAGGTCGCTATCGCTATGGAATTTGGTTCTACTGCTGAAGATATTGGTATGACAGTTTTCGGTCATCCCACATTTTCTGAAGCAGTGAAAGAAGCTGCTTTGGCAGTGAATGGCCATGCTATTCACATGCCGAATCGTAAAACGCGCAAATAATAATTCTTATAGCGCACTAGGGGAGCTGTTTGACACGCAGTCATTTGATTGTTTGCAAAGGCTCAAACCTGAAGTGTGGTAATTCCACACTTCTTAGAACACAACCGAGCGCCTAAGGCGCGAGTGGATGGAAATAAAACATGAACTTGCATGAGTATCAAGGCAAGCAGCTGTTTCGTGAATACGGCCTGCCTGTATCTAACGGTATTGCAGCTCAAACTGCTGCCGAAGCTGCAGCAGCAGCTGACGAAATTGGCGGTGATAAGTGGGTTGTTAAAGCTCAGGTTCACGCTGGTGGTCGCGGTAAAGCTGGCGGCGTTAAGCTGGTTAGCTCTAAAGCAGAGATCGAAGAATTTGCCAAAAAGTGGTTAGGCAATAATCTGGTTACTTATCAGACTGACGAAAAAGGCCAGCCTGTAAGTCGTATTTTGGTCGAAACCTGCACCGACATCGCCAATGAACTGTATCTTGGCGCTGTGGTAGATCGCTCTAGTCGCCGTATTGTGTTTATGGCTTCTACTGAAGGTGGTGTAGAAATCGAGAAAGTTGCTGAAGAGACTCCAGAAAAAATTCTGAAAGCAACGGTAGATCCATTGACTGGCGCTCAGCCTTATCAAGGTCGTGAGTTGGCTTTCAAACTGGGTTTGAAAGGTCCACAGATCAATCAGTTTGTTAAGATCTTTATGGGTCTTGCAAAAATGTTCCAAGAAAAAGACTTGGCGCTTTTGGAAATCAATCCGCTGGTTATTACAGATGAAGACAACCTTCACTGTTTGGATGCCAAAATTGTTATTGACGGCAACGCTATGTACCGTCACCCAGAGCTGAAAGAGATGCACGATGCTTCGCAAGAAGACGCTCGTGAAGCTCACGCCGCTCAGTGGGATCTTAACTATGTCGCACTCGATGGCAATATTGGTTGCATGGTGAATGGCGCCGGTTTGGCCATGGGCACCATGGATATTGTTAACCTGCACGGCGGTAAGCCAGCTAACTTCCTTGATGTTGGCGGTGGTGCTACCAAAGAGCGTGTTATCGAAGCTTTCAAAATCATCCTCGGCGATGACGGTGTTAAAGCCGTATTGATCAATATCTTTGGTGGTATTGTTCGTTGTGACCTAATCGCAGAAGGTGTAATCGGTGCAGTCGAAGAAGTGGGTGTTAAGGTTCCAGTCGTAGTACGCCTGGAAGGCAATAACGCCGATGTTGGCGCTAAAGTACTGGCTGAAAGCGGACTGAACATCATTGCTGCAACTAGCTTGACCGACGCTGCAGAGCAAGTTGTTAAAGCGGCTAAAGGTTAATAGGGGACAGTACAATGAGCATTCTGATTAACAAAGACACTAAAGTGATCTGCCAAGGTTTTACTGGCGGTCAAGGTACCTTTCACTCTGAACAAGCGATTGAGTACGGAACAAAAATGGTTGGCGGTGTAACACCAGGTAAAGGTGGCACTACTCACTTGGGTCTACCAGTATTCAATACTGTCGTTGAGGCTGTTGAAGCTACTGGCGCTGAAGCTTCCGTGATCTACGTTCCAGCTCCTTTTTGTAAGGATTCCATCTTGGAAGCTGCTAATGGCGGCATCAAGCTGATCGTTTGTATCACAGAGCACATTCCAGTGATGGATATGCTGGAGTGTAAAGTGAAGTGTGACGAATTGGGTGTACGCCTGATTGGTCCAAACTGCCCGGGTGTTATCACCCCAGGTGAATGTAAGATTGGTATTATGCCAGGGCACATTCACCTGCCAGGCAAAGTGGGTATCGTCTCACGTTCCGGTACTCTGACTTACGAAGCTGTTAAGCAAACTACTGATGCCGGTTATGGTCAGTCCACCTGTGTGGGTATTGGTGGCGATCCTATCCCAGGTTCTAACTTTATTGACATTCTAGAGCTTTTCGAAAAAGACCCAGCGACCGAAGCGATCGTTATGATTGGTGAGATCGGTGGTTCTGCAGAAGAAGAAGCAGCCGCTTACATCAAAGCGAACGTAAGCAAACCTGTTGTGTCCTACATTGCTGGTGTTACAGCACCTGCTGGAAAGCGCATGGGTCATGCTGGTGCGATCATTTCTGGTGGTAAAGGTACGGCTGACGAGAAATTTGCTGCGTTGGAAGACGCCGGTGTTAAAACCGTACGTTCTTTGGCCGGCATTGGTGAGGCATTGAAAGAGCTTACAGGTTGGTAAGTTCTGTTCAGTGAGTCTCTCACTCAATAGCTGATGAAAACTGCAGTCTCTTGACCTGATCAGTTGGGATTGACGGATGGTTTTCGGTACGCTCTAAACGGCTCCTTCTAGAAGGAGCCGTTTTTGTTTTTGATGTGCTATTTTGAATAGCAGAGTGTATGTCATTAGCTCTCAACACCTTGAAATCTATTTTTTAACCCCCATCTTCTTTTTCACATAACACCATCCCAGTAGTAAGACGTTCAGGAGCTTGTGAAAAATGACTGTGGAAGCGCAAAAAGAAACTCGTGGATTTCAAACAGAGGCCAAGCAGCTGCTGCACCTCATGATCCATTCTCTTTACTCAAACCGAGAAATCTTTCTCCGTGAGCTAATATCTAATGCCTCTGATGCGGCGGATAAACTACGTTTCCAAGCATTATCGGACAACAACTTGTATGAAGATGATGCTGAGCTCGCCATTCGTATTGAATTCGATAAAGAAGCCAAAACACTGACGATTGTTGATAACGGTATCGGCATGAATCGAGACGAAGTGGTTGAAAATCTTGGTACTATTGCCAAGTCTGGCACCGCGAATTTTATTGAATCCCTGTCGGGCGATCAGAAAAAAGATTCACAGCTGATTGGTCAATTTGGGGTGGGCTTCTATTCTGCTTTTATCGTCGCAGACCGCGTAGAAGTGTTTACCCGTAAAGCTGGAGCATTCGCTGCAGAAGGTGTTCACTGGGAGTGTACAGGTGAAGCAGAGTTCACGGTAGAGACGGTTGAAAAAGCAACTCGTGGGACGACGATTGTTTTGCACCTTAAGTCAGATGCGGAAGAATTCGCTGATGGTTTCCGTTTGCGCTCTATCATCAAGAAGTATTCCGATCATATTTCTCTCCCTGTGATCATGAAAAAAGAAGCCGAGGGTGAAGAGGCCGCAGAAGAAGAAACGATCAACAATGCGACGGCCTTGTGGACTCGTTCGCGTTCTGAGATCAGTGATGAAGAATACAAAGAGTTCTACAAACATATCTCTCATGATTTTGAAGAGCCGTTGACTTGGAGCCATAATCGAGTCGAAGGCAAGCTTGATTACACCAGCTTGCTCTATTTGCCTGCGCGCGCACCTTTCGATCTGTACAATCGCGATGCCTCCAGAGGTGTTAAGCTCTACGTACAGCGCACTTTCATTATGGATGATGCCGAACAGTTTCTGCCGCTGTATTTGCGTTTTATAAAAGGTGTGGTTGATTCCAACGATCTCTCGTTGAATGTGTCTCGCGAAATATTGCAAAAAGATCCTAATATTGATGCCATGCGCACAGCTTTGACCAAGCGTGTTTTGGATATGCTGTCAAAAATGGCAACAAAAGATCCAGAAAGCTACGCGAAAGTGTGGGCAGAATTTGGGCAAGTGTTAAAAGAAGGTCCCGCTGAAGATTTCAGCAATAAAGAAAAGGTGGCGTCGCTGTTGCGCTTTGCAACCACCCATACGGATTTGCCTGCGCAGGATCAATCCCTTGATGGTTACATCGAGAGAATGAAAGAAGGCCAAACCAAAATCTACTACGTGGCGGCTGAAAACTTTAATACCGCAAAAAACAGTCCGCACCTAGAGGCTTTACGCAAAAAAGACATCGAGGTGTTGCTGCTGTCTGATCGTGTTGATGAGTGGCTGATGAGCCATTTGATGGAATACAAAGACAAAACCTTCCAAGATGTTGGTAAAGGTCAGTTAGATCTTGGTGAGCTGGATACCGAAGAAGACAAAAAAGCAAAAGAAGAAAGCGCTAAGAAAAATGAAGATCTTTTAAAGCGCGTTAAAGATGTACTGGCAGAAAGAGTAGAGGATGTCAGAGTAACCAACCGTCTCACAGGCTCGCCGGCGTGTATTGTTGTGGGTGAATTCGACATGGGTGCTCAAATGCGTCGCATCCTCGAGCAGGCTGGTCAATCTGTTCCCGATTCGAAGCCTATTCTTGAACTTAACCCAGAGCACCCTTTGGTGACCAAATTGGATCAAGAGCAGGATGAAGATCGCTTTGTCGATTTAGCCAATATCCTTTTCGATCAAGCTTCTTTGGCAGAGGGAGGCACACTGGAAGATCCAGCAGCTTACGTTACTCGCTTGAACAAACTGTTGTTGGAGCTGAGTCACTGATATTAGGTGCCTTTTTGAATTTTTCGTCATAAAAAAACGGCCAGATATTCTGGCCGTTTTTTGTGTAGACGTGTTTTTTGTATTGTCACCGTGTGCTCTAATGGGCTTTCACTGACCGAGAGGTCATCAGTTTTCTATATGGGTATGTAAAATGATGTCCAAAGAGCTAACCATTGCAGTTTTGGGGGGCGGTAGCTTCGGAACAGCCATTGCTAATATTATCGCGGTAAACGGCCACACTACGTACTTGTGGATGCGTGATGAGCAGCGAGCCATGCAGTGCCAGTCTTCACGTGAAAACAGTTATTACTTGCCTGGATATCAATTAGACGATCATTTGATTGCTACCTCGGATTTACAGCAGGCGGTTACCAACGCAGACGTGGTGTTTATTTCTATTCCCAGCACCTCTTTTCGTCAAGTGACTCGTCAAGTCGCCCCTTTGCTAAAGCCTAGTGCTATCGTGATCAGCACCACTAAAGGTATTGAGCCCAAGGGTTTTACGTTAATGAGTCAAATTTTGGAGCAGGAGCTTCCGGAAGCTAAGATCGGAGTGCTGAGCGGCCCTAATTTCGCGAAAGAAATTGTTCAGCGACAGCAAACTGGCTCTGTCATTGCCAGTGAAACCCCTGAAGTCACAGAGTGCATCCAAGACATTTTGTGCTCTCCAACTTTCCGTGTTTATGCCAACTCTGATCGTTATGGCGTAGAACTGGGCGGCGCGTTAAAAAACATTTATGCCATTGTCTGCGGGTTGGCAGCGGCTGTAGGGTCCGGGCAAAATACCCAAGCCATGTTGTTGACACGTAGTCTGGCTGAAATGGGAAGATTTGCTAGCGAAATGGACGCTGACCCGATGACGTTTCTAGGCCTTGCTGGCGTTGGCGACTTGATATTAACTTGCACATCAGAGCTTAGTCGAAATTATCGTGTAGGGCAGGCTATAGGACAAGGTAAAAACTTGCAGCAAGCCCAAGAAGAGCTTGGTCAAGTGGCTGAAGGTGTTAATACCGTTCGTATCGTAAAGCAAAAGGCCGATGAACTTGGCGTCTACATGCCATTAGCCACAGGGTTAAATGACGTGTTGTTTGAAGGCAAGCCGCTGGGAGAAGTGGCATTGGGCCTTATGATGGGTGAACAAAACACCGATGTAGAGTACTCTGCAAAACGCCATTGATCATAAATACTATCTGCCAGATAGTTTATACGGAGAGGAACTTCCATGAACGATCCTGTGAAAAATCATTTAACATCCCCAGATATTTGGTTGCGGTTGGTGTTTATGCTGGTATTTGCCGTGTTGATACAAGTTGCTGCTGCTGTGATGTGGGTTGTGGTATTGGCGCAATTTATATTCGTGCTTTTTTCAGGTAAAACGAATGCCAATCTCAAGCAGTTTTCGGCTTCACTTGCGACTTATATCTTTCAGTGCTGGCGATTCCTGAGCTTTAATCGTGATGATAAGCCGTACCCCTTTCAGGACTGGCCTACATCAAATGATGAACCGTAATGCGCACCTGATTCTAATAAGGCGTTGAAATGAAGGTGTTCGTATTAAGGCATGGCGAGGCACACCCCTTTGCCGCAAGTGATTCGCAGCGACGTTTGACGGAGCGCGGTGTCGTTCAGACTCAACAAGTTTTACACGATAAAAAGCACGCGCTTAGTACAGTAACCAAAGTCATTGCGAGCCCCTATGTTCGCGCCCAGCAGACTGCCGCGTTAGTGCAGGCTGCTTTAGGTCTGGAAATCGAAACGCACAGCTTTTTAGAACCTGACTCGAACATGCAGTCATTATTGGATTGGTTAAACCGGCAGGCTACAGACGACGTATATTTGTTGGTGAGTCACCAGCCTTTGGTGGGTCGGTTTGTCGACTGGCTTTGCGGTTTGCCTTATGGTCGCTGTGTGATGGGTACCAGTGCGTTGGTATCTTTGCAAACTGATGTCTGGGCGGCATCCTGTGGTGATTTGCATTGGTTACATCAACCTTAATTAAGAGTGGTAATTTATCGATTTTTCACCGTTATTGGGCCTACACGTTTTGATGTCGTTTGATCATGAGCATTGATTGCACCACTCCCCGCGAGCTGACTTTTCAAGTTGGCAACCTTACGCTTTCTGCCCAAGCTTGGGGTAACCCTGATGGCCTTCCGGTGATCGCACTTCACGGTTGGCTTGACAACAGTGCCAGTTTTTTTCGGTTGGCGCCGATGCTGAAAAATGCCTATGTGGTGGCTTTGGATATGGCTGGTCATGGTTTGAGTGACCACAGGGGCAAAATGAGCCCTTACAACATCTGGGAAGATGTTTCTGAAATCTTCTCTGTGGCTGATCAGTTAGGCTGGCCTCGATTCGCTCTATTGGGACATTCAAGAGGCGCCATCATCAGCACGCTGTGTGCGGGCACCTTTCCCGACCGCATCAGCCATGTGGCGCTGATCGACGGTATGCTGGCACAACCTGTACCCGCCGAAAAAGCTGCCGAGCAATTGGCTCAATCAATTCTGGACTGTCGAAAGCCCAAATTATGGCCGGCTTATGAAGCTCTTGATACGATGGTTGCCCTGCGACAAAAGGGCGTTTGGCCAATGAGTCATACAGCGGCTAAAGCGTTGACGCAACGCGGGACGATAAAAACGAAACAGGGCTTCCGTTGGTCGGCCGATCCATTATTGAAAACAGCGTCAGCGATGAAACTAACGGCTGAGCAGCAGCAATCTTTTGTGAATAGAATTACAGCGCCCATCCAAGTATTTAAGGCAAAGCAGGGTGCCTTGGTCGCTTCGCAGCAGTTTCAGGCTAAGCTTGCGCAGCCGTGTGAACCCCATGAGGTAGAGGGGTTTCATCACTGCCACATGGAGCCGCAAGCCAATCAGATAGCTACTATTTTGAATGTTTTTTTTACTGCTAATGAACTTTGAATACCTTCAACGGAGACCTCTGTGTCTAATCTCTTGAAAAACGTTATATCGACTCGATTCATATTGTGTGTGTTGGCCGTTTTGCATTTGTCTGCCGCACAAGCGCTATCTATCACGACTTACCCTCATGCTAGAGTTGTGGTGAATGAGCAAGCTGAGCTTGACGATTACCGTCTGACTTTAGGTACGTTAAAAAAAATAGACAGTGAATGGGTGGCAGAGAACGAGCGTCGTTTGGCTGGTGAGCTGAAGCGTCAAGTGCTAGAGCTGTCTGAGGGATACGGACTGGATGAAGCCTATGATTTCTACCAAAAGCAGCTGTTAGAGTTAGATTCCGATGTTGAAATGCTCTTTGATTGCAGCGCGTGGCGTTGTGGTAGCAGTAATGCTTGGGCCAATGCTCGTTTTGGTGTCAGGCAGTTGTATGGTATGGATCAATATCAGCGTTTCGGAGCGTTTCGGGTTGCTGATGAAGCCACAAGGCAGCAGGTCTATTTATCCATTTATGCCGTGACTCGTGGCAATAAGCGCAGTTACATTTTGGTGGATCAGCTCACCAGCTTACAAAATGTAAAATCATCGGGTGATGTGCAATTGATGGAGCAGCACCTGCTGCGAGGAGCTTCGCTTCTGCTGCCCAGTCAATGGCAGGGCAGCACACCGTTTGAGACATTGGCTAAAGTGATGAGTTCGCAGCCGGATTGGTACTTTGCCATCGTCGGTCTGGATACCAATAAAGGTACTTTGGCTCAGCAAAAAGAGCGATCAATCAACTATGCACAAGCACTTATAGTGGCACTGGAACAGCGGGGGATATCGAAGGGTAGATTAACAGCTGAAGGTCTAGGGGGGCTAGTGCCGGATGTGCTTGGACACGGGCGGAGCAAAGGTGTTTATATTGTATTAATCGAAAGCCCCGAGTGAATATCTTGAAGCGATAGACTGTTGCTGAGTAAACTGAAAATAACGTTATAATCACCGAATCTGAGAGAATTCAGATTCGGTGATTTAAGATCTTAGCGGATAAGTGATAAGAACTCTGTACGTGTGGCTTGATTGTCGCGGAAGGTACCCAGCATGGCGGATGTTTTCATGGCTGAGTTTTGTTTCTCAACGCCGCGCATCATCATGCACATGTGTTTCGCTTCGATAATCACACCAACGCCTTGTGCGCCGGTCACATCTTTAACAGTTTGCGCAATTTGCAAAGTGAGCTGCTCTTGAATCTGCAGGCGGCGCGCATACATGTCTACGATACGAGCAATTTTTGATAGCCCCAATACTTGACCCGTAGGAATATAAGCGACGTGTGCTTTGCCGATAAAGGGCAGCATGTGATGTTCGCACATAGAATACAGTTCGATGTCTTTAACAATGATCATCTCGCTGGAGTCTGAAGGGAAAAGTGCGTCATTGACGACTTCTGATATGGATTGTTGGTAGCCCCGAGTTAGAAACTGCATGGCTTTGGCCGCACGTGCAGGGGTATCTTGCAAGCCGGGACGGTCTAAATCTTCGCCAATGGCGCGAAGAATCTCAGTGTATTGCTCTTTCATTGGAATTCCTTACAAGTCACTTACTGAGCAGTTATACGAACACCGTTGCGAGTTGTATCAAACTCGATCTTATTAATATAACTGCGCCGCCTAGCCTACAGATACTTCACTTGAGATCCCCTACCCACACTGTCAATCAGTGAGCTGGTAAATACAATAGATCCAGAAATATTTAAGCCTAGATTTTAGGGTCGAATAGGCTACGCGATGGCTCCACTTGGGTAAAGTACTTTTTCAGCACGGGGTTAACCTCTTAAGGTGCCTTATGAAAGGATTTCAGAGGATTTTTGCAGTAAAAATCGCTAGACTCTGCGGCACTAAAAAGTAGCAAAAGACGGCGTATCCGCAAATGGTAGATCAATCATCAGTAGAAAGTGTAACGGCCAAAGAGAGCCAAGGTGGCGTTCAAGGCCATATCATCACAGATAGGCCAGAACTACATTTAGAAACAATCCGTGATTACTTGCGTTGGGCCACTAGCCGTTTTGGTGAAGCTGGCTTATTTTACGGGCACGGCGCCGATAATGCATGGGATGAGGCTGTTCTATTGATTATGCCCACACTGCATCTGCCTTGGGCCAGTTCACCCGATTTACTGAATGCACGCCTGACGCTAACAGA
>CBFHKY010000020.1:46694-47308 GCA_965656525.1 Pseudomaricurvus sp. | reverse complement strand
GCGGCCTACCTCACAGGTAAGGCCGCTTTTGCGGGGCTGGAGTTCATTGTCAATGAGCACGTTCTGGTGCCCAGATCACCATTGGCAGAAGTGATAGCGCAGGAATTTCAGCCTTGGATGCAGGGTTACCCTTATCGCATACTGGACTTATGCACCGGCAGTGGTTGTATTGGTATTGCCTGTATTGCGGCATTTTGTGATGCTGAAGCTGTGCTCAGTGATATTTCACCTGAGGCTATCGCAGTCGCTCGACAAAATATTGAATTGCATCACCTTCAGGATCAGGTAACCGCGGTTGAGTCTGATCTGTTTAACAGTCTACAAGAAGAGCGTTTCGATCTTATCGTGAGTAACCCGCCATACGTTGATCAAGGTGACCTCGCGCAAATGCCTGCGGAATTCCAGGCTGAGCCTGCAATTGCCCTTGGCAGTGGCGAAGATGGTTTAGAATTTACTCGCCGTTTGTTGAACGAAGCAGAAGCGCACTTAAACCCTGGTGGATTATTGGTCGTAGAAGTAGGCAATAGCTGGCCGTCTTTGGAGAAGGCGTTTCCGGCTGTTCCGTTTACGTGGCTAGAGTTTGAACATGGTGGCCACGGTGTTTTTGCTCTGAC
>CBFHKY010000020.1:36300-46570 GCA_965656525.1 Pseudomaricurvus sp. | reverse complement strand
CCTGTATAAGTTAGGGCTTTATGACACGAGATGCTTATGTCTGGTAATACCTTTGGCAAGTTATTTACAGTAACCACTTTCGGCGAAAGTCATGGTCTTGGGCTGGGTTGTATTGTCGATGGATGTCCACCGGGGTTGCCGTTAACAGAAGAGGATTTACAGCAAGATCTCGATCGTCGAAAGCCAGGGCAGTCCCGTTATACCACTCAAAGACGTGAAGCGGATCAGGTGAAAATCCTATCGGGCGTTTTTGAGGGTAAAACCACAGGTACGCCAATTGGTTTATTGATCGAAAATACGGATCAACGCTCTAAAGATTATTCCAATATTAAAGATCAATATCGCCCTGCGCATGCGGATTACACCTATATGCAAAAGTACGGTGTTCGCGATTATCGTGGTGGTGGCCGCTCTTCTGCACGTGAGACCGCTATGCGTGTTGCAGCCGGTGCTATTGCAAAAAAATACTTGAAAGACACCCTCGGGGTTGAAGTCAAAGGGTACCTGTCTCAACTGGGTCCCATCAAAATAGATACGGTTGACTGGTCGCAAATTGAGCAAAACCCTTTTTTCTGTCCAGACGCGAGTAAAGTGTCTGAAATGGAAAATTACATGCAAGCTCTTAACAAAGAGGGTGATTCGGTAGGTGCCAAAATTACTGTAGTGGCTACTGGTTTGCCGGCTGGGTTAGGGGAGCCTGTTTTTGATCGGTTAGACGCCGATTTGGCCCACGGGCTGATGAGTATCAACGCCGTTAAAGGGGTGGAAATCGGTGCCGGTTTTGATTGCGTGGAGCAAAAAGGGACTGAGCATCGTGACGAAATTGTACCAGAGGGCTTTTTGTCTAATCAGGCTGGCGGTATTTTAGGCGGTATATCTACTGGTCAGGATGTGGTGGCGAGTATCGCCCTTAAGCCAACGTCCAGCCTGCACTTGCCGGGGCGCAGCGTGAATATTCAGGGTGAGGCTGTCGAGATCGTTACGAAAGGTCGACATGACCCTTGCGTTGGTATTCGGGCCACGCCCATTGCAGAAGCTATGATGGCGATTGTATTGCTGGATCACTTACTGCGCCATCGCGGACAAAACGGCGCGGTTAATCACAATATCCCTATTATTCCAGCACAGGCCCCCGATTCCCAGTAAGGTTATTACTTGATGCCCTCTCGGGGAATACCTTATTGGCGACTTTCCGGTTTCTACTTCTTTTATTTTGCGGTAGTGGGGACCTTGTCTCCCTATCTGGGTCTTTATCTTCAGTATCTTCAGTTTGATGCCTTAGAAATCGGTACGCTGATCGCTGCATTAATGACTACTCGGGTTTTGGCTCCCAACGTATGGGGCTGGTTGAGTGATGTCACCGGGCAAAGGATGTTATTGATCCGTCTGGGAGCGATGATTGCCTATTTTATTTTCACAGCGTTTTTCTGGGGCCATGACTTCTGGGAGCTGTTACTGATTATTGTAGCTTTCAGTTTCTTTTGGAATGCGGTCTTGGCGCCCTTTGAAGTGGTGACACTAAGTCATTTGCAAGGGCGTGCTTACCACTACAGTCGAATTCGTCTTTGGGGTTCTGTTGGGTTTATTGCTGCGGTTTTTGGCCTTGGCTGGCTGTTTGATTTGACCAATCTCTCTTGGTTCCCAGTATCGGTTTGGATTTTGTTGGGGCTGATATGGGTGATGACTTGGACAGTGAGCCCAAAGGTATCACTGTCCTCCCAAGCAATGTTTCAATCGCAGAAACTGTGGCCTTACCTTAAACAATGGCCCGTGTTGTGTTTCTTGTTGTCGGGTATTCTTCTCCAGTTTAGTTTTGGCAGTTACTACACTTTTTTCAGTGTGTACCTCGAAACATTAGGGTATCGCCACGTCACTATAGGGGCGCTATGGTCCTTGGGTGTGGTAGCAGAAATCGTGTTTTTTATGGGGGCTCATCATTTTCTCAGTCGATTTGGTTTGCGCTCAATTATGATTTTTACGCTTCTCGTGACGGCTTTAAGGTGGTGGTTAATAGGTTGTTATGCCAACTTGCTGGGACTGATGTTAGTGGTTCAATTGCTGCACGCCTTCTCTTTTGGTGCAGCCCACGCGGTATCTATTGAATGGATAAGACGAGCCTTTCCCGGACGAGTACAGGGACAGGGGCAAGCGCTTTATTCTTCGGTATGTTTCGGTGTGGGTGGAGGCTGTGGTGCATTAGCAAGCGGTTGGTTATGGGATGCCAGCCCCGTTTTGACTTTTTCAGTCAGTGCGTTGGCCGCTGCATTGGCCACACTGTTGATTCTGTTTGGGATGCAAGGTTCTGACGGTATCGAAGAAAAAACTGTAGCAGCCTAAAGGCGAGCGCTGAGTCTCAGACTAGTGCTAAGGCTCAGCGTGAAAGTTAGAAGTGCAGAGTAACGGCAGCGTAGGGGCCGCCGATAGAAACATCGGCTTCTAAATCGTCCAGCTCATCCAATTTTAATGACATCTCACGATAGCCCAACTCAAACCCTAGGCCCATTAGAGGGACTAAATCGGATTCATAGGCAACCTTTGCGGTAGTGTCTACTAATCGATCACCTTCATAAGAGATTGCACTGGCTTCTGCGGCTAAAGACCAGCCCGAAAACGGCAGATCAAATTGGGCTTTACCATAGAGCATTGGTACCCAACCATTAAGGTCTACTTGTTCGGATTGATTGTTGCTTGTGACCCGAGCGTCACCGTCAAAATTGCGTAAATTCACACCAAAGTCGAAGTTCACCCAGTTATCCAACAGTTCATAGTAGAGAACGACATCGGTGTGATCGAAATTGAGTTCTGTGTGTACTTCTGTGTTGGCCGAAAAGGTTTGATCATCAACGGTGAAATCACTTTTTAAAGTGTCGCTGCCATCAATGTTGAGTTGAGTTTGCTGCAATTTAATATTGGGCAGTAAAGGAACGGGGTGCTCCAGAGCCACATAAAAAACATTGCTGTTGTCATCATCGAGCCCGAGGTTATTCGCCTTTGTTGTGCTCTTACCGATATCGCCGGATACATCCGCTTGCCAGACAGCGGCTCCGGCGTAAATGCCAAAGATGGTGTCTGACAGCGCCGTAGAAGAGACCATTGAAAGGGCAGCGGCGACGGCTAGCTGGGGGATTGCAAAAGCTGTTTTCATTGTCGTGTCCATGCGTGTGGGTAGTTGGTGGTGAGCATAGATTAAAATTTAAGATTTGTCGTTTGTCGTATAGGAATAATGCTCTTTAAAGACCAATGGTTATTGAATAGAGTGCTTAATATTTCGTCTAAGTCATCGCTTGCAATACGTTATACAGCGCACTGTGGGGTGGGTGTTCGTCTTATTGGGAAGAGAAAAGCAAAGTGTTAGCATGATTGACCGCTACGAACTGCTTACATACTGTATTCAAAATTCCTGATCATAAAAGCTTCCTCTTACTATGTCGTACAGCTCTGACAGCCAGAATATCGCTCTCCATGCTCTTGGTAACGCTCCCCAAGGATGTGCCGTTGAAGTTCCGGCCAGCATTACCGTTAATGGTATTGCCCATGCGGTTATGATGCTTACCCCGATTCATGTAGAAGCTTTCGCCATCGGTTTTGCTTTCAGTGAAGGGATTATTACCCACATAAAAGATCTTCGCGATCTGGTCGTTTCTTTTAATAAACAACCTCTGTCCGCTGAACAAAACTCACCGCAGTTGGATGTGCTTGCGATCGATTTAGAGATCAGTCCTCGTCGGTTTTATTATTATAGAGGTCAGCGGCCTCGGTCAGTCACCAGCGGTTGTGGTTTATGTGGTCATGAGGCTGTTGAAAGTGCTGTTCCCCCTTTAACAACGTTGCCAAAACGCCCTCTACCCAAGGCAGAATATTTGAGTGATTTGTCTGAGTTGCTCAATCAGGCTCAAGGATCCCTGAATGCCCATGATTTGGATGACCGCACGCAAACCACCATGTTCGGTGAGGGTTTGCATGTGGCGATGCTGCGAAACCCGTTGGGTGAAACAGTTACTTGTCAGCAGGATATTGGGCGACATAATGCCTTGGACAAAGTGATTGGGTATGCGCTACAGCAGGAGCTGTGTTTAACCGATTATAGTGTACAGCAGTCGAAGTAGTGTTGAGCTGGTGCAGAAAGCCATACGGGCAGGGGTTTCGACATTGATCCACTTGGGTACGCCCAGCAGTCTCGCCATTCAACTCGCGCGTTACTACAATTTAAACTTGTTGCGCTATTCAAGACAGCGACAGATCCAAGTTTTTTCACCCCGCAGCGATTCTTGCGCCAATTAAAGTCAAATGAAACGTTATTTTCATACAGGAAAGCAGCATTATGAGTAACGACCACGCCGATAAGACCGATCGCTCAGAATTACCTCCGGCAGGTGGCTGGGGTGCTTTAAAAAGTACGACTCAGCATTTGTTAAAGAGTCGCAATGCGTTTAAAAATATCCGTTCGCTGTTGCACACCAATCAAGATCACGGGTTCGATTGTCCCGGTTGTGCTTGGGGTGAGGAGGCCAAGCCGCATCGAATTCGCTTTTGTGAAAATGGCGCTAAAGCGGTTAATTGGGAGGCTACCTCTAAGGTTGTCGATAGAGAATTCTTCAAGCAGCACCCAGTCAGTTGGTTAAAACAGCAGTCGGGCTACTACCTTGAATATCAAGGTCGCTTAACCGAACCGATGCGTTACAACCCAGACAATGATTGCTATGAGCCGATCGAATGGGATGAAGCCTTTCGTACAATTGCAACTCACTTAAAGCAATTGGACTCCCCCAATCAACTCGAACTGTATACATCGGGTCGTGCCAGCAATGAAGCCGCCTTTTTATACCAGCTCTTTGGTCGAACCTTCGGAACCAATAATTTCCCCGACTGCTCTAATATGTGCCATGAAGCCAGTGGCGTAGCTTTAACCGGCAGTATAGGGGTTGGAAAGGGCACTGTGACACTAGAGGATTTTGATCACGCCGATGCAATTTTTGTGTTTGGTCAAAACCCAGGAACCAACCACCCTCGTATGCTAGAGACGTTGCGCAATGCCATGAAGCGCGGGGCCAAAGTTGTCGTTTTTAATACCCTGCGTGAGCGCGGCTTAGAAAAATTTCAGCATCCCCAAAACCCCGCGGAGATGCTCACTAATTCCGCTTCGACGATGAATTCACTGTATCTGACCCCCAAGCTCGGTGGTGATATGGCCGCTGTGCGGGGTATGGTCAAAGTGTTGCAAGAGGAAAACACTGAGTGGGATAAACAGTTTCTGACGGAGCATGTTTTAGGCGTGGCGCCGTACCTACGGCAGGTGGAAGAAACGCCTTGGGATAAAATTGAAGAGCAGTCTGGCTTGCGTCGTGAACAGCTCGCCTTAGCCGCTCGTATTTACGCCGAGTCTAACAAAGTCATTACGACGTGGGCGATGGGAATCACTCAGCATTACCATTCAGTGCCAACGATTCACGAATTGGTAAACTTTATGGCGCTGGGTGGTCACGTGGGCCGAGAGGGAGCAGGTCTCTGCCCAGTGCGAGGTCACAGCAATGTTCAAGGTGATCGCACGATGGGCATCAATGAGCGCCCCGACGAAGCCTTTTTACAAGCACTGGATCAGCAATTTAATATTTGCTCGCCTCGCGCGCATGGCCATTCCACCGTTGAAGCCGTAACCGCTATGAAAGAGGGTGAGAGTAAAATCTTTATTGGCTTGGGGGGTAACTTTGCTGCTGCTACGCCAGACACTCCTGTGACGGAGAAAGCACTGGCTAATTGTGACCTGACAGTACATATCAGTACCAAGTTGAATCGCTCCCATTTGGCCACGGGAAAGGAAGCGTTGATTCTGCCATGTTTAGGGCGGACGGATATCGATTGGCAAGCCAATGGCCCTCAAAAAGTCACTGTCGAAGATTCTTTTAGCATGGTTCATAGCTCTGAGGGTGTACTGGAACCTTTGGCGACAACCATGCGTTCCGAACCGGCGATTATTGCGGGTATCGCGCAAGCTGTTTTGGGGGATGAGCCGATCGATTGGCTGTATCTCGTGGCGGACTATGATCGAATTCGCGATCATATAGAATGTACGGTTACCGGTTTTGAGCAATTCAATCAGCGTTTGCAAAAGCCCGGGGGGTTTTATCTTGGGAACCCAGCTCGAGAGCGAGAATGGCTCACTCACTGCGAAAAACTCCTGATGCACAGTCATCCGTTGCCTGAATCGGTATTGCCTGTGAAAGCGGCCAGTCAGTTACAGCCATCCAGCTTGATCTTGCAAACTCTGCGTTCTCATGATCAGTACAACACGACAATCTATGGCATGGATGACCGTTATCGAGGTGTTCATGGCGAGCGCAATGTACTGTTTGTGAACGAAGAGGATATTCGCCGTTTGGGTTTTGAGCCAGGCGAGAAGGTCGATGTTCGCTCGCTGTGGGACGATGATCAGGTTCGCGAAGTTCGAGGTTTTACGCTCGTTCCCTATGATATTCCAGCAGGTAATATTGCGGCTTATTACCCAGAAACCAACCCTTTGGTGCCCCTTGCTAGCTATGCCGATGATTGCCGAACCCCAACGTCAAAAACCATCGCTATTGAGCTGCATCAGCATAAATCGCAACGAATCGTTTAAATCGACTTATCATCGGGGTGGGCGGATTGTTGAAGCGCTCTCAAGAAGCGGTTGGCCGCATTGCTCAGGGTTCGATCGGCGTGCAGCACACAGCCCAATGTTCGCGATAATTGCGCCCCTTCGACAGACAAAATGGTTAAGTCTGTTGAATGGCTGTCGCGGCTGATGGTGTGAGGTAAGGCGCTCCACCCAAGCCCGATGGAGACCATCATTTTGATGGTCTCTAAGTAATTGGTCGTCATGCTGATCTCTACACTTATGCCTGCTTGTCTAAATAAACGTTGTATCAGTTCTGTGGTGTGGGTCGTTAGGGCAGGTAGGATGGCGGGATAATCCGCTAAATCTGACAAGGTTATCTGGGGGTGTCTTGTCAGCGGGTGATCGACGGCTACGACGATATCGAGAGGATCGTGCCACAGTGACACATAATTCATGTTGTCTCGGTTGGCTTTATCTGGCGATAAAGTGACCAGAGCCAGTTCAATATCCCCGCGCTGTAAGGCCTCAGGGGCCTGTTCTGAATCGATGAAATCCAGTTCGAGCTTAACCTGTGGATACATAAGTGCGTAAGGCTTGAGGATCTTCGGTAGATGGTGCAAGCCGATGTGATGGCTGGTGGCTAACTTTAATGGCCCGCGCACTTCCCCCGCGAGATTAGTCAGAGCTTGCTCGGTATCCATCACGGTCTGCAGTATGTGTTCCGCTCGTGGTAGCAATGCCTTACCGGCTTCTGTTAAAGCCACTCGTCGTCCAATACGATCAAATAATTGACAACACAAGTTGCTCTCCAGAGTTGCAATACGCTTGCTGACAGCAGGCTGGGTAATGTGGAGCCGTTCAGCGGCTTCAGTGAATGATGCAAAGCGGGCGACTGTGATAAAAGCTCTCAGATGTTGTGTATCCATGGCGAACTATTGGGATTCCTTTTTGGAATGAATTTAATAATAAAGATGAATTTATATTATTGATAGTCTCGTTTAAAATGCAAACCTTACCGTGGTCGACTGTTTAAACATTCAGAGAAATGCAAAACCTGTCGGCAATTTATTAAACGCACCACCTGTTAAAAGAGGCTCTTATGGCTGGCAAAACCCTCTACGATAAATTGTGGGATGCACATTTGGTCAAAGAAAGGGACGATGGCTCTGCTTTGATTTATATCGATCGTCACATCATTCACGAAGTAACCACACCACAGGCTTTTGAAGGACTGCGCTTAGCGGGTCGCAAGCCGTGGCGTGTGGACAGCATCTTAGCAACGCCTGATCACAATGTGCCCACGACGCAAGTCGAGCGAGCTTCAGGTGTAGAAGGCATAGAAGATCCTGTGTCTCGTATACAAGTGCAAACATTGGATGATAACTGCGATGAATTTGGCATTGTCGAATACAAAATTAACGACAAGCGTCAGGGGATCGTGCATGTCATTGGGCCTGAAAGTGGTGCCTGCTTACCCGGAATGACCATCGTTTGTGGTGACTCTCATACCGCAACGGACGGAGCCTTGGGCGCTTTGGCTCATGGCATTGGTACCTCAGAAGTTGAGCACGTTATGGCCACACAATGTTTAGTGGCCAAAAAAATGAAAAACATGTTGATCAACGTAACCGGAACACTGTCGCTTGGTGTCACGGCTAAAGATGTGGTTTTGGCCATCATTGGTAAAATCGGTACGGCAGGTGGTACGGGTTACGCGATTGAGTTTGGTGGTGAAGTGTTCCGCAATATGTCGATGGAAGGTCGCATGACCGTCTGCAACATGGCGATTGAGGCCGGTGCCCGGGCAGGTATGGTGGCGGTGGACGACATCACCATTGATTATGTCAAAGGGCGTCTTTATGCGCCTAAGGCTGATCAATGGGAGGCTGCGGTTGCTAATTGGCGTGAGTTGGTGAGTGATGATGATGCGGTATTCGATAAAGTTGTTGAGTTAGATGGGGCCAGCATCAAGCCGCAAGTAAGCTGGGGTACATCCCCAGAAATGGTATTGCCCGTAGATGCGGCTATCCCAGATCCAGCTCAAGAATCTGATCCTGTGAAAAAGTCTGGTATTGAGCGTGCTTTAGCCTACATGGGGCTGCAAGCTGGCCAGAAAATTACCGATATCCACCTAGATAAAGTATTTATTGGTTCGTGCACTAACTCTCGTATTGAAGACATCCGTGCGGCGGCTGAGGTGGCAAAAGGGCGCACAGTGGCTTCCAGTGTTAAAGAGGCGATGGTGGTGCCGGGTTCAGGCTTAGTAAAAGCACAGGCGGAAGCCGAGGGTTTGGACAAGATTTTACTCGCTGCGGGCTTTCAGTGGCGGGAACCCGGCTGCTCTATGTGTCTGGCAATGAATGCCGATAAGTTGGGCAATGGCGAGCATTGCGCGTCTACGTCAAATCGCAACTTTGAAGGGCGTCAAGGGTATGGTGGGCGCACTCACTTAGTGAGTCCAGCAATGGCGGCAGCGGCAGCGATTGCCGGTCATTTTGTCGATGTTCGTGATCTTTAAGAGCTTTGGAGGAAACCTAGCGTGAAAAGTTTTACTCAGCACACCGGTATTGTGGCGCCTATGGATCGCGCCAATGTTGATACCGATATGATTATCCCCAAGAACTTTTTGAAGTCCATCAAGCGTACGGGGTTTGGCAAAAACTTGTTTGATGAACTTCGTTACTTGGATGAAGGATTACCCGATCAAGATTGCAGTGGCCGGCCTGTCAATATGGAGTTTCCGTTGAATTTTCCTCGTTACCAAGGGGCTACAGTCCTGCTGGCGAGAGAGAACTTTGGCTGTGGATCGAGCCGTGAACACGCGCCTTGGGCGCTGGATGATTATGGCTTTCGTGCGATCATTGCACCCAGCTACGCCGACATCTTTTTTAATAACTCTTTTAAAAATGGTTTGTTGCCGATTATTTTATCAGCAGAGATCGTTGAGCAATTATTCCAAGAGATGTACGCCAGTGAGGGCTATGAGCTGACAATTGATCTTGCAACCCAACGGGTCACCACGCCTTCTGGTGAAGCATTTGCTTTTGAAATGGATGAATTCCGTAAGCATTGTCTTCTGAATGGGTTAGACGACATTGGCTTGACCCTGCAAGAGGCGGACACCATTCGTGCTTACGAAGAAAAGCGTAAACAACAAGCCCCTTGGCTATTCGGTGCTGTGGGTCACTAGAGGCCCAAAGCAGCAACAAGGCGTCTAGCGCCGCGAATAAAACCCTTTAGCCCGCGCTATGATTCGGTGCGGGTTTTGTGAAAGAGAAGTGATTTATGAGTAAAACCATATTGGTTATGGAAGGGGACGGCATTGGCCCCGAAATTATTGCTGAAGCACGTAAAGTATTAGATGCGATCAACGAGCAAGATAAGCTGGGTTTGGTGTTTGTCGAGGGGATGCTAGGTGGCCGTGCGTTTGATCAGCATGGGCACCCCTACCCAGAAGAGACTCGTGATAAAGCTCGCGCCGCTGATGCCATCCTGTTTGGTGCAGTAGGGGGGCCGCAGTGGGACGGTAAAACCGAGCGACACTTGCGCCCAGAGGCGGGTTTGTTAGACATTCGCTCTGATTTGGACTTGTTTGGCAATCTACGCCCAGCGATTACTTTTCCACAGCTGGCAGACGCTTCGCCTTTGAAAAAAGAGCTGGTGGCCGGTTTGGACATT
>CBFHKY010000020.1:34285-36111 GCA_965656525.1 Pseudomaricurvus sp. | reverse complement strand
AATGTGCTCGAAGTAACCGTGCTGTGGCGAGAAGTGATGGAAGAGGTCGCCAAAGACTATCCAGAAGTCGAGCTGAGTCATATGTACGTAGACAATGCCGCCATGCAGCTAGTCATCAACCCTAAACAATTTGATGTCATTGTGACAGGCAATTTGTTCGGCGATATTTTATCGGATGAAGCCTCAATGATTACCGGCTCTATCGGCATGCTGCCATCAGCATCGCTTAATGAAGGCAGCAAAGGCTTTTATGAGCCCTGCCATGGCTCGGCGCCTGATATTGCAGGCAAAGGGCTTGCGAACCCCTTGGCAACAATCTTATCGGCGGCTATGTTACTGCGCTATTCACTGCAAGAAGGTCACGCTGCAGACCGTATTGAAAAGGCGGTGAGCAAAGTGCTTGATCAGGGTTTGCGAACGGCCGATATTATGTCGGAAGGTATGACGCAGGTTTCTACCTCTGAAATGGGCAGCGCCGTGGTTGCGGCACTGTAGTTCGGCCCTGTAGTCAGCAATAGGTTGCCTTGCGGGGCGGCGGTCGCCGATCGCCCTCTGCTTGTGGTAAACTGGAACAAATTTTTGAGCGATAGCTCGCACACAACATAGCTTAACGAGGTAATGATGCGCGTAGGTTTCGTAGGTTGGCGTGGTATGGTTGGCTCCGTATTAATGGAGCGGATGTTAGCAGAAAACGATTTTGCGGATATCGAACCGATTTTTTTTACGACTTCCAACGTGGGTGGCCAAGGGCCAGCTATTGGTAAGGATGTTCCACCACTGAAAGATGCAACTGACATTGCCGAACTGGCAAAATTGGATGCGATCGTTTCTTGTCAGGGTGGTGATTATACGAAATCGGTCTTCAGTGATCTTCGTAAGACGGGTTGGAACGGTTACTGGATCGATGCGGCTTCCAGTCTTCGTATGGCGGAAGATGCGATTATTGTATTGGACCCTGTTAACTCCGATGTGATCAAAAACGGTCTTGCCAATGGCGTTAAAAACTACGTCGGCGGTAACTGTACTGTCAGTTTGATGTTGATGGGTTTAGGTGGGCTGTTCACCGAGGGCTTAGTGGAGTGGGTCTCTGCTATGACTTACCAGGCCGCCAGCGGTTCTGGCGCGCAAAATATGCGCGAGTTGATCTCCCAGATGGGGGTCTTGCGTGATTCAGTTGCCGATGAGTTAGCCGACCCAGCCAGCGCCATTTTAGAAATTGATCGCAAAATTGCCGCAACCATGCGCGGCAAAGAATTTCCCACCGATCAGTTTGGGCATCCTTTAGCGGGCAGTTTACTGCCATTTATTGATACACAGCTAGAAAATGCACAAAGCCGCGAAGAGTGGAAAGGCCAAGCAGAGACCAACAAAATTTTAGGTCGCAGCGGAAACCCTATCGCTATTGATGGTACTTGTGTACGAGTGGGCGCTATGCGCTGTCACAGCCAAGCACTTACCATCAAGCTGAACAAAGATGTGCCATTGATCGATGTGGAAAATATCTTGGCTGAAGCTAACGATTGGTCGGTTGTTGTACCTAATGAGCGTACGGCAACGTTAAACGATCTGACACCGACTAAGGTCACCGGCACATTGTCTGTTCCAGTAGGACGCTTGCGTAAAATGAATATGGGGCCAGAATACCTTAACGCGTTCACGGTAGGTGATCAGCTGTTATGGGGGGCTGCCGAGCCATTGCGCCGTATGCTGCGCATCTTGATCGAAGATTAATGTATGCCTGTATTGCTCGGGGGCAACCTCCGAGCAATACTGTTCGCACCTCGCACCTCGCACCTCGCACCTCGCACGGTCGGGGGCAACCTCAG
>CBFHKY010000020.1:17377-34187 GCA_965656525.1 Pseudomaricurvus sp. | reverse complement strand
CTCGCACCTCGCACCTCGCACCTCGCACCTCGCACCTCGCACCTCGCACCTCACAAAATCTAGAAAATAACCTTGTAATCCTGAGTGTTTTCAGGAAATTGTGGGCTGTTTCAAATTATTCGGGCAAATACTCAGTCTGCGGCTTGCAACGCTTGAGCGCGTTGTTGATAAAAACCTACATATAATGAATACTTACAGGCATTAGTGAAGATTTATTCGAGGTTTTGGCTGATATTGGATTCCAGTCCTTGATAGAGAAACCAAAGACGCCGTACTAGTATGGACACTAGGGTTAAATTAGATGGCATGCAGGCCATGGAAAATATAAAAAGGAACGTTCTATGCGTCTTCGTAAGCTGACGTTAGCAATTGGTTTAGCAAGTGCCTTGGGGGCAAACATTGCGAGCGCTCTGGGATTGGGCGAGATTCAGCTGTTATCTCGATTGAATGAGCCCCTAGTGGCAGAAATTAAGCTGTTACAGGCAAGAGATCTCACCCCAGATGAAATCCTAATTGCTTTAGCGCAAAAGGAGGATTTCAGCCGAGCAGGTATTGAACGACCTTTTTTCCTAACAAGCTTGAAATTCACGGTGAACCTTGATTCACCCAATGGCCCTGTTGTCAGAGTGACAAGTACACAGCCGGTTAGAGAGCCGTATTTGAACTTCCTGTTGGATACTCAGTGGCCAAATGGCCGTATTTTACGGGAATATACTTTGCTGATGGACTTGCCTGTATTTTCGGACGAATCGGCAAGACCTATTCAATCGGCGCAAACCAGTTCACCTTCAAGAGCGGAAAGCTCTCCAACCAGTAACCGTCAAATAACCCCACGAGCAGATGACGTTACTCGTGAGCCTGCTACAACCGAAGATCAAAATACACCTCAGCAACAAAGTCCTCAGAGAAGAGAGCCTTCCAGCTCTGCTCAATCAGGCTCAGGCAACCGTGTTTATGGGCCGGTCTCAGCCAATGACACGCTTTGGGAAATTGCTCTTAAAGTGCGTCCAAACCGCCAATACAGCGTTCAGCAGACCATGCTGGCGATACAGCGTTTAAACCCAGAGGCTTTTATCAACGGCAATATTAATTTGTTGCGCCGTGGACAAGTTCTGCGTGTGCCGGCGGCCGGTGATATTCAACAAACGAACTTTAAACAAGCCATTAATGAAGTGGCCTTTCAGAATAATCAGTGGTCTGGATCTGCAGCGGGTCCGCAACTGGAGGCTACTGGTCGCAGCCGTACAACCAATACCTCGGATAACGGTATCTCTGGGCGATTGAAAGTGGCCACCGCAGACAGCCGCAGTGACCTTGAAGCCGGCCGTGCAAGTGGCGAAGTTGGTGGTGATGTCGAGTCCCTACAAAATGAACTGGCTATCTCACTTGAGGAGCTGGATAAATCCCGTCGTCAAAACAACGATTTAAGCGAGCGAGTGAACGAACTTGAAGCTCAGATCGAAACGATGGAGCGCTTACTGGAAGTTTCCAACCAAGAGCTTAGAGCATTGCAGCTAGGGGCTGAGCAATCGCAAGCCGCATCGGCGGCTCAAGAAGACAAACAAACCCAAGTCGCTGCATCACAGTCTAAACCAGTTGCTGTAGCCCAGCCGCAAAAACCAGAGCCAGCTAAAGTTGTTAAACAAGCGGCTCCCAAAGAGCCATCATTAGCCGATAGGTTAATGGATAATCTGGTATACATTGGCGGTGGGTTTATCGCTTTGTTATTAGCTGGTCTGTTGATTGTTCGTCGTCGCCAGCAACAAAATGACGCTGATAACGACGATTCCCCAGAAGTGGATCTCAGCTTCACCGACCCAGATAACAGCGATTCTCTGATCGGCCTAGATGATGAAATCAGCAATTTCTCACCTGAAGAAGAATCCAGCTTTGATCAAAGCGACGATGATGATTTCTACCTAGACAATCTAGAAGCGGATGCCGAGACCTCTTCGCCAACACATTCTCAAACCGGCGATGCTGGTGCAGAGGCCGATATTTATATTGCCTATGGCAAGTTTGATCAAGCCGAAGAAATGTTGCTCAACGCACTTGCAGCGAATGAAACGGATGTCGAAGCGCGATTAAAATTGTTAGAGGTGTACGCTGAAACGAATAATATAGACAGCTTTGATAAACAGCTGTCCATACTGAGTGGTTTTGCAGATTCAGAGTCTATCGATAGAGCACACATGTTGCGTGAGCAGTTTGATGATGCGCCTGAATTTGTAGCGTCAAAATCTGAACTATCACTTGATGAGAGCGGAATGGATTTTTCCGGTCTAACCGCCTCTGATGAAAGCGATATTGGTGATACGGCTTCTGATCTAACCGACCTAGACTTAGATTTTAGCAGCGACGCGCTGTCATTTGATATTTCTGAAAAAGAAGATTCTCTAGCTGACCTTGACCATGATGACTTAGTGTTTGGTCTTGATTTGGATGAAACTGATGACCGCGATTTTAACCTAGACAGTGCCATCAGCTCAGACGATGAATTTTCTTTAGACTTGAGTGATGACCTGACTAAGTTAGAGCAGCCTGAGAATAAAGAAGATACGGATGACATTTCCTTCGATTTCAGTTTGGCTGACGACGATGACGACATTGAATTGGAATCGCTAAATTTTGATGTGGACCTTGAGACAGACAACGATGACTCGTTAGCAGATGCATTTGCTCCCGAGGCTTCAGATACTGAATTATCCGACTCTGATGTGCCAACGCTGGATGTTTCCGATGCGCAGGCATTTTCTTTAGAGGATGAGTCTCTCGACACTGAACTTGTGCCAGAGCCTACGCCAGAGTCCGATGCCTCTGTCGATTTTGAAAATACCCAAAATACAGAACTTGAAGACTCGACAGACAACACCATAGAGAGTGCGCAAGAGCCAGAACTAGAGGAAGCTGTTTTACCAGCTGACGTGCCTACTCTGGAAGATATTGACGACGATATCGATATTGTTGAAGCGCAAGAAGACAGCGCAGACGATTTTGAGTTTTCTTTTGACGAAGATGAGACGTTAGATGCCAGTAATGAGAGCGAAATGCTTGAGGCCACTGACAGCAGTGATGCGGATAGTGCCTTGCAGAGCGAAGCTAGCCTTGATTCCTTAGGGGGTGACTCTGAGTCTTTAGACAGTGCTGTAGAAGACGACTTCTGGTCTGAAAGCGAAGATGAGGATGGCTTTGCAATGGACCTGGATGAAGTAGATCTGGATGCGTTGGATCAAGAGTTAGAGGCCTTATCTTTAGAGTCTAGTGATTCTGACACACCAGAAGCAGAAGCCGCTGAGCCCGAAATATCAGAACCTGAGACATTAGAATCTGAGACATCGGAACTTGAAACATTGGTGCCTGAAACGGCAGAACCTGAAATAGCGTCGACCGACATTAATCTAGACGAGACTCTTGATTCGGCCACAAGTTCGGATTTTGAGCTCGATGACGATGATGAAGCCGATATCGAGTTTCAAGCTCAGGAAGCCGAAGCGCTTTTTGATTCAGAGTTTACCGCTGAAGATGAGAGTGTAGAAGCTGCAGCCGCTGGTGATTCCGATGTGTCAGATGCTGATACCTCTAATGACGAGGACACAACCCCTGAATCAGAAGCGTTTAGCTTGGCCGATCAAGAGGCTGGTTTGGAGCTGGAGAATGAAGATTCTGACTCGGATTTTCTCGAAGACTTGTCTTTGGATGACGATGAGACACCGCCTTTTGCGTTCGATAGTTTAGACACAGCTTCGAGTTCAGAGGATGACGCCAACCAAACCGACAGTGTCAGCTTAGAACTGACAGAAGAGCCAGAGTTAGAGCCCGTTGTCAGTGAAGAGCAAGAAGCCCTGCTGGATGTTGATGAGGATCAAGCAGCGCTCACTGCCGATAGTCTTGATGATGAAAAGATAGCAGCTTCTGATTCCGAGGAGCAGGTAGAAAAAGACTCACTTTTCGGTGAAGAAGGCACCGCAGTCGAAGCTGAACCTGATGCTGCAGAAGAAGTCGCTGACTTGTATTTGACTGCTTCTGAAGATGATGTATTCGATGAAGCTCTATCAGACCTGCCAACACCTGAAGAATCGTTCAGTATTGATGAATTAGATGATGATTTAGACGATGATCTTGATTTCTTGGCCGATACCGATGAAGCCGCGACCAAACTTGATTTGGCTCGGGCGTATATTGATATGGGCGATCAAGAGGGCGCCAAAGACATTCTTGAAGAGGTTCAGCAGGAAGGTAATACAGAACAGCAACAAGAAGCCAAAGAACTTATTGAACGCTTAAGCTGATGCCGCTGTTATATAAGCATTATCTTCTGGGGTGATTCTCGCGTGAAGACTTCGTGCTGAAGCCGACAAAAGCCCTGTTAACTCAGGGCTTTTTTGTTTTATCTTGTCCCGCCCTTAAAACCGTCAACGTATTTTAGGACGGGACATCTAACCTAGTCTGCACTAGGAAAGAGAACGTTAGTTCATGTAAAAAGGGGGGAGTAATGATGGAGCCTAAAGCTGATTTAAGCGTCACCATTGTTCAGCCAGATTCAGTTTGGCAGGCGCCTGAAGTGAATCGGCGTAACATTGCTGAACGTATATCTACACTCAATAACCCAACAGACATTATTATTTTGCCAGAAATGTTTACTGCTGGCTTTAGTATGAATGTCGATGAGGTAGCGGAGCCGCCCGAAGGTGATACCTTTGTCTGGATGAAAGCACTGGCTCAAAAAACAGGAGCTGTTATTTGCGGCAGTTACGCTGTTAAAGAACACCCAGCGCAAAGCAAACCGTTCAACAGACTCGTATGGATGAGGCCAGATGGTACAAGTGCCCATTACGATAAACGTCACCTCTTTAGAATGGGGGATGAGCACAAACGCTACTCAGCAGGGCAGACATCACTCCTAGTGAATGTGAATGGTTGGCGTATAAACCCAATGGTCTGCTACGACTTGCGCTTTCCGGTATGGTGTCGCAATAAAAGCCACTACGACTTAATGATTTTTGTAGCAAACTGGCCCGCGGCGAGAGCTTATCACTGGCGACAATTGCTAATTGCCAGGGCGATAGAAAATCAAGCGTATGTGGTTGGTGTAAATCGAGTAGGAGCCGACGGCAAAGGGTTACACTACTCTGGCGACAGTTTATTTATTGATGCGCAGGGGGGAATACAAAAGGATGCTGGTAACCAAGAAACTATTGTCACCTCGGTGTTTAGTGCAAAGGCTTTAACGGATTATCGCCACCGCTTTCCAGCTTACATGGATGCAGACAAATTTGAGCTCATCTAGTCAGAAATGGTGGCTTTAAACCGGTAACCAGGCGCTGACTTTTGTTTTGAGTAAATTTGTTAACGCCGAAAAACTTGCAGGTTTGGTCAGATAAGCATTCGCTCCAGCGCTTTCACAGGCCTTGATCTCTTGGGGGTTATCGGACGTTGTGAGCATTAAAATGGGAGTCTGCTGATGATGTGCCATGGTGCGTATTGTTTTTAATAACGTGAGACCACTCATGTTGGGAAGCTTCAAATCAAACACTAAAAGATCCACCGCGTATTCCTTGTTTTTTAAGCTTGCTAAAGCCCGCTCAGCATCATGAAAGTGAGTAACGTCAATGTGTTCTTCGGTCAGTATGGTGTTGATCAGCAACGCATGATCAACATTATCCTCCACTAACACTACCTGCCGACGCCTCATGCTTCGACGACCATAATGGACCCGTTTTCACACAGGCAGTTCTTGCCAGCTGTTTTTGCCTGATAAAGATATTCATCAACCACTTTTAACAATGTATTTTCCATGGTCGATGAATAGTCCATAAGACCATAGCTGACTGATATGGGGATGTTTTGATCGTTAATGGTCAGTGGGTTACAGGCCAAATACTGGTTTACTCGCGACAAGCATTGTCTAGCCTGTATAGCAGGTGTGTTTGGGAACAAAATTAAAAATTCATCACCCGATAAGCGCGCGCCAATGTCACCACGACGCAGGCTATTTTTGATACCGTCCGCTAAGGTATTGATGGCATCGTCACCGGTGTAGTGGCCATGCTGATCGTTAATAGATTTCAACCCGTCAACGTCAATCATACAAAGAGAAAACGGATTATTATGGCGCCATTGCTCTTCTTTTAAGCGCTCCAGCTCTTGTAGGGCAAAGCGCCGATTATACAGCTCGGTAAGAGAGTCATGAGTGGATTCGTGTGCCAAACGGTTCAAGATAGATTGGCGTTCAATAGCGTGGCGGATAATGCGTTTTAATAACCTAGATGATAAGTCCGATTTTGAAACAAAATCCGCAGCCCCCATTTTCATCAGTTTTTGATCCAGCTCTTCATCATCATGAGCGGTGATGATCACTACTGGTATAGAGGGAAATTTTTCTATTAGTGAGCTGGATACTTCACCTTTTAGCATGTAGTCCATGAGTACTAAATCAAAATATACGTCTTCAGAGTTTAAAAGGTCGTGAGTTTCTGAAAGCGTACTGCAGTTTTGATAGTCAATATTCCATGGTATTTCACGCAAGTAATGGCGCATCAACAGTTGATGGTCTTGAGAATCTTCAATATGTAGAATTCGCAATGACTTTAATTGGTATTGTTTGGTGTAGATGTCAGACATGGTAAATCCATACAAAACTCAAGACCGTGTGGAAGGTGAGGGGCTGCCCAGATTTGACCATCGTGCCGCTCAATAACTTTTTTACAAATAGAAAGTCCAACGCCACTGCCGGAATCCTCTTTATCGTCATAACGAATAAAAATATCAAAAATCTTGGCGAGCCATTCATTAGGAACACCACGACCGTTGTCACCAAATCGCAGGTACAGACGCCCTTTACTTGAGTCTATATCACCTCTGATCGTAATCAACAACGGGCGTTCGGGGCATCGATATTTAATGGCATTATCAAGCAGATTATTAAATAGCTGATGTAAAGTGGTTTTTTGGCCTTGAATATAGGCGTCAGGCACATCGATATCGACCGTTCCTTCAGCGGCTGATATGTGTTCTACATAATCGTCTACGCACTCTTTTAACAACGTTTTAATATTAATGGGCAGTGATTCATGACTGCTATAACTGATGCGTGATAAGTCGAGTAAGTCTTGCAGTAACGCCTCCATTTGCTGTCCGTTTTTCATGATTCGTTCACTTAGAAAATGCGCTTCGCTGTCTGTTTCTAACTGTTTGGAGAGCAACCCCGCCAATCCATTAATGGCGACCAATGGTGACTTTAAATCATGTGAAACTACATAAACAAACTCTTCGAGCTCTCGTGTCTTTTTGAGCAGAAGGTTTTCTTGCGTTTTGCGTGAAGAAATATCATTGATTGAACAAATAACCGTTTCGTTGTTTTTGGTTGGTGTTAAGCCAATCTCAATAGGCAGTTCTTTACCGAGAGCCGTCAAGCAATATAGGTCGCGGCCACGTCCCATTGGTCGCTTGACAGGTTTAGTAAGGAAAGACTCTCGGTATTTAGAGTGATGTTGTCGAAACCGTTTAGGAATCAGTTTTTCAACACTGAGCCCTTGAAACTGCTCGGCTGAGTACCCGAAAAGCTCAAGGGCATGATGATTAAATTGTTGGACCTTGCCATGTCCATCAATGGCAAGCAATGCGGTAGGCGCCGAGTCGGCCATGAGTTGAGTGGCTTGCGCCAGACTTAGATTTTTAAGGTGTTCAGCAGCAGCTTTTTGCGCTGTAATGCGATTGTTAACCAGTATTAATGCGCAAAAAAACAAAAGTAAGCTATCCAGTAAACCAATACTGATAATCACAAGACTGTCATAATTGTGCGTCTCACTTTCAAAGGCTGGACTGCTGTTAGCGACAATAACCCACTGCCGTCCAGCAATATTGGTTGTGATATGTTGCGAAAACATCGATATTGAATGAGCAGGGTGGTTTGCATCGGCGAATAATGATTTTTGAGTTAACAGATCTCTCACTGTAAGGTTTATGTTGCGGCTGTGGAGTGAGGTTACATTCTGCATTAAGTCTTTTATTCGAAAAGCGGCGTAAACGAACCCTTGAAGGTTGTTTGATTTGTCTTCGGCGTCAGTGGGTGAGAATAAAGGGAAGTAAATCAGTGTGCCGACTTGTATATCTTCTGAAGTTTCTTGTACCAATTTGACAGGTCCCGTCATACTGGGTAAACCCGTTTGACGTGCGGTGTCCATGGCATGTCGACGAGTTGGTTCTGAATACATATCGTATCCGTAAGCTCGTTGATTACGCCAATCGAAAGGCTCTAGGTACAGAATAGGAGTGTAATGGCTCCGCTGGCCTGGCGGGAAGATAGTAAAAAAGTTCTTATTCTTTTGACGAGTTATATTTTCGAGGTGTTGTTTTTCGGTATCACTAACATAAGGGCTGTAACCTACACCTTGGATTTCTGGGTGGTGGTTGGTTAAGTTTATCGCGTCAAAAAACGAATGCCATTCATTACGGCTAACTTCAGAAGATGCTTCAAATAAAGCAGCGCCAGATCTTAGCAAGTTGATGGAGGTTTGCATGTGCTTGAGTAGATCAAAGCGTAGATTATCAACTTCACGAATAAAGCGCTCTTCTCTCGCTAATTGGCTTTGTTGTTCGGTCATCAAAGCGGCAAATACACTCAAGCACACAGAAGCCCCTAAAACAAGCCAGGGCGTTTTACTGGTAAAGCTTTGACGGTGAAGGCGCATGGTGTTGCCAGTTGTCAGACTATCTACTCAGTGTAGACCACAACTGTACTTATAAAAGATTTAGGCTTGCCTTTATATTTGCTATGGCTAGATTCAGCGTATTAAAGAGTTTGATATAGAAAGACAAAAGGTAGGGAGTAAAAGTTTTTGTGTGATTGAAGAAAAATTCAACCTTTCCTTTTTTCGGGCGTGAGTCGACGAAGTTTACGCCTGTTCCAGCTTCTTAATACATGCCAGCGCCAGAATATTTGAATGGTAATGTAGCCTAAAACCCCCATAACGATGGCTGTTATTAAGCTGCCGACTAGAAGTGGCTTCCAAAACTTGGTGAACTCGCTAGTGAGCCAGTGAAGAGAAAGTTCAATAGAAAAGGTTACCGGTGGCGAATCCAGTATCCAACGCCCCAGTTCGTAAGTGGCAAAAAAAATGGGGGCCATAGTGAGAGGGTTGGAGATCCATACCAAAGCCACAGACAAGGGCATATTCACGCGAAATAAAAACGCCAGTAGTGCCGCTAGGGGCATTTGTCCAGGTATGGGCAAAAAAGCGATGAACAAGCCGATCAGGAATCCGCCAGAGACCGAGTGGCGATTCAGATGAAATAGATAAGGATCCTGTAGTAGGTTGCTCATAAAGGCGAGTGCCGGACGATTTCTAAATTCGGCAGGGTTCGGCAACCAACGTTTAAATAGCTTTCTAGGCATCCAACTACTGAGCTCTATTTAGAGAGGGGCAATTATGCCGACAAAAACATGACAACTCTAGTAGAAGAGCGCCCGCTACAACGGTTAAATAGATGTCCTCGGGGGGCATCATGCTCTTGATATCGACAAACTTTGCCAAATAGTAAGGTGTTGACTGACGCTGTCGACTCAAAGCAGCTCTACAATCTGTTTGGCTGCATTGTACGCGGTAGTTTGATTAGTAATAACTTCATGTTGCAGCTCTGGCATGAGTCGCTTGACGCGTGGGTTACTGCGTAAACGCATCTCCAGCATTTCATGAATCAGTTTGGACATCCATTCATGATTTTGGTGCGCGCGTTTTTCATAAAAGGCTTTGTGTTCGATGGCTAAAGCTTGATATTCGGTGATCATTTCCCAAATATCATTGATACGCTCGTTTTTAAGGGAGGAACAAGTTTCGACTCGGGGGCTCCAAAAGCTGCCATGTTTAATTAAGTGAAATGCATTCTGGTAGTGTTGACGTGTTTGGTTGGCCAAATTTAAGCTTTCACCGTCAGCTTTGTTAATCACCAGCGCGTCTGCCATTTCCATAATGCCACGTTTGATACCTTGCAGTTCGTCGCCGGCATTAGGAATCATCAGCACAAGGAAAAAGTCGACCATACCCGCTACTTGATATTCAGACTGGCCCACGCCTACCGTTTCCACAAGAATAACATCGTATCCTGCGGCTTCGCATAAAAGCATGCTCTCACGAGTTTTTTGCGCAACGCCTCCAAGCGCGCCCTCGGATGGAGACGGGCGAATGAACGCATTTTCTTCACGCGAGAGCAGCTCCATGCGAGTTTTATCGCCAAGAATACTACCGCCGCGTACAGGCGATGATGGATCAACCGCCAATACGGCCACTTTTTTACCTTGTTGAATTAAATATCGACCAAAGGCTTCAATAAACGTGGATTTACCCACACCAGGAATACCACTGATACCTATTCGGATGCTGTTACCAGTGTCGGGTACGATTTCTTCCAGTATTTCCTGCGCTTGTGCACGATGGTTGTCTAATCGGCTCTCTACCATCGTGATGGCTTTTGCCAATGCACGACGATTGCCCTGGCGCAGCAAATTTAAATCAACGGGTGCCATATACCATTCAGCCTTTCTGATGTGGTTGTCGGAGGAGTAATTCTGCGACATACGCTTCTGACAAAAAGTGCTTTACTCGATCATGAGTCAGCGTGAAACCTAAAAAAAACCCCCAGACGGGGGTGAAGACCTGAAGCACGGCCTTTCAGAAGAGGGCCGTGCCATGTTCCAGTGCGAAATGGAAAAGCAGTGTTAACGGCTGGCTTTACGCACTTCATCCAGTACTTTACGCGCTGAAATAGGGATTTTGGTGCCAGGACCAAAAATGCCTTTCACCCCGGCTTCGTAGAGGTAGTCGTAATCCTGTTTTGGAATCACGCCTCCGGTCACAACGATGATGTCATCCGCGCCTTGTTTCTTCAGTTCTGCGATCAGTTCTGGCACGAGTGTCTTGTGGCCGGCCGCCTGAGAGGATACGCCGACTACATGCACGTCGTTTTCAACCGCTTGTTTAGCGACTTCTTCGGGGGTTGAAAACATCGGTGACAAGTCAATGTCGAAGCCTACATCGGCAAACGCAGTGGCGATCACTTTAGCACCACGGTCGTGTCCATCTTGGCCCATTTTACACACCAGCATACGCGGACGGCGACCGTTCTCGTTTTGGAACGCTTCGATGTCTGACTTGATGGCTTGCCAATCGGCATCGTCTTCATAAGATGCGCCGTATACTCCAGAAATGGTACGAGCCTGGGCGTTGTAGCGATCGAAAATCTCTTCCATAGCATCAGAGATTTCACCAACAGTAGCGCGTACGCGAGCGGCTTTAACAGACAGGTCGAGTAGGTTGCCTTGGCCTGTTCTAGCGGCTTCAGTAATGGCGGAAAGTGCTGCTTTTACTGCATCGTTGTCACGTTTGGCACGAAGTCTTTTCAGACCAGCGATTTGAGAGTCGCGTACACGGACGTTATCGACGTTCAGGATATCCAGATCGTCTTCTTTCTCCAGTACGTGTTTGTTTACACCAACAATCACATCTTCACCGCGGTCAATACGGGCTTGTTTTTTCGCCGCGGATTCTTCAATGCGCAGTTTTGGCAAACCAGCTTCGATGGCTTTGGCCATGCCGCCGTTTTCTTCGATTTCTTCGATCAGCTCCCAAGCTTTATCGGCGATATCTTGTGTGAGCTTCTCCATCATGTAGGAGCCGCCCCAAGGATCGGCTACGGCCGTAATGCCGGTTTCTTCCTGGATGACGATTTGGGTATTTCGTGCGATACGAGCTGAGAACTCAGTGGGCAAGGCAACCGCTTCATCCAAAGCATTGGTGTGCAATGACTGAGTGCCACCGAATACCGCTGCCATTGCTTCAATGGTGGTACGGATCACGTTGTTGTATGGGTCTTGCTCGGTCAATGACCAGCCCGAGGTCTGTGAGTGGGTACGCAGCATGGAAGATTTTGGATTCTGGGGGTTGAACTCCGCCATGATCCGGTTCCACAACAGGCGACCAGCACGCAGTTTGGCGATTTCCATGTAAAAGTTCATGGAGATGCCCCAGAAAAAGGACAGACGAGGCGCAAACTTATCCACATCCAGACCAGCAGCCAGAGCGGTTCTGACATACTCGCGACCATCAGACAGGGTGTAGGCCAGCTCCAAAGCTGCATCGGCACCGGCTTCCTGAATGTGGTAGCCAGAGATGGAAATGGAGTTGAAGCGCGGCATGTGCTCAGAGGTATAACCAATGATATCGCCGATAATCTTCATGGAAGGTTGTGGGGGGTAGATGTAGGTGTTACGGACCATAAACTCTTTCAGAATGTCGTTCTGAATGGTGCCTGCGAGTTTGTCCTGAGTTACCCCTTGCTCTTCAGCGGCAACGATGTAGTTGGCCAGAATCGGTAATACAGCACCGTTCATGGTCATAGAAACTGACACTTGGTCTAGAGGAATCTCATCGAATAACACTTTCATATCTTCGACGGAATCGATAGCGACACCGGCTTTACCTACATCACCCGATACTCTTGGGTGGTCAGAGTCGTAACCACGGTGAGTCGCCAAGTCAAAGGCAACGGAGACACCTTGCGCACCAGCTTTCAAGTTTTTACGGTAGAAGGCGTTAGATTCTTCAGCCGTCGAAAAGCCCGCATACTGACGAATGGTCCAAGGGCGACCAGCGTACATGGTGGCCATGGGGCCGCGTACGTAGGGAGCCATACCTGGGAAGGTGTCTGTGTGCTCCAGGCCCTCAAGATCAGCGGCGGTGTATAGCGGCTTGATGTCGATACCTTCAGGAGTATTCCACGTTAAGTCGGCAGGGGATTTACCTTTCAGCTGTTTGGTGGCTAAGGCTTCCCATTCTTCTAAAGTAGGTTTCTTATCATCGGACATAAAGATTACTCTCGTGTCAGGTCAGGCTTTGTCTGCCTATTGGGCGACAAAACGCATCATGAGTCAGTTGATAGATCGTTTAAGATCTTAAACGATCTATCAAAAAAATTCCCAATCTCGATCGCAGAGATCTTGGGGTTGTGCGGTTCCACATCAGTGCACTTAAACCAAGGTGGAACCATAACTTAGTGTTAGTGGTGGTCGCCTTGCGGTTGATTGAGTTCGATCAACACACCATCACATGATTTCGGGTGAATAAAGATCACTTTACAATCATGAGCACCGATAGAAGGTTCCTCTGATAGAAACTTATACCCTTTTTCTTTTAGCCGTGCGACATCCGCATCGATGTCATCAGAACGGAAGCAAAGATGGTGTAAGCCACCCCCTTTTTTTTCTAAATAACCCGCAATGGGGCCTTCGCCGTTAAGAGGGTGAACCAGCTCAATGCTGGTCTCTGGCAGCGGGAAAAACGCTGTGCTGGTTTTTGCCGCGGGCACGTCTTGCGTGCCTTCATACTTAAGACCAAAGTCCTCTAGAAAACGCTTAATGGCCTTTTCTAGATCGGGTACAGCGATGGCGATGTGATCCAGTGCAACAATCATCGATCGACTCCTCTTACGCGTTGATCAAAGTTAGCTGAGACAAGAAAACATTTGTCTCGGCTCTACGGCGAGCCTGAATTTCTTCATCGCTCTCAACCACAACCACTTCATCAGGGGTGATTTTGAAGATAGGCTGACCCTTCTTGATGATACTGCCATCCATGTCTACAAGCACTTTTTCAATGGTGCCAGAGAAGGGGGCAATGACTTTGTTGAACATCTTCATAACTTCGATGATGTACAGCGGCTCGCCAGCATTAAAGTGACTGCCTTCTTCAACGAAGGCCGGCATACCAGGGGCTTCGCAAGAGTAGTACATGCCGCCAGTTGGGGCCAAAATCTCATCAGACTTAGCAACCGGTGGTGGTACCAAAACCTTAGCCATGGTCTTCTGAAGCGCTTCATCGGTTAAACGATCTGGAATATGTATACTCAGATCTTCGTTCACGCTCAGCTCAAAGAAGCTGGTGCGGAAACCAATGTACGGTAACAGGCCTAGAATTTCACTGCCTGCTTGGTAGCCAGTATGTGCTGCCTGTACGGCAGCCCATTGGGCTGTATCCATACCTGCTGGTGCCGCACCGGCGAGCAGAGAAACCAGCTCATCGTAGTTGCTGGTGCCCAGTTTTTCTTCGATGGCATCGTAGAACGACAGGGCTTGCTGAAGGATGTTGTTATCGTGATCCCAGATCATTTCAGCAGCGGCTTTGCTGTCGCAGAAGTCCATATTAAGGAAGTGATAAGTCTCTGCCAGAATGCGTACAGGGTTTTGATGCCAAGTCAGTTTGCCACCTTCCATACAGTACGCAGGTTGATTAACACTTAACCAACCCGCTAGCAAATGTGGCTCAGCCAGTAATTTGCTCATTGGGCGTGTCAGCAGCAGCTGTTTGCGATCCAATACAGCTTTCAAAGCAGTTTTTTCATCGTCGGCGTCACAAGTTGCTAGCAGCTTGGCGCAAACTTGTTGATAGGCGTAGCCTACATCCAAGTTGTTGGCTTCTTGTTTCAGTAAGCCAACAGCGGTCAGGTAAGGCACAATAAAACGGGTAGTTGGACGAGCGTTGATGTTGTTGCCCAAGAACCAGTTTACCAGACCATAGTGAAACTCTAGGTTGGTGGCTAAATCTTTGCCGCGCAACTCAGTCACACGTAGCACTTCAGCCATAGCATCGTAAGTGCTGGTGCGATCATCACCGACGGTTAGTAGTAGGGCGATGTTTGAATCGTAAGCACCGGCAAGGTGGTACTTCATGAAAACATCGGTATCAGGGTTGTGCAGGCTGATACCTTGGTCGTCACGAATTTCGCCTTCAATGGTGTTTGACCAGTTTTCGATCACGCCGCCGGCGTTGGGTTGCAGAGCTTGGTTGGTGGCGTTCATACGCGCTTCTACCGACGCTTTGCTGCGCAGAATGCGCTCAGGCTTTGGCAGTTTGGTGCCGTGAGCGGCAATCAATACCATCACCTCAACCAGTGATTCGGCAATAAAGTAATCTTCACGGTTGTCTGGGTTGATGAACTTCAGCTTGTAACACAGCTCAGTTACGCGGTGTTCCACCTGAATACGGGTGTTCATTTCCATAAAGTAGTGGGATTCGCCGTCGACGATACACTCAAAGGTACCAACAGAATCGAGTTTTACGGCTTCACCAAATACAGCACCTTCGTGTTCCATTTTTTCTAGGATCACTAAGTCTTTTTTCAGTTGTTCGGCTTCGGCCGTTTTGCCTGCAGCTTCTGCAACTGCGATGGCATCTTTCAACTCTTCTTCAGTTACAGAAACTTCCAACAGTTTTTGTTCGTGCATCTGCAGCGAGCAGTCACGGCCACCCATGGTCATGCACCATTCGCCATTACCCACAACTTGAATTTCTTGGTGGCGAGTGGTGTCGATGTTCATTTCGATCAGAACGTTTTTGTTGTCGCCTACACCGTTAGTTTTCAGCTCGATTAAACACTCAAGTACCAGTGAAGGCACATTGGCGGCGGCTTTCTCAACCTTTTCTTCTAAGGTGGCACCTTCGTAAGAGTTGGCGGCTTGTAAAATACGCTGACCTTTACCACCACCACCGGCAATGGCTTTTAGGCGGAAGCGATTGTTGGGTTTTTCAGCCAACATGCGTTTGGCTTCAACTTGCAGCGCTAGGCCGATATCGGCAGCGTTGATGATATCGATGCCTGCATCGTAAGACGCGGCCAAAAGTGCCAATGCCTGTTCTTCTTCGTCTTTGCAGGCCGAAAAATCAACGGTTAGATTGTTGTCGGCTGCGCATTTCGCTAAGCCGTCTTTACCGTGTTTGGCAAAAAGAGCCAAGCTGGTGGCGTTGTTGACACCCGGGGTTACCGATACGCCTGTTTCCAATGCGGTACGTTTAGCTTGGTCTTTCATGCCTGCAGATTTCTGCGTGAAAGAGCAAGGGCCTATAAAGTTCAGGCCAGCGTTTTCCATGGCTTCCACCATTTCCGCGTCTTCCGACATAAAGCCGTAGCCTGCGAAGATGGAGTTGTAATCATTACTTTTGGCGATATTAATGATTTGCTTGATACGCTGCGCACGCTCTTCTTTATCGGCACCGGTATAGTCGGGTACACGGTGAATATGAGAAGGGTTTGTCAGCTTACGTAGTTCAGGAGCCAGCGCATTTTGATAGGTGATACTGTCTTTCTCAGACAATAAAATACCGTAGTGCTCGATGCCCATTTCTTCGAAAACATCGATAGCTTCTTTACGAATGGGGCCGCGACAGATAATCAGCGGACGCATGCCTGTGCAATCAAAGCTACGTACCCACTCGCTGTCGGCGTTGGCCAAACGGCGATCCTTGTGGATCAGGGGGTTGTTCAGATAGTTAGTGTTGCTGTGCTTCACGGCTCTAGCCTCTTTAAATTTGTTGGTCTCGTTGCCTGTTTCAGTTACGCATTTACTCGTGTACGGCGCGGTCCTTAATGGAATTCGCGCTGCGGGCCGGCAAATGGTTCAGGTGTGTAGTGACCCAAATGGAAGGCCATTTGTTTACACAGCACTTCACGCAATTCAGAAGGCATAACAATTTGAGAAATAGAGCCCAGACTCAGGGCTTCGTTAGGGTTCATCAATTCCGCTTCATAACGGTCTTTCAGAGCTTTGTCTTGAGCTGCTTGCCAAGCCAGTACTTCGGCTTCGGCTTCACCAGCGGCGATGCGGTTTTTCACTTCGGCGCGAATGGCTCTTACTTCGTTTTTATAAACGAATTCGACACCAGCTGGGCCCATAACCGCTGCGCGGGTAGAAGGCAAAGCGCAGACAAAGTCAGCACCGGTAGGGTAGTTGTTGTAAGACGCGTAAGCACCACCAAAAGCGTTG
>CBFHKY010000020.1:7177-17278 GCA_965656525.1 Pseudomaricurvus sp. | reverse complement strand
AAGGCTTTCTTCAACAGAATGTCGATGTCCCACGTTTTGCGGTCAATCGGATCAGACGTCGGTTGGAAGGGCGCCAATACAGAATTATTGTCAGGGATGTAGTTCAGCAGTGCTTTCACTTTGCGCAGTGCGGCCACTTCATCGGGAACCACAAAATCGGTTACACCAGATTGACTGTGAACTCCGGGTCCACCCAGCTCGTCTGGAGTGACATCTTCACCCAGTACAGATTTCACAACACCGGGGCCGGTCAGGCCAAAAAAGGTCTCGTTAGGTTGGATTAGGAAAGAACCCTGACGTGGTAAGTAAGAACCACCACCGGCATTAAACCCAAACATGCACATAATAGAAGGGACAACACCGCTGATTTTACGCAGTGCGGTAAAGGCTTCGGCGTAGCCGTCCAAACCACCCACACCTGCGGGGACGAAAGCACCTGCGGAATCGTTCATGCCAACCAAAGGAATGCGGCGTTTGCCGCACAACTCGAACAGGCGGGCCAGTTTTTTACCGTTAGTGGCATCCATGGAGCCAGCGCGCACAGTAAAGTCGTGACCGTATACGGCCACATCGCGGCCGTTGATTTTGACGATGGCGGTTACGATAGACGCACCGTCGAGGTTTTTACCCCAGTTTTGGAACAGAACCTGTGGATCTTCGTCCGTCAGGAAGGCAAGGCGCTCCCAAATGGTCATGCGCTGCTTGGCATGCTGACGTTCTATGGCTGGAACACCGGCTGCTTTGCGAGGGCGCTGTAACAGTTCATAGCCTTGTTTCAGATTTTCTTCATACAGACCAGGCACGTATGAAGCCTGACCTGGAACACTGAATTCCACTTCTTTGGTTGTATCAAAAGGATTGACCAGAGAAGCCAGCGGTTTGGTTGATTTTGTCATAATCTTCCGATTCCAAACGATCTTATTGGGAGTTCTTTCCTAAGGCCCCGGACGGTATTGCCCTTGAACCCTGTTTAAAGCGCGCGAATAATAACGCTTAATGTCTATAACGGAAACTACCAATACACAGGGTTGATTCGCTTATTTTTTTCTAACTTATTGTATTTAAATGATAAAAACTAAAACACGCTAAAAAATAGTAACAAAAAACATTATTTAAAATAGACAAAATCGCTCTCAAATTTTGGGTGATTTCCACAACCCTTGCCTAAAATACACGCTTTTATTGCACGTAGCGTTAGCGATGAGCGTACTGATCAGGCTAGTGGTTTGCTTGAGATAGCGGTATAACGCGATTACAGAGGCTTGGACTTGCCCCGTAATACCATGAATTGTCCTGCCCTGAGGTCTTTTAAAGTTGGGAGTAAGTATAGTGGATCATCAATATGTCGCTTTGTTTAATAGTGTGCAAGCTGGGCTGATTTTGAAGGCCAGTACGGGGCTTTGCTGGCGCAGCTGGGTCGGCGAGAAGACGACAGCCTCTTTTAATGGCTGGGCTGAGCGCTCAATGGAGGGCTTTTATGTGCCCGTTTCTAATGATGCGCCACCAGATTGCACTACGCTGGAAGAGCGCTTGCAAGAAGTTTGGCCAAAAAACCTTTCTGAATTCAATGCGTTCGAGGTCAATGAAGTATTGGCTGAAATATCGTCCTCGGACGTCATTTCCGTCGATTTAACAGCGGTGCATGAGGCGCTTCCGGGATGGCTGCCGATCCATGTTGAGCCGCAAGGGGATTTCAGCTTGTTGTCAGAGCCGAACGGGAATGGCAGTCATCGACCAATGAAAGGGGTGTTGGTTTGGCCGCCAACGTTTTGGTGATGAAGCTTTGAGTGCTTGCTTAGCTTGTTTTTTTTCTGGATTGACGCGTGGCGCGAAATACTCTTGGTGTTAGGCCTGTCCACTGTTTAAAAGCACGTGTGAAAGCTCGAGGTTCACTGAAATCCAGCTGATGGGCCACCTCGGCTATCGTTAAATTGCGATTGCCTAAAAGCTTTGCGGCTAAATCGCTGCGTAAATTGTCTTTAATTTGTTGGTAGCTGGTGCCTTCAGCGTTTAATTTTCGGCGCAAGGTTTGTTCGCTCATCCCCAGCTCGCGGGCTATCGTCTGAGAATTTGGAAGCTGCAGCCGACTCTGGCTTTTTGGGGCCAGCAGTTGATTGATCAGTGCCGTTAAACTGGTGTCTTCGCCGGGAATGGTGAGTAAATCAATGGGTGCCCGACGTAAAAAAACCTGTAACTCGCGCTGACTTTTTACTAAAGGCTGGGAAAGGTAGCTGCGATGAAACACCAAACGATTTACTTTACTTTTTAAATACGTTGGGCAGCGGTACAACACGCGAAACTCTTCGGCATCCATTGGGGTGTAATTGATGTAGGCACCCAACAGCTTAATAGGTTTGCCAATATACCAGCTGGCAAAGCGGTGCCAGATAACGTGCCAGTACTCGATATAAAAGTGTTCAAAATCCAATTCTGGGCGACGAAAAACAGTCGTTAGATAGACGTGTTCACCTTCGTACTGCAATGACATTTGCAGTTCATCGGTAATCTGGTTGTAAAAGCGAATGCCGCGATTCAGTAGCTCTTCTAACGTTTCGGCGCTGGAAACCCACTCAGCCATTAGGGCGAACGTACCCACTTTGCAAGGGCGTTCAGTAAACCCCATAAATTCATCGTTTAACGCTTTTGCGATACCCTCATAGAGCTTGGCGACTAGATCCACATGAATGCGCGCTTTAGGGTCGCGCAAAGGTTTTTCAGGAATGCGAGCTTGTCTCAATAACGCCTTTGGGTCCATGCCTCTAGCGATGGCGCCACCTAGGGCGCTTTTGATGTAGTGGGTACCAATGGTTGCCATGTCTGCGGGTTACTGTGTGGTGTGATTGGGTCAACGTTGCCAATGGCAGAGCTTAACAGTTTTTGTGTGCAGAGGTGTCATTGAGAAGATTGCCACACTTTTGTTATGGTTCATTAAAGATCGCAGTGAGGGGCGAGTAGGATGGCGAGAACGACCGATAAGAGCGGTAACTGTGTATTTGAAAGGCCATCCATTTGAATAATATCGTTTTTGACAGAGTCTGCGTATGAAGCATTTATTGGTCGTTTATCACAGCCAGAGCGGCAACACTGAGCAGCTTGCCAACGCTGTTTGTGAGGGCGCTGCAGAAGAGATCGAGACAGTAGAGTGTCGCTGCCGACGAGCATTTGATGCGACGTTGGAAGATTTGCTTTGGTGCGATGCGGTGCTGTTAGGAACGCCAGAAAATTTTGGTTACATGAGTGGTGCGCTGAAGGACTTTTTTGATCGCACTTATTACCCCGCTGAACCCTATCAGTTGAATCGCCCTTACGCGCTGTTTATTTCGGCCGGTAATGATGGCACTAATGCTGTGCGAGAAGTTGATCGTATTCTTAAAGGGTATCCCATGAAGAAAGTCATGGAGCCTTTGATTGTTCGCAAAAACATTAGTTCTGAAAACCGAGAGCAAGCTCGTGAATTTGGACAAACTATGGCGTGTGGTATCAGCATGGGGATTTTTTGAATAACAGTTTTTGCTGACTAACAGTTGATCCCTTAACGCGATCACTAAATTATCAAGGATGATGGAATGAAGTTACTGCTTGCCTGTTTGGCGGCGTTTGTGGCGGCTGCCCTAATGCCAGCGCTACCGCCATTGTGGGTGCTGGCTGGTGTATTGCTACCTCTATTGATTTTGGCCGCTGTATTGGTTACGAGGCATTTAGCTGGCCGCCTACCTTTGCGGTACAGATACAGCTCCCCCGCTGGATCTTGGCGGTGGCTGTTGCCTTTGTTTTTATTGCTATGGGCGATGGTTTGGGGCAGCTGGCAGTTGCGCTACAGTGTGCCCGCAGAACAAGAAGGTGTAGATATCGAGGTAGCCGGCGTGGTGCTGGGGCCTGTCACTCGCACAGACCGATTGCAGCGATTCAATTTTGCGGTACATGACGTTCAAGCCAACCCTTCCTTGAACCTTGCGAATCTAGCGGGGAATACGCTGCCTCAAGCTTTTCCTCTTCAATTACGCCTTGCCAGTTATGATCAGCAGCCCATTCGCGCTGGTGATGCATGGCGTTGGACAGTGCGCCTGAAGCGGCCGCACGGGTATGCATCCCCTGGCAGTTTCGATTATGAACGCTGGCTATTTAGCCGTGGGATTCGTGCTACGGGTTATGTACGCTGGGGGGCTGATTACCATAATCATCGTTTACCAGAGCAAGATAACCGCGTTGCGCAGTGGCGTCAGCGGTTGGCCGATACCGTGTGGCAATACCTACCTAAAGATTTTTCAGCCGCGACAGTAATGGCGTTAGCGTTGGGTGACCGCAGTGGGTTTACGGATGATCAGCGCACGGTGTTGCAACACTCGGGCTTGGCGCACTTAGTCGCTATTTCTGGTTTGCACGTTGGTTTGGCGGCTTGGTTTGGTGGTTTGTTGGGCGGGCTGATTGCACGTACGGCCTCGCTGCGGTGGCCATTACAGGTATTTACACCGCGCTGGCAAATGGTGGCCGGTTGTTTAGCTGCTGCGGCCTATGCGTGGCTGTCGGGTTTTTCATTGTCTGCGCAGCGAGCTCTTATCATGGTTTTGGTCGCCGCATTCTGGTGGTTGCGGTTCCAGCGTTATAACCCTTGGCAGGGGGTCGGCATCGCCATGATCCTAGTGCTTTGTTGGCAACCATTGGCCATTTTCGAGGCGGGCTTTTGGTTTTCATTTACAGCGGTGTGTGTGCTGTTGCTGTTGGTGGTGAATGGCACTCACCCTTCGTGGCGGCAAAAGGTGTTTTTACTGGTCAAGCTACAGTTGGCACTGTTTGCGGTCATGGTGTTTTTGCAGAGCTATTGGGGCATGCCGGTGAGTGCGCTGTCCCCTTTATTGAACTTAATAGCGATTCCTTTTGTATCGATGGCTGTGGTGCCGGTGGTACTTTTGGCGTTGATGGTGAGTGCGCTGTCGTTGTCGGCATCGCTACCATTATGGTGGCTGGCGCACCGTCTATTGCTTGTGCTGGAAACTGGATTGTATGGCCTGCAGCCATGGCTTGAGAAGAGCTTAGTGTCTATTGATGGCGCTGCAGGTTTGCTGGGCGTATTGCTGGGCATGCTTGGAGTCGTACTGCTGTGGTTACCGTTAAATAAGTTCACACGAATGGTGGCTGGCATGCTGCTTATTGCGGTATTTTTTGCCAGTGCAAAAGGCACTGCGACTCGTCTTGATGTACTTGATGTGGGGCAGGGATTAGCCGTGGTGGCATCCAGCGGTTATGAACAAATGCTCTACGATACCGGTCCAAGTTTTGGCAGTTTTAGTGCGGCAAAAACAGTGGTGATGCCTTGGTTGGCTTATCAGCAAATAGAGCAAATAGAGTATGGCGTGATCAGCCATTGGGACAATGATCATGCCGGCGGCGTACAAGACCTCAACCAATCAGAGATGGTCGCTCAGTGGATTTCGGGCCGCGTTCCACCGCAAAAAGAAAGCCTATTAAAACGTGAGTTATTGGCATCGATGGCACCCTGTGATCACGATGCAGAATGGTCGGTAGGGGGGTGGCGTATTCAGCAAATAGGGTTGCGCACCGAGGAGGCGGATGGGGGCTCATCCAACAATGCGTCTTGTGTGATGTTGCTCAGCGCTCGAGGTGTGCGAGTGCTGTTGCCGGGGGATATTGAATCTACCCGCGAGTATCAATTATTGCACCACCCTTGGTTACAGCAGTCCGTGGATGTAATGATTGCGCCTCACCACGGTAGTAAAACGTCATCGTCTGTGGCTTTTCTGCATCAATTACAACCGCGCGTTGTCATTGTCACCAGTGGTTATAGAAACCGTTATGGACACCCTCATGCAACGGTCATGGATCGATATCGAAACATCGGCGCGCGTGTCTATAATACTGCGCAACACGGGACGATCACCGCACAGGTATCCGACACTGGTGAGTTGAGTGTGTCGGCCTATCGTGAAACCCATCGCCGTTATTGGCACTGGAAACACCACCTGTAATTTCTGTCTAGTTGCGACATCAGCACGCAAACTTGCTCACAGGGAGTTCTCAGCGGCAGCGGTTGTGGTAAAGTCCGGTGTCTGAAAAAGCACTGACCAGTTTTGGTCAGCAAACAATCAAGTGGGTCTCTGGGGGAACAAACGGTGCTGGAAATTGTATCAGCAGGCGGCTGGTTAATGTTGCCGATCATTTTGTGTTCGGTGGCAGTTATTGCCATTGGTGTTGAACGTTATTGGACACTGAACGCCAACAAAATTGCGCCTAAACATTTGTTGGCTCAAGTGTGGACATGGATCAAAAGCAATCAGCTCGATGCAGCGCGCTTAAAAGAACTCAAGCAAACTTCTGAACTGGGTATGATTTTGGCCGCAGGGTTGAGTAACTCTCGCCACGGCCGCGAAGTGATGAAAGATTCCATCGAAGAGGCCGCCAGCAAAGTAGTACATGATTTAGAGCGTTATTTGGGTGTGCTCGGTACCATTGCCGCTATTGCCCCATTATTGGGGTTGCTCGGTACTGTGATTGGTATGATCAAAGTATTTACCGCGATTATGGTACAGGGTACGGGCAATGCCGGTGTGCTCGCCGGCGGTATTTCTGAAGCATTGATTACCACGGCGGCGGGGCTTTGTGTGGCGATTCCTGCGATGGTGTTGCACCGATATTACTCTCGAAAAGTAGATGCATTAGTGATCACTATGGAACAAGAGGCTGTGAAATTGGTTGATGCCTTACACAGCGAGCGTCGTGTCGACGTGCAAAACGGCTGAGGCGGATCTGTGAAGTTTAAAAGACAAACCAGCACCGAAGATTCGGTCAACCTGACACCGCTCATTGATGTGGTGTTTTTGTTATTGATCTTTTTTATGGTCTCGACCACCTTTACCAAAGAAACACATTTGAGTGTGGATTTACCCGAGGCCAGCGGTGAACCCAGCACCCAAAAACAACAATCCATGGATATTTTGATTGCGGCCGATGGCAGTTACTCTGTCAATGGTCAGGCTCTAGTGAATAAGAAAATCGAAACCTTGAAGACCGCGATCGAAAAACTGTCGGCGGGGGATAACAAGCAACCCATGACCATTACCGCTGATGCTAAGGCGCAGCACCAGGCGGTGGTGACGGCGATGGATGCCGCTGGTCAGCTGGGATTTGTACACCTTAGCATCACCACCCGACACCCTGCAGATGCAGCGGCTCCAGAAGGCTGACCCTCTTGTCTTCAAGCAGCCGTGAAAGTGTGTGGCTAAACGCTTGGTATGAGGGTCGGCTGTGGCTCTCGCTGGCTATGGTTTTTTTGTGGCCACTGAGCAAGCTGTTTGAATATGCAGCCGCAAGACGTCGTCATCAACAGTTGGCGTCTGTGGTGCCGCTCTCTGTACCCGTTGTCATTGTGGGGAATATTACCCTAGGTGGTACGGGGAAAACCCCCACCATTATTGCGTTAATTGAACACCTTCGCGCGCAAGGCTGGAACCCCGGTGTTGTTAGCCGTGGCTACGGCGGCCGTGCGCCCACTTATCCTTATCTGGTCGATGCCCAGAGCCACCCTGCGTACAGCGGTGATGAGCCATTACTGATAGCTCTAGAAACTCATTGTCCGGTTGCCGTGGATGCCAATCGTCGCGCTGCCGCTGAATACCTGATCGAACAAGGTTGTGACATTTTGTTGAGCGACGACGGTTTGCAGCATTACGCATTGCCGCGCAATTGGGAACTGTGCTTACTGGATGGCCAGCGCGGTTGGGGTAACGCTCATTGTTTGCCGGCCGGCCCGCTGCGCGAACCGGTGTCTCGTCTGGCCAGCGTAAACAGTGTCTTGATTAATGGTGTGCCAGCAAAGTCGCTGGCGGATAAATTACAGCGTCACTGGCCGCAAGGCGCGCCACAACCACATGTTATGACATTAAAACCTCTGCGTTGGCATAGGGTAAACGGCAGTGAGTCTTTCCCCTTGGATTCGCCACCTTGGAAAAGTGATAAACCGTTGCAAGCCATGACGGGCATTGGCAATCCACAACGATTTTTTCGTACACTGCAACAACTAGAATTGGTCTTTGAGTCACAGTCGTTTCCTGATCATCACCCTTTTACTTGGGCCGATTTTGCCGGTATGGAAGACAGCGTGGTAATTATGACCGCCAAAGATGCGGTGAAATGTTGCGCACTGTTGAAGCCGTCATCGTCAAATGAGCATTTACTTGATACACCTTCGAAGGTACGAGATTGGTGGTACCTGTCGGTATCCGCGGAGCTTCCCAGCGCATTTCTGAACACGTTTGATGGATGGCTCCAAGATCAAAGAAGCGATTAACAAGAGTACGTATTATGAGTTTTACTGTGGTCATACCTGCGCGCTATGCATCGACCCGCTTACCGGCAAAACCGCTGAAAGACATTGCCGGTAAACCCATGATTCAATGGGTGTACGAGCAAGCCTGTAAAAGCGATGCCAGCAGGGTTGTTATCGCCACCGATGATGTGCGTATTCACGACGTTGCGTTGAGCTTTGGTGCCGAGGTGTGCATGACCTCAGTCGATCACCAATCCGGTACCGACCGTCTGCAAGAAGTGGTGGCAGCTTTAGGGTTGAATGAAGACGAGTTGGTGGTCAACGTGCAGGGGGATGAGCCCTTGATTCCACCCGAGGTCATCAATCAAGTTGGCTCGAACTTAGCTGCCAATCAAGGCGCCAGTGTGTCGACTTTAAGTGAACCCATTGGCTCGGCCGCAGATTTCTGCAATCCCAACGTGGTAAAAGTGGTTGCCGATGTTAATGGATTGGCATTGTATTTTAGTCGTGCGCCACTCCCTTGGCCTAGGGATGACTTTGCCGCAACCAAAGACACCTTGCCCGAAAGTACTTTGTTTCAGCGCCATATTGGTATCTACGGTTATCGAGTTAGCTTGCTTAACCGATTTGTACAATGGCCATCGGCACCGATTGAGCAACTGGAGAGCTTGGAGCAGCTTCGTGTTCTGTGGCAAGGTGAACGAATTCATGTGGCGCAAGCGTGTACGGCGGTGCCCGGCGGTGTGGATACTGACGCCGATTTACAGCGCGTGCGTGCGGTTATCGCTCAGCGCTCTTAGCCATAACCGTTGGTTTTCTCAGTCATCATTCATTGCTAGCCGGTCTTACTATGACTCCTTCTGCGTTATCCAAAGAGCCTATTCGTGTGTTGTTTGTCTGTTTGGGCAATATTTGTCGTTCACCAACAGCACACGGTGTGTTTGAGGCGCTAGTGAAAAGCCAACAGCTTAGCCATGTTATCAAGGTAGATTCTGCCGCCACGAGCAATTGGCACATTGGCAAATCTCCAGATGCTCGATCCGTTGCCATGGCCGCTCAGCGAGGCATAGACCTATCCCATCAGCGAGCACGTCAGGCGTGTGAAAGTGACTTCCACCATTTTGATTACATCTTGGCTATGGATCATCAAAACCTAAGTGATCTAAAGGGCATTCAGCCCACCGACGGTAAAGCTCAGCTCTCTTTGTTTTTGGATTTTTCTGAAAGCGCCCCAGAAGAAGTACCAGACCCTTACTATGGCGGTAAAGATGGCTTTGCTCTTGTCGTGGATTTGGTTGAACAGGCCTCTGAAGGCTTGTTGCAACACATCATTACCACGAGGTTAGCGTAATGACCTTTGGCCTAGCTTTGGGTGGCAATGTGCCTGCCTTGATTAATAATGCCGACCTCACTGACATGAACACTCTGAGGGTGCCCGCTAAGGCCCAGTATCTGGCGCGAGTGACCAGCATAGAAGAGCTTCAGGCACTGCTTAAATGGCGCCAGTTGCACGGGCGAGACAGCGGTACGCCGCTGCCGATTTTGGTGCTTGGCGGTGGCAGTAATATCGTATTAACAGAGGATTTCTGCGGTCTGGTCATTGAAATGGCGATTCATGGGCGAGAAGAGCAGCAGGAAAACGAGCAGCACATTTGGGTGAAGGTCGGCGCGGGGGAAAGCTGGCACAATTGGGTGTCTCACTGCATGAATTTTCACTACTGGGGGCTGGAAAACTTAGCGTTGATCCCCGGTACGGTAGGCGCTGCGCCCATTCAGAATATTGGTGCTTACGGGGTAGAGCTAAAGGATTGTTTTGAAGA
>CBFHKY010000020.1:0-7078 GCA_965656525.1 Pseudomaricurvus sp. | reverse complement strand
GCTCACTGCGGTCGAAATTAACAGTGGATTGCCTGTTACGTTTGATGCCGATGCCTGCCACTTTGCTTACCGTGACAGCGTCTTTAAGCAGCGCTTACAAGATGCTTACATCATTACATCAGTGACTTTTCGGCTGAACACACAAGCCTGCAGCAACATAGGCTATCCAGCCTTGCGCCAATATTTTGAAGCCAACAATATCGATCAGCCAACCCCGCAGCAGGTATTTGAAGCGGTGTGTGCGATTCGTGCGAGTAAACTGCCCGATCCAACAACCATTCCAAATGTGGGCAGCTTCTTTAAAAACCCGTTGGTTGATCGTTCTCAATTTGCATCATTACAGCAAACGTACCCAGATATCGTAGGTTACCCGCAATCGATGCCTTTAGAAGGCTCAAGTGAGCCAGCCGTCAAACTGGCGGCGGGGTGGTTGATTGAGCGAGCGGGCTGGAAAGGGCGCCACATTGACGGTGTTGGAGTACATGATAAACAAGCGCTGGTGTTGGTGAACCCTGGGCATGAACCTGGGGCCAAAATTTTGCAATTGGCTAGAGCGATTCAAGCCGACATTAGAGCGCAATTTGGCGTTGCCTTAGACATTGAGCCGCGAGTGTACTCAACCCATTTCGATTGACAGAGCTGACGATCACACATGCTTTCCGATGATGATTCTTTGTGTTCCTCCCTTAAACAGGATTCCTTATTCAGGGATGAATCACCCGAACCGATACAGATTCCCATCGCCGAAGGTGAGCTTTGGCTCTGGCACAACTGGATTCCCCCCGAGCAACAAGAATCGCTGCAGCAACAGCTACAACAAGAGCTAATTTGGGAACAGTCCGCCATTCGTTTATTTGGAAAACACGTTTTAATCCCGCGGCTCAATGCATGGTATGGCGATGCTGGTTGTCATTACGGCTATAGCGGTCATCGTTTGACGCTGCAGCCTTGGCATCCGCAGCTTTCGGCGTTGCGCCAGCGCTTATCAGCACAGGGATTGGCCATGAATTCAGTGCTGGCCAACTGGTATCGTGATGGCCGCGACAGTAATGGCTGGCACAGCGATGACGAACCTGAGTTGGGGCGTCATCCGGTAATCGCTTCAGTGAGCCTAGGTCAGCCCAGAGATTTTCACCTGCGACACAAGAAACGCTCTTATCCGGCAGTTAAAGTGCGTTTAGAGTCGGGTTCCTTGCTGGTGATGAAGGGTGAACTGCAATCTCATTGGCAGCACGCCGTTCCTAAGTCGAAGCGCCCATTGGGCTCTCGTATCAATTTAACCTTTCGGCAAATATTGGCAGGTGTCTGAGCGCAGGCATAACGCCATGTTGTGATCGGCTGACCGTTGTTTGGGGGCGGTCAATTGTTGTTTGGAGTGCCATCGATAAGTTCGTCTTACTGATGCTTTTTGCTGGGAATTTACAGTGGTGAGTGGTAAATTTACAACGCAATCAGGGACTTGAAACAAGTAGGAAACCATAACCTGATAAAAAAGCCTGAAGTAAATAGGCATTGGGGATGTTCTGGTGACAAAAATACTGGTGGTCGATGATCACGAATTGGTTCGCATGGGGTTGGTGCGAATGCTCCAGGATGTGAGCGATTTTCGCGTGGTGGGTGAAGCGGCAACGGGCGAAGATGCGCTTAAGCTCACTCGCGAGCTCGCGCCAGACGTTATCTTAATGGACGTTCGAATGCCTGGTATGGGGGGCTTAGAAGCCACCAAGAAACTGATTTCTGCCCATGAGCACGTTAAGATTATTGCCGTGACGGCTTGCGATGACGATGTGTATCCTGCTCGCCTGTTGCAAGCGGGTGCCCTAGGTTATTTGTCGAAAGGTGCCGACCTTGATGAAATGTTGCTGGCGATTAAAACCGTGTGCAGTGGCAATCTGTATATGAGCAACCGAATCGCACAACAGTTGGCACTGAAGAACTTTGGTTCGGGCAAGCAGGATCAATCCCCGTTTGAGTGTCTCTCTGAACGTGAACTTCAAACCGCGATGCTGATTGCGAAAGGTAAGAAAGCCCCCGATATTGCCGACAGCTTCTGTGTAAGTTCAAAAACCGTGAACAGCTATCGCTACCGCATTTTTGAAAAGCTGAGCATCAACAGTGATGTTGAGCTGACCTTGTTAGCGGTTAAACACAACATGCTGGATATTGAGTCGATTGTTTAACGGCACAAAGATTCGTAAGGGCCATACCTTTGGGTTATTGTGACGTCGCTTTCTCTTGTCTGACTCTCCTTTCTTATCTGTATTCAAAACGTTATGGTTGAAGACACACAGCACCCGCACACCCCCTTTGATGCAAAAACTTTTTTGCGCCACGTTACTCGACAGCCTGGTGTCTATCAGATGTACGGGGGGGAAGGGCAAATTTTGTACGTGGGCAAAGCCAAAAACCTGAAGAACCGTCTATCGAGTTATTTTCAGTCCAGTGCTGGATTGGCGCCCAAAACGCGAGCCTTAGTGTCGCGCATTTGCCAGATAGAAGTCACCATAACGTCTACAGAAACAGAAGCTTTGCTACTAGAGCAAAACTTGATTAAGCAGCAGCGCCCGCCCTACAACATCTTGCTGCGCGACGATAAATCCTACCCCTATATTATGTTCACCAGTAGTGATGAGTTTCCTCGATTGGCGATACATCGCGGCGCTAAGCGCAAAGGTGTGCGCTACTTTGGGCCTTTTCCAAACTCGGGTGCAGTTCGTTCCAGCTTAAGTTTCTTACAAAAAACGTTTCGCCTACGTCAATGTGAAGACAGTGTGTTCAGTAACCGAACGCGCCCGTGTTTGCAGCACCAGATTGATCGTTGTACCGCCCCTTGTGTGGATTTCATCAGTAAGGATGAATACCGCGCTGATATGCGTCATGCAGAAATGTTTCTACAGGGAAAAAATGACGACTTGGTGGTCGAACTGGCAGATTTGATGGAGGCTGCCTCAGAGCAATTGGCGTTCGAAAAAGCCGCGGCCTACCGCGACCAAATTGTTGCCTTAAAGCAAGTTCAGTCACAACAAATTGTCGACAGTGGTACGGGTGATGTGGATGTAGTGGCTTTGCATCAGCAGGGCGGTTTGGTGTGCGTGCATGTACTGTACGTTCGACAGGGGCGCATATTGGGCAGCAAGAATTATTACCCCAAACCTGGGGCCGAACAAACCACAGAAGAGATTCTGGAAGCATTCTTAGGGCAGTTCTATTTACACTCGGCCGACAGAGACCTACCTAAATTGGTGCTGTTAAGTCATCAACCGGATTCGGTTGACGTGCTAAGTGCTGCCATGCAGCAGCAAACGGGGCGACAGATTGCCTTTGTTCACGAGCTGCGAGGCCAGCGACAAAAATGGATGCAGCTGGCCATGTCGGCAGCTAAAGAAAACCTGCAGGCACGTTTAGCCAGTAAGCAAAATACTCAGCAGCGGTTCGAAGCGCTGCAGGAATTGCTGGGCATGGATGAAATGCCAGAGCGGTTAGAGTGCTTTGATATCAGTCACAGTCACGGCGAACTCACGGTGGCCTCCTGCGTGGTGTTTGATACCAATGGCCCTTTAAAAAGTGACTATCGACGTTTCAATATTGATGGTATCACCGGTGGCGATGACTACGCCGCGATGGAGCAAGCTCTAAGAAGGCGTTACACGCGCCTGCAAAAGGGTGAGGGTAAGCTGCCCGATGTACTACTGATTGATGGTGGCAAAGGCCAGCGTTCCACAGCTAAAGCCGTACTGGACGAGCTGGGTGTTGCGGGTGTTTACTTGCTAGGGGTTGCTAAAGGCACGACTCGTAAAGCCGGTTTTGAAACCTTGATTCTGGAAGGCGACGAACGCACCGTAGATGGCGATTCACCTGCTTTGCATTTGATACAACACATCCGCGATGAATCACACCGCTTCGCGATTACTGGTCACAAGCAGCGACGGGATAAAAAACGTCGCACCTCTAGGCTAGAAGATATTCCCGGTGTAGGTGCGAAACGTCGGCGGGAGCTATTACGTCATTTCGGCGGTTTGCAAGAAATACAAAAAGCCAATGTAGACGAATTAGCCAAAGTGCCAACCATCAGCAAAAAAATAGCGGAAGATATTTACAGAACATTGAACAGCTAGTAACTTGCAAGCAAATGCTGCGCCGGCTGCTAAAGTTGATTTACGACTGGTGTTTAAACAATCGATCCCTTGGGTTGTATAAATTGGGTTCCTATGACACTTGCTAATCAACTGACGTCTTTCCGTATTATTCTGATCCCCCTCTTGGTCATTGTTTTTTATCTTCCTTTCGGGTGGAGCAATCTTGCTTGTGCTTTTATTTTTACTGTTGCCGCTATAACGGATTGGCTCGATGGGTATGTGGCGCGCCGCTACAATCAGTTTACCGCCTTTGGCGCTTTCTTAGACCCCGTTGCGGACAAACTTATGGTGGCCGTGGCGTTGGTGCTGTTAGTCGGTGAGCATGCCTCTGTCTGGTTTGCTCTGCCAGCGGTGGTTATTGTCGGGCGCGAGATAGTCATTTCGGCTTTGCGCGAATGGATGGCAGAGCTGGGTAAGCGCGCCAGCGTTGCGGTATCTTATATCGGCAAAGTCAAAACCACCTTTCAAATGGTTGCCATTATTGCCTTGCTGGCTTTTGATCCTCTTGGGCAACCTAACTTACACTTTCTTGCCGTCATTACGCTTTATGTGGCTGCAGCACTGACACTTTGGTCAATGATTTTGTATCTGAAAGCCGCGTGGCCAGAATTAATGTCAGAGAGTGAATAACGTCTTGACTCATAAGAAGATTTCCGTACAATGCGTGCCACCTCACCCGACGGGTAAGGTGGCTTGTTTGAGCAGATCCTTCTGGTTAAACAAGATTTAGCAGTGTGGCTTAAACAAGGCAACAGCTGACTAAATAAGGCGCGGTGGCAGAGTGGTCATGCAGCGGACTGCAACTCCGTGTACGCCGGTTCGATTCCGACCCGCGCCTCCAATTTCTTCCTTGGCATTCGCCATCAGTCTGATCAAAATATAATCCTATTAGCGACAAATTAATCAAAGTGCTTAAGCGCCTGTTATTTTTATGAAAAATTGACGATAAGCCTATGATTTTGTTGATTTCATTGTGCGTGTGAGTTAAAGTTTGCCCCGCTTTGGCGCTGGTGCATTACTTGCCGATTCCCAGCCAAAGTGTTCATGTAAGCCCGGATGGTGGAATCGGTAGACACAGGAGACTTAAAATCTCCCGGCCGTTAGGCTGTGCCGGTTCAAGTCCGGCTCCGGGCACCATCTTAACTTCCTATAAAGTCCTCAATTGTCCGTAAGCCCTGTGAATACAGGGGGCTTAGGCTAGCTTGTTGTCTTCTCTCGTCCTTTGCTGTCCGTTGTGATCTGGTGCTATTTGGTGCTACATTTGGTGCTATCTCGGTTCAATTTTAAAAAGTAGCACCACATGGCTCTTACAGACGTTCAAATTAGGCAATCCAAGCCTTCTGACAAAGATAAATGGCTGTCCGATGAGAAGGGGTTGAGGCTGTTAATCAAGCCAAATGACAGTCGATATTGGCGACTAAAATACCGCTTTGATGGGCGTCAGAAAACCCTAGCTTTGGGGGTGTATCCGGAGGTGAGCTTGAAGCAAGCCCGGCAGGCGGTTCTGGAAGCAAGGCAGCAATTACTGGCAGGTATAGATCCTGGTGCTCAAAAGAAACGTGACAAGCTTTTAAGAAAGGAAGAATTGGCATCTTCTTTCAAAGCTTTAGCGGAAGAATGGTGGAATCACCAAAAGGGCACGTGGAAGGATGATCATGCCAACAGGGTCTGGGTGCGTTTGCGAGACAATACATTTCCGGCGCTAGGTAACAAGCCTGTGGCTGAAATACACCCCCAAGATATCATTGCAGTAATTCGTTCTATCGAGAGTCGGGATGCCTTGGATGTGTCTCAAAGGGTCCTACAAGATATTCGGCGTGTTTGTAAGTACGCCGTCCAAACTGGTCGTCTTACCCATAATCCAGCTGCAGAGCTATCTGGTATTGGCAAAACTCGAAAAGCCAGTCATAGGGCTTCCTTACCTAGGGAAGAGCTACCGAGATTCCTACGGGCATTAGATGGCTATGCCGAAACCGGTCGTCTGTTGACAAAGTTAGCCGTCGAATTGTTGGTGCTGACGTTTGTTCGTCCCGGTGAGTTGCGCTCAGCAAGTTGGAGTGAGTTTGATTTGAACGAGGACATGTGGCGAATACCCGGTGAGCGAATGAAAATGGGGACTGATCATATTGTGCCTTTGTCCAAGCAGGCTTTGGGGGTGATCGAACAAATTTCTGAGATCAGCGGTCAGTACCCGTTGCTGTTTCCATCAGAAAGAGAAAGAACAAAGCCCATGAGTGACAACACTATGAGGCGAGCCATCTTTAAGCTGGGTTTTGATGGTGAGCATCAAGGCAAGAGCAAGGCTAACCCTCATGGCTTCCGGGCTACAGCGTCTAGTATCCTCAATGAAACAGGCTTTAATCCAGATGCTATTGAAAGACAGTTAGCACATATGGAGCGAAATGGAGTGCGGGCGGCTTATACCCACCATGCGCGGTATCTTGATGAGCGAAAGCTTATGATGCAATGGTGGGCGGACTATTTAGATGATTTAAAGGCTTCTGGAAAAATTGTACCTCTCTTCAAAAACCAACAAGCTGGTTGTGGAGCTACCTAAAAGCACTTTATCAACCCAGTAATTATCCTACTTCCAACCACATAATATACACCAGTTGTTATTAGGTTTTGGGTGGCATAGCCTAACAACAGGCCACCGCGTATCCTCTGTGTGAAGGAACCTAAAGGTCTTTGCCAAGGCAGGCGCGAACTTTGCCGATGCCCACCTGAATTATCAACCAATAAAGCCATAGGATACGACCGCGGAAGAGAAATGCGATAATTCTACCGAGAAGCGCTCTACCGGATGTAGAAGGTGAAATATCCGAAGGTGAGATGATGAAGGCAAATCAATGAATGACCTGACTAGGGTGATTTACAACGGCGTTTTACTTATGAACACAAAACTACCAAACTCTTGAATTTGGAGGTCATTCTATGCATCT
>CBFHKY010000019.1:44743-61280 GCA_965656525.1 Pseudomaricurvus sp. | reverse complement strand
CCCGAACTTTCTTGGAGCTTGCTACTCTCGCCGAACTCAACTTGGCGATGCCGCCAACTCAAGAGGTGCGCACTATACAGGGGGAGAAAATACACGCAAGTGTTATGTTTCAATTTCATGAAAATAACTTGAAGACAACAAAAAAAGCATCACTGCACAGCACCCTTCTGCTCAACTTCATCCTGACTTTTCTTGGCAGCCCCCTCTGCCGACTTGTTGTCAAACAGTTTATCAAAGCGGATTTTAGGATCCGTCCACGTGCCGCTTATTTTGTAGCTTAGGCTAGAGACCTTATCAACTTGATCTTTAAAAAGCTTACTTGCGATGTAAACACCCGCCGCCGCCGGCAAGCCTACGGCCATAGCCGTTACGAAGGTAGCGTTACCCCCCGTTGGTAACGTCGCCACTAATGATGTATCTATGGTTTCATTACGAAGATTAATATTTCCGCCCATTTGAAGACGAGAAGAGGTATTTTTGACTTCGACTGGCTCGGTAAGATGCAAAACACCATCATCGAGACTGAAAGTGCCGGTCACAGACTCAAAAGGAGTACCTTTTGAGTAAACGTCGGAAAAATCCAAGCGCAGGCGCTGAACCCAGCCATCAAAATTGAACAAACCCACAAGTCGTAAAAACGTACTGCTGGCCTGACCAGGACTGCTATAGAATCGGCCTTTTCGAAATTCAAACTGCGATGTAGCATCTGCACTCAGTAATGAAAACTGAAGCGGATCCCCTGGCCACTCCGCATTCAACAAAACATCGGCCCTTTCAGCTTCTAGCGTGGGCGGCAACCCCCAATTATCGATAACACCTGCCAACCTCTTAGCTCGGAGGCGCCCTTGAAAACTCGATAGCGATTCAGTATCACTGAGCATCCAGCTCAACTGCGCTCCTTCACTATCGTTCTCACCGAAAATATCCACCCCCCGAACTGAGCCTTTTAGCTGCTGAAGGTAAAACCCTTGGTGATCGACATGAAAATGCCCACTCCAGCTGCCATAGGCTTTTCCGTTCAGAGAGATCTCGTTAATGGAAAGATTCATCGCAGGTATTTGATTTCTATCAACGTCAGCAACCAAACCTTTAAGCCAAGGAATTGCCGCCTGATCAGGCGTTTCTGGTACGGGTATATCCCAGCGAATGTAATCTACCTGAACCTGAAGAGGTTGATCTTTGGTCACACTGACTGACCCGAAGATTTTTTCATTTTCAAGTTGCACCAACCAGCCGCCGTCAGCCTGCCCACCCCTAACCGCCAGCGACTCCAAAGTAAGCTCACCAAAATTTAAACGCTCAAAAGCGAGGTCAAATTTTATAGCAGCAGACATCGATGCAGCACCTTCGCCAGCGTGTAAATAGGCGACGTATTTCTGAAAGGGAGGTTCCCACGCTTGAAGATCCAAATGCTGCAGGCCCCCTTTTACCCGAATCTGTGGCTGATCAAGTGCTTGGGGGCTCACTACATCAACGGAGGAAGTGGATTCGCTTGCGCCTCCTACCCGAACAACCCCTGTCACAGCCTGCCCCTTGGGAAGCTCTAGCTCTACACCCAATATGTCACCGTAAGAGAGTTCCACTTCTTGACCGGCCTCTCCAAGCAACATTGATAAGGTCAACGAGCGAGCGTCGCTCGCCTCTTTACCAAACGGATAAGGAAGGGATACCGCTGCACCAACCAAGTCCGAAGCCAAGTCCAGCTTCGCCGGCTGTCCTGGAGTCACAATTACTGTGCCTGTAACGGCTGCCTCCCCCGTAAAAAACTTCAGCTCTGGGCGCTGACTCCACTGAGCTAGAGCATCAATGGGTGCATCGGCAGAAAAGCTTACTTCTGTTGTGCGTAAAGGGCCACGCCAATCACTGCGAACAGCCACATCAACAGGTCGACCCCAAAGCTGAGTCGTTAAGTCGTCCGACAACAGGCCATTATCCTTGGAAAATGATAGCGTTCCGTTGAGTTTCGCAAAGTTGAGATTAATATCACTCATGAATAGCGATGCATCATGAAAGCTCACTTGCACATTCTGAGATTGATGTTCTTTATCCTCAGAACTCAGCGGAATACGCAAATCCACTGCTCCTAACAGCTCCCCCTGTAGATCCCACGCATCAAATGCCGAGCCAAGCTGAGCTCTGATTGGCGTATCCAGCAATAAACTTAACCCAGATTGTGCAGCCCCTTGGAGTCGCCCTTTAATATTCAGAAGGCCTTTTCCTGAGGGGGACGGAGTCGTAGCAACCTGAGCATTAGTAACCTGCAAACCAAGCAGTGACCCCGAAGTAATGTCAGCGCTTACCCAGCGATCATCAAGCCCGACAGAACCAGTAACCTCCTTCACCGCAGGCCAGCCCTCTTGGTAATCAAGCACTCCGCGCTCTACATCAAGCGACAACTGAATGGCGTTTCCTGTTTTAGGCATATTCGACCGTCCCACCAATCCGCGAAACAAGAAACCACCAGAAGGAACATCACCATCTAACAAGGAGCGATCGAGCCACTCTTCCAAGGAGTCCGGTATGATATGAGGCACCAGACTGACATGATCCCTTACCTGGCCATCACGCAAACCGATTTGCAGCACCAATTCAGAAAGACGAGAATTGCGCTTGATAGGCGCATCTAAATAAAAATAACCCGCCGTACTGCCCAAAGGGCCTTGCATTTGAAGAAGTCCGCTATTTACTAACACCTGATTTGTCTCAGGCTTGACCTGCCAAGCAACGCGCCCCTGTGCCGACTGAAAAACAAAAGGATCTTCGTAAACCATAGGAAAGTGCATGTAAAAATCATCGGCGGCATCTATGGTCACAACCCCATCCAGCACTCCAGCATCCACATACCCGAAGAGACCTTGAACGGCTGGCGCGCCCTTCCAATCGTTTACAGCGACGTCCTCTAGCTTGGCCTGCAAGCGAAAGCTTTTTGGGTCTGCAATAGGAATAGTGATGCGAGCGCTATCCAGTACACCGGTAACCGAAAGCTCATTCAGTATGGTTCGGGCTTTTTCAGGAAGCATGGCGACATTTTGTAGTCGCATTCCCAAAGCCGTAAGGTCGATTTTCGAAGCGCCCACCACTAAGTCTGGTTTTTCGTAACCACCCTGCAGAGTGAGATGAAAAGGCTCTAAAGTCGGTGCAGACTCGCCCGGCACTAAGGGCCAATCAATCTGAACATCTTGTAAAGCGAGCTCCCAACCAAGTTGTGCCTGCCAACTTCCAAACACCTGTGCACGCACTGAATCCGGCAGAGTCAATTGACCCGCGCTAGCAGTATTGTAATCAACATGACCAACCAGTTTGAGTGCCTGTCCAGGAGAGGAGCTCAGCCACAACTGTGCAGAAAGAAGGCTTTGCTGTACCGTACTCAAAGAATCGGATAAATGCGAAAGAAACGGTATTTGATCAATAGGGTATTGATTCAGAGCCACAAAACCTTCGCCTTGAAAAGCGGTGCGATCTCTAGGGTCCCCGACACCCTCAAAAACAACCTCTATTGATGGCTTCGGAGCCCCGCCCATCTGCACAGACAGTCGATGAAAGTCACCGTCATTTTGCAAGGTAATGGAAGTTGCAGCCTGCTCAAGCTGATCTCCATTCCGAAACGACAAAAGAAGGTTCACATTGTTGAGCCGAACGTCTTCCACCAATAGAAATACATCTAAAGGATCGTCTATCGGCGATTCACTGGACGCAACCGTACTACTCAGCAGGCCAGACAAGCCCCAAACACCATTGGCGCTCTGCACGAGGCGAACAACTACACTGGATAAGTCTACGACTTTTAACTTAAGTGTACCGCCTAACAAAGAGGCCAATATATCTACTTGGACTTCTGCGTATGCCGCACTGAGCGCCGCTGGGGCATCATTGGGGATAACCTCGAAGCCTTGAATCGACAGTGTTGGACTAAGACTGTCCCACGTCAAAGAAATGTCTTGTAAATGAATGTCGCCATCAATGCGCGAAGACAGGTACTCTGTTAAAACATCAGAATAAGAAGACACAGCCGGAGCAAGTTCACGACCAATCTGCACAAGAACGGCCGTTAAAATAACCGCCAACGCCAATACACCCCAAAACTTTCTTGCCACCCACCGTGCAGAAAATTTCACCATACATCACACCAAAATAATGTCGTATTGTTCTTGGCTGTAAATACCTTCTACCTGAAACTGAATGGTGCAAGTGATGAATTCTTCTAGGTCGGCTACATTTGAAGATTCTTCATCGAGCAAGCGCTCGATCACGACCTGTGAAGCCAGTACCAAAAATTTCTCATTATTGTACGCTCGAGCCTCGCGAAGAATTTCACGAAAGATTTCATAACAGACGGTTTCTGCTGATTTTAAACTCCCGCGCCCCTGACACACAGGGCAAGGCTCGCACATGATCTGCCCAAGAGATTCCCGAGTTCGTTTACGGGTCATTTCCACCAATCCCAACTCAGAAACGCCAGCGATACTCGTTTTTGCGTGATCCCTTTCCATCATTTTTTCAAGCGTTCGCAATACTTGGCGCCGATGTTCAATGTCACCCATGTCAATAAAATCAAGAATGATAATGCCACCAATGTTTCTTAACCGCAGCTGGCGCGCAATGGCCGTGGCGGCCTCTAGATTGGTTTTGAAAATAGTTTCTTCTAAGTTTCGATGCCCTACGAAGGCCCCCGTGTTGACATCAACCGTGGTCATCGCCTCGGTTTGCTCAATGATTAAATAACCTCCAGACTTTAATTGGACTTTCGTCTCAAGTGCCTTCTGAATTTCCTCCTCAACACCATAGAGTTCAAACAGCGGTCGCTCACCCGGGTAATGCTCGATTTTTCTCACGACCTCTGGGGCAAACTTGCTCGCAAATTCAACCATTTTTCCGTGAACTTCACGCGAGTCAACGCGTACTTTCTCGATGTGTGGCTTTACTAAATCTCGCAAAGTGCGCATGAACAACGGTAAATCTTCATGTATAGCCGTCCCGGCTGCCACTGTTTTTATACGCTCTTCAATATCGGCCCACAAACGCAACAAAAATGGAATATCGACACACAACTCGTCGCCGGACACTCCCTCAGCCACCGTTCGAATGATAAACCCGCCATGAGGCTTAGTGATGTTTTTTACTGCCGATTGTGAAGACATTTCATCTTCAACAAGCTGTTTTAATCGCTGCCGCTCTGCTTCTGTCTCTATGCGGGCAGAAATACCAATATGTTGAGTTTGGGGCATATATACCAAGTATCGACCCGATACCGATAAGTGGGTGGTTAATCGAGCACCTTTTGTTCCGATAGGATCCTTCACCACTTGTACAACAAGGGCCTGGCCTTCTCGAACCACACTTTTAATGTCATCGGTTTGTGCGTTGCGATCTTCCATGCCATCTTTATCTAGAGGCGCTATATCGGCCGCATGAATAAAACCAGCGCGCCCCAATCCGATCTCAACAAAGGCTGCCTGCATTCCAGGTAACACACGCACGACTTTGCCTTTGTAAATATTACCCACATAGCCTTTACGCTGTGTGCGCTCGATATACACCTCTTGCACCAGACCATTTTCTACCAGTGCCGTGCGCGTTTCCGTCGGCGAGGCGTTAACCAATAATTCTTCACTCATAGGTGTTCTCGATCAAACAGCAGGTATGCAGCAAGGTTTTACTGCCAAAAATCAATATTGTATTCACTCAATAGCTCATAGGTTTCGGTTAAAGGCAACCCAACAACGCCGCTATAACTGCCGATTAGCCGATCGACAAAAATCGCACCTTTACCCTGAATACCATAAGCACCGGCTTTGTCTTTTGGCTCACCCGTTTGCCAGTAGCGCCGCATTAGCGTCTCAGGTATCGATTTAAAATACACGTCCGTTATGCTCAACCTAGATTGAACCTGCCCGTCTAAACATATCGCTATTGCAGTTAATACTCGATGGGGCCGCCCTGACATTAACGACAGCATATTAACGGCATCATCTTCATTTTTTGGTTTTTCTAAAACATGCCCATCACATTCACCAATGGTATCTGCACCCAACACTGGTAGAGCCGGTAAGTTTTGCTCACAAATAGACTGCCAACCTGCATGTGCTTTTTCTCTGGCCAGCCTTTGCACGTAGGCTGTCGGCGACTCTTCCGCCCCGCGCACCTCTGGAACATCAACAGAAAGCACAGCGTATTGGACACCGATTTGATCAAGTAATTCACGTCGGCGCGGAGATTGTGAAGCGAGGTATAAAGCAGCCATCAAATACATCCCATGACAAAAGTCTTGCTCTTAGCGGATCCGTGCTTAGTTACAGCCAGAACGGAAAACCTGTTAAGTAATACGAAAACTTTGACGCAAGCGTTCCAGCAGCAACCATAGAGCAGGCCATAGCATCGCACTGGTTACGGCCGGCAACAAAAAAGCCAAGGACGGTGCCGCGGAGCCGTGAAGACTGTGAACCCAGTTGTTCACCAGCTGGTGCAGCCCCACGAGAATAAAAATATAAAACGCCTGATACCAAAGTGTGTAATTACGAATGCGCTGGTAAGAGAGCAAGCACACGTAGGCGACAACCATTAATGCCATCGCATGTTGGCCAAGAGCTACACCTTCAATAAGATCTTGGACACAGCCCAGCAACCAAAACAACAACATACTGCTTTGCTGTGGCAACACCAACACCCAGTAGATGACCAACATAGCCACTAGCTCCGGCCTTAGCCAACCGCTTTTCCAACCTAAAGGCACAATCATTAATAGCAAGGCGATCACGAAAGTGACCGCAATAACCCAGCGGTTATGAGCGGCTATCAGAGACACCCTACTGCCCCTCTTTCTCAGGAAGCAAAAGTACATCCTCTGAGCGACCGGACGACTGATCACTAAAGACCAGAAGCACGTGACGACTGCGATTTAACTGCGCTTCGGGCTCCGCTTCCACGCGTGCGAAGGGCTGCCCTGGATCGTGTACTACGGATACAACTTTCGCAACGGGGTAGCCCACGGGGAATCGTTGCCCTAAACCAGAACTAACCAACAGGTCGCCCTCGCGCACGTCTACAGTGTTCGCCAGATGCCTGAGTTTGAGTGAATACAAATCGCCTACGCCTTCTGCCACCGCTCTAACACCATTGCGGTTTACCTGAACGGGTAACGCATGAGTGGCGTCCGTAATCAACAAAACCTGAGAAGTAAACTCTCCCGCTTCCACAACCTGTCCCATCAAACCATGGGCATCCAGCAATGGCTGCCCCTCATAAACTCCGTCGCGACGACCTTTATTGACGATCACACGGTGAGTCATAGGGTCAGGAGAGACACCAATCAGCTCTGCCACCAATACGCGATCTCGAACCGTGCCAGCGGAATTAAGCAGTTGCCGTAAGCGAACATTTTCAGCGGCTAGAGCCGCCATCTGTTGCAGCTTACGCTTATGAATCAACAACTCTGCTTTCATCTCAGCATTTTCAGACTGTAACTGCTGGCGTGAGCGCATCGTATCCAGCACCCAGTCGGTCACTTTACGGGGTACATCCACAGCCACATAGAAGGGTGAAGAAATATTACTGAGGTAGGCTCGGGCAGGATCTAGCAAATTGGTATAAACACTGAGCAATATCAGTACTAGGGCCACAGCGCCCAACGACATAACTCGCGAAGCCGCTGATGGTCCTTTGGAAAAAAGCGGCTTCACAACCATTAACTCCGTTAAATCTACCGAATAGAAAAGGAGCTAAAACTAGCTAGAAAGCAGATCTATGCTGCGGCTATCCATTAACTCCATCGCTCGACCGCCGCCGCGGGCGACACAGGTCAAAGGGTCTTCCGCTACGATCACAGGCAGACCTGTCTCTTCAGCAATCAAGCGGTCTAGATCGCGTAACAAAGCACCACCGCCAGTAAGCACGATGCCACTCTCAGCAATATCAGATGCCAATTCAGGGGGCGACTGCTCCAGAGCACTTTTCACCGCTTGAACAATGCCTGCCAAGGGCTCCTGTAAGGATTCAAGGATCTCGTCGCTGTTTAGAGTAAAGCTGCGCGGAACACCTTCGGCCAAATTGCGACCACGCACATCAATCTCACGCAATTCACTGCCCGCATAAGCGCAGCCAATCTCCTGCTTGATTCGCTCGGCGGTCGCATCACCAATCACACTGCCATAATTGCGGCGCACGTAATTAACAATGGCCTCATCAAAGCGATCACCACCAATGCGCACAGAATCAGAATACACCACACCGTTTAAAGAGATAATGGCGATTTCTGTGGTACCACCACCCACATCAACTACCATCGAGCCGCTGGCTTCTTCCACTTTCAAGCCGGCGCCTATCGCCGCTGCCATGGGTTCTTCTATAAGGCGAACCTCGCGAGCACCAGCGCCCAGAGCCGATTCACGAATGGCGCGCTTTTCAACCTCAGTCGATAAGCACGGCACACAGACCAGCACTCGAGGGCTCGGTTGAAACCAGCTGTTTTCATGCACTTTTTTGATGAAGTGCTGCAGCATTTTTTCAGTGACTTGGAAGTCGGCAATAACACCATCTTTTAAAGGACGAATCGCCGTGATATTACCAGGCGTTCGGCCCAGCATTCTTTTTGCTTCAACACCGACCGCCTCGACGATCTTAGTGCCATTGTGATGACGGATAGCCACTACTGATGGCTCATCCAAAACAATTCCCCGTTCGCGCACGTATATAAGGGTGTTGGCAGTTCCCAAATCAATGGACAGGTCGTTGGAGAAAACTCCGCGAAGACGCTTAAGCATTTATGTGTTTAAACCTTTTATAATCGTCATAGACAGGTTAAAGAATCCATTCTGCGAAGTGCTACCACTGTTTGGACTCTTAAAAGGCCGCTAATGCAGTCCGCCTTTGGTCGTAAACGAGCTTTGAGCGGGCTATCCCCCTGACGGCTTCTCTAAATGCATGAACTCTATCAACGGCAGGGATTTAGAGCAAGGCGCAAATATGGTAAGTTTAGCGCCCTCAATCACAAAGGCTTCCTAAAACCTTTCTTAAGAGTCTCTTCTTCTGAGAAAATGGGTGCCGAATTATTACTCTGGGAGACCGAAGTGGACCGTGCAGACATCGCCAAACTGGCCGAATTGGCGCGTATAGAAATCTCCGACGCTAACGTCGATGAGGTTGCCAAAAGCATTACTGACGTGCTCGCGCTCGTCGATCAACTGCAAGCCGCTGATACTCAGGGAATCGCTCCTATGGCACATCCTTTGGATGCTGTTCAGCGACTGCGTGCTGATGATGTTACCGAAGCTAATCAACGTGAGGCGTTTCAAACTATTGCCCCAGCCGTCGAAGATGGGCTTTATTTGGTACCTAAAGTTATTGAGTGATTTCATTATAAAGGGTTGGAATACAGACAGGTCGATCACTTCGCCGTCTGATTCTTATGGCATCCGGACAGGAACTATCCATGCATAACTTAAGTATTGCGCAGCTGGCAGAAGGCTTACGCAACCAAACATTTACCAGTGTTGAATTAACACAGCACTACTTGGATCGCATTAAACGATTCGATCCAAACTACAACAGCTTTGTTACCCTTACAGAAGAGATTGCGCTGGCACAAGCCGCTGAAGCCGACAATCGTCTTGCAGAAGGTGACGCGTCCGCACTTTGTGGAATACCTATTGTGCATAAGGATATTTTTTGCACCAATGGCGTACGTACGAGTTGCGGGTCAAAAATGCTGGATACCTTTATCCCACCGTACGATGCCACGATTGTGGAAAATTATCGTGCCGCGGGCGCGGTCATGTTGGGCAAGGTGAACATGGACGAATTTGCCATGGGCTCTTCCAATGAAACCAGCTACTACGGCCCCGTGAAAAATCCGTGGGACACCAACTGCGTACCCGGTGGATCATCGGGTGGTTCTGCCGCCGCAGTTGCAGCTCACCTAACTCCCGCTGCTACGGCCTCTGACACTGGCGGCTCTATTCGCCAACCCGCCAGTTTGTGTGGGCTAACCGGTATTAAACCCACCTACGGGCGCGTCTCACGCTGGGGTATGATTGCCTTCGCATCGAGCCTAGACCAAGCTGGTGTTATTACCCGCAGTGCCGAAGATGCGGCCATCATGCTTAACACCATGGCCAGCTTTGATGCCAAAGACTCCACTTGTGTGGACGAACCATTAAGTGACTACACCGCTAACCTTAACGATTCCGTTGCTGGCTTGCGCATTGGTATGCCAAAAGAATATTTCGGTGAAGGTCTCAATCCAAAAACAGCCGAACGAGTTCACGCGGCCATTGCTGAGCTGGAAAAAATGGGGGCGACCGTCAAAGAAATCAGTCTGCCTCATTCTGATCTCGCGGTTCCAGCCTACTATGTGATTGCTCCCGCCGAATGCTCCGCCAACTTATCCCGTTTTGACGGGGTTCGTTATGGCCACCGCTGCGAAGACCCAAAAGATCTAGCCGATCTTTATAAACGTTCACGCGGTGAAGGTTTTGGTGATGAAGTAAAACGCCGTATCCTAGTCGGTGCCTACGCACTGTCTTCCGGTTACTACGACGCCTATTATCGCAAGGCTCAGCAAGTACGCCGCTTAATCAAGCAGGATTTTGTGGATGCTTTTAGCGAGGTAGATGTGATCATGGGCCCTACCGCCACATCGCCAGCTTTTGAGTTTGGTACCAAAGGGGATGACCCTGTCGCCATGTACTTAGAAGATATTTATACCATCGCCACCAACCTTGCAGGCTTGCCAGGCTTGTCCGTACCTTGCGGGCTTGTAGACAGCAAACCTGTTGGCTTACAAATGATCGGCAACTACTTTGCCGAAAGCAAGCTATTGAATGTGGCACACCAATATCAACAGGCCACAGATCACCATAAACAGACCGCGCCCGGTATCGAATAAACAAAAATAGAACGGGAGTGTGAGCACACTCCCGCTATTGCCATTCAGGTGAGAGCAACAACTATGCAATGGGAAACCGTGATTGGCCTAGAAGTGCATGTGCAACTGGCCACCAAAACGAAGATTTTTTCTGGCGCCAGCACCGCTTTTGGTGCTGAACCCAACACACAAGCCTGTGCCATTGACCTGGCCATGCCTGGCACTCTGCCTGTGCCCAACGAGCAAGCCTATCGCTATGCCGTGATGTTTGGCCTAGCCATTGATGCAGAGATTGGCAAACGCTCTTTCTTCGAGCGTAAAAACTACTTTTACCCCGATCTGCCCAAAGGCTATCAAACTACGCAGCTGGAAGCGCCCATTGTTGGCCCCGGCCACGTAGACATTCAGCTGGCCGATGGCAGTACCAAAACCGTTCGCATTCATCATGCTCACTTAGAAGAAGATGCCGGTAAATCCCTACACGAAGATTTCCATGGCATGTCAGGAATCGACTTAAACCGTGCCGGAACGCCATTAATCGAAGTGGTAACAGAACCCGACATGCGTACTTCTGAAGAAGCCGTTGCTTTTGCTCGCAAGCTACACGCGATCGTTACCTCTTTAGGCATTGGTGATGGCGACATGTCGCAGGGTTCTATGCGCTTTGACGTGAACGTTTCTATTCGCCCCAAAGGCACAGAGACTTTAGGTACTCGCACCGAAACCAAAAACCTGAATTCTTTTAAGTTCATGGAAGAGGCCATCAAACTGGAAGTAGAACGTCAGATCGACGTATTGGAAGACGGTGGCACCATCACACAAGAAACTCGCTTGTACAATGGCGATACCCGTACTGCGCGTTCCATGCGGAGCAAAGAAGAGGCAAACGATTACCGCTACTTCCCCTGCCCCGACTTACTGCCAGTAATTTTGGATGACGATTACATTGAGGCCATTCGCAAGCAACTGCCTGAGCTGCCCGATGCTCGTCAAACACGCTTTACCAGCGAGTACGGATTATCGGATTATGACGCCAGCCTCTTAGCCGCTGAAGCAGACACCGCCATCTACTTTGAAACCGTCAGTAAAGCCTGTGGCGATGCCAAGCTGGCCGCGAACTGGGTCATGGGTGAACTGGCCGCCAAGCTCAACACGGCCGAAACCACCATTGACCAGAGCCCTGTGCCTGCTGAGCAGCTGGGTGGCTTAATTGCCCGCATCAAAGACAACACCATTTCCAATAAAATTGCCAAACAAGTGTTTGAAGATATGTGGAACGGTGCAGGCGATGCCGATGCAATCATCGAAGCCAAAGGTCTGAAACAGATGTCAGATACCGGCGAGCTGGAAAAGATCATTGACGATGTGATGGCTGCCAACCCTGCCATGGTAGAAGACTGGCTGAGCTCAGAACCGGACAAACGCAAAAAGAAAATGGGCGGCTTTATGGGCCCCATTATGAAAGCCACCAAAGGTCAGGCCAACCCAGGCATGGCCAACCAACTGTTGGCGAGAAAATTAAACGATATGCTATAAGCAACAGCATACGTAACATTATACGAACAGAGGCACACAGCTCATGGCATTAAAGAAAGACAAGCAAAAAGTCCTTGGTGAAGTGTTTGATGACGAACGCATCAAAACATTTCTGGATATTGAACCCTATGGCGACATGAATCCCGATTTCCATGTACTAGAAAAAGCGTACCGTGGTATGAAAGCCGAAAATTTCAGTACCTTTGTGGGTTTCTTCAACGAAGCTGGTCGCGATATCAACGCCACCAACAACGACGGCAAAACACTGCTGCAACTCGTACAAGAGCATCGTTTAGGGGATGATTACGCCACCATACTGAAAAGCGCTGGCGCAAAATAAATTCTCTAGCGTTTGCTGGTCGCGTTCACTGCAACCAGCAAACGCTAGCTCGAAACCTTCATCAACAATTCAATTCTAGCCCACATTCAGAAAACGTCAGTGCCTAATGGAGTTTCATATGAACAACCATCTTATTAACGGACTGACTTACCTGACTCGCGGGGCGCAATTGATTTTGCACCCTAAGTTACGCTGGTTTGTACTGGTACCGGTACTGATCAATATTGTGTTGTTTGTAATCATCACCGGTTTGTTGATTGGCCAATTTGGTCTGGCCCTTAACTGGCTGTTAGGTGGTCTTCCTGGGTGGCTAGATTTTCTGGCGTGGATTCTCTGGCTGCTGTTTTCCATCGTACTGCTGATCGTCTATGGTTACAGCTTTAGCATGATCACCAACATCATTGCTGCGCCATTTTATGGTGTGCTGGCGGATCGCACTGAAGCTCTACTCAAGGGCAAAGGGGCTGACGATGAACCATTGCGCACGATGATTCCACGCACCTTAGGGCGTGAGATGACCAAGCTGTGGTACTTTCTTGTGCGCGGCGTTGCGATCTTGATACTCACGTTCATATTGTCGTGGATACCACTGCTAAACTTTTTGGTGCCTGTGATCATTTTCATTTGGGGGGCGTGGTCAATGGCCATTCAGTATGTGGATTACGCGGCCGATAACCACCAAACCCCGTTTGCCAATATGCGTCACCGCCTAAGCACACAAAAATATTCCAGTGTCGGTTTTGGCGGATTGGTTATGCTGGGCACCATGTTGCCACTGGCCAATATTTTTGTGATTCCTATCGCCGTGGTGGGTGGTACCGTATTTTGGATAGAAGAACTGGAAGATCGCTAACGCAAGGGACGACAACCTATAGCGAGCTATAGGTTGTCGTCACCCTCTGATTCTTCATCGCCCAAGATCAGATCTCGTCCAGCTTCTTTACCGCGCTGCATATGTTCGCTGGCTTGACCAATCTGTTCGTCTAAATGATCACACCGATGATTGGTTACTCCGCCCGTTAACGATAACGACACCGCCCCCTGTTCCAAGGCGATAGGCTTATTGGCAATCACTTTGCGCACCTCGTCCAACAGGGCCAGAGCCTTGGCGTTATCCAACCCCGGCATCAACACAAAAAACTCACCGCCCCCCGCATGCGCCACGAGAAATCGCCCTAATGATTCGTTTAACAACTGTGCAAAGTGACTCAAGACGGCGTCGCCTGCATCATGACCACAGCGATCATTGATATTCTTTAAACCATCTAAATCTAGGACTGCGGCCGCCAGTGGAGCCCCAGAAACCAAAGCTTGTTCGTACAGCACATGGGCCTGCCGAAAAAAGTAGCGCCGATTATAAATACCCGTCAATTCGTCTCTATTTACGGCATCCTTGGCCGCCTCTATCAATTCCAGCGATTCCACATTGTGCATCACACGACAATAAAACTCTTCGGGGTTAAACGGCTTGCGTAAAAAGTCATTGGCACCGTTTTTAATGAACTTTGCGGTTAAATTGCCTTCACCTTCACCAGACAGCCCAATAATAATCAAATCGGACTTACCATATTTGCCCCGTAAACTTCTCACCAGCTCAAAACCATCCACAACAGGCATATGATAATCGGTGATTAAGAGTTTGATATCTGGGTTTTTCAGCAAGACTTTGATGGCATCAGCACCATCTGTTGCGGTATAGACTTGATACATATGCCGTTTTAAGAGCTCACTGATGTAACGCCGACTGGTGGAAGAATCATCAACCACCAGCACTTCTAAAGACTGGTTTTTAAATAATCGCTCAACAAGATTAACCGCATAGTCATAGGAGTAGCGGCCTTCTTTCGTCACATAGTCGACGATACCTTTGGCCAGTAACGCCTCCCGCTTCTTCTCACAAAAGCTGCCTGTTAGTACGATGGTCGGCACTCCCTGCTGCAAGGTAAAATCGACTACCTCACCATCGGGCGCGTCAGGTAGATTCAAATCTACCAGTGCGGCAAAATAAGGTTCTCGTGCTTTTGCCAGTAACGCTTTGGCTTCAGCAAAGCTGGCCGCATAGTGCGCTTCAACACTGATGTTTTGTTTAATGACGTGATGCAGCACCTTGCTGACCATGGCACTGTCTTCGACCACCAGTATTTTTTTAACCGACACCATAAAGACTCTCACCCGAACGAATTGAATTGCCACAACACGATGGGCAACGCTATCCATAAGTGTAGTCAACGCCGCGAAGGCCTGCCAAAAATCAACTCACCTGGGAGCCGGAGCATCAAGCTGGCGACAAAGAAATACTGACTGCGTTCTCAGGGGAAAAGTCAAAGTAAGGGGGGATGGTGGCCAACCCAAGCGGACGGCCACTGAAAGTCATCAGTTACGACGCGGGGGACGACGATTACGGTTGGTGTTGTTTGCCTGACGACGATTGGCTGACATCTTGCGCTCGTTATCAATCGCTTCTCGTGTGCGCGGCGCCATATCAGGCGTATCGGCCAGTAGCTCCATTGGCGGCTGCTCACACTTTAAGTGGCTGCCTATCAGCTCTTGAATGGGCATCAATCGGAAAGCATCGTCTTCACAAGCAAAGCTGATTGATGTGCCGTATTTTCCAGCGCGACCCGTTCGACCAATGCGATGCACGTAATCTTCTGGCTCTTCTGGCAACGTGTAATTTACTACATGACTGATACCATCGATGTGGATACCCCGGCCCGCCACATCAGTGGCAACCAGTACTTTCAGGGCGCCAGACTTAAAGCCGTCCAAGGTTTTTACACGACGATTCTGTGCGATTTCACCGGATAACAAACCAGCGCTAAAGCCATGTCGCTCAAGCTTTTCATGCAAGCGTCGGCATTCATCGCGACGATTCGCGAAGACGATCAAACTCTCAACGTCATCTTGTTTCAAAATGTTGTAAAGCAAGGTGTATTTTTCTTCGGTAGAAGACAAGTACACATGCTGATCAACACGATCGGTCGCCACGCTTTCAGGTTCAATTTCAATGCGGCGCGGGTCTTCTGTCCATTGATCCGATAAGGTCATGACCTCATCAGTAAACGTGGCCGAAAATAACAACGTTTGCCGATGAGTCTTCATTGGCGTCTGGCGGATAATGCGTTTCACTTGCGGAATAAAACCCATATCCAGCATGCGGTCAGCCTCATCGATCACCAATACTTCCACCTGATCTAGGTAAACGTCTTGGTTACCGCAGAAATCCAATAAACGACCTGGTGTCGCAACCAGAATGTCCACCAGTGAGTTTTGCAAGTGATTTTGCTGCTTACCGTAATCCATACCACCGACCAATGTATGCACCACTAGGTCTGAGTATTTCGTGAGGGCTTTGGCATCGTCGGCAATTTGCATAACCAGTTCGCGAGTTGGCGCAATGATGAGCGACCTGGCTTCACCAGCGAAGCGCTCACCCTCGATAGGGTTTTTCATTAAATCATCAATGATCGACACCAAAAAAGCGGCCGTCTTCCCGGTTCCAGTCTGCGCCTTACCCACCATATCGTAACCGTTCAAGGTATGGGGTAATGACTGCGCTTGAATGGCTGAGCAGTATTCGAAGCCTAAGTCTGCGATAGCATGCATCAACTCAACGGGAAGGTCTAAATCATGAAACCGGGTTTTGCCTTCCACTTCAGGGACAGGAAATTGGTCGATGGTCCAAGGGGCTGCTTTCGGCTCTTGCCGAGGCTTGCGGGGGCCACAGCGCTTGGTGTTGCCTTTAGTTGAAGCTCTACCGGAGCTTCTTTTGGCTTCGGAGCCAGCACCACGCTTTGGCGATT
>CBFHKY010000019.1:41567-44733 GCA_965656525.1 Pseudomaricurvus sp. | reverse complement strand
GCGCTTGGTGTTGCCTTTAGTTGAAGCTCTACCGGAGCTTCTTTTGGCTTCGGAGCCAGCACCACGCTTTGGCGATTCATCACTGCCGGAACCAGAACGGGATGGTTCCCCGCTAGTACTGTCGGATTGGGATGTAGACGGTGTGGCTTCTGGCTTTTTATCGCCAGACTTTTTACGAAACAGGTTACCTATCAAGGTGTACACTCATTCAGACTGATCAAATTGCCAGCAGTATACCACCATTGACCCACGCACCCCAGTAACAGGCCGAGTAAAGCTCTCGGGCGGTGAAGTTCTCAGGCTGTAAAAACAACCTGAGAGACAAGTAAAGGGGCACGCGACCACACCTCAGTGTAGGCAGGCGCTAGAAGTCGACGCCTTTACGCGCTTTCACGCCGGCCTTAAAAGCGTGCTTGATGTCTTTAACTTCCGAAACTGTGTCCATCGCTTCCTGTAAGGCCGAGCCGCCTCCACGTCCAGTCACGATCACACTCTGCTGTGGTGGGCGATTGCGAATGGCGTCTACCACGGTGTCTTCGTCCAGATACTTATAAGCCAACATGTAGGTCAGCTCATCCATGACCACCACATCAAAACTGGGATCTTTGAGCATGGGGGCCACAAATGCCCAGGTATCCTGTGCCGCCGCAATATCACCACTGCGGTCTTGAGTATTCCAAGTAAAGCCGGTGCCCATTTGGTAGAATGCCACTTGCGGGCATTGCTCTTTCAAATAGATCTCTTCACCCGACAACTGCTGACCTTTAATAAACTGCACAACACCGACCTTCTGGCCATAGCCTAAAGCGCGCAGCACCATACCAAAGGCGGAACTGGATTTGCCTTTGCCATTGCCAGTGAGCAACACTGCGACACCGCGCTCGGTAGATGCTTCTTCAATACGAGCATCCACCTTCGCTTTCTGTTTTTCCATTGCAGCTTTGTGTTTTTGATCTTTTTTGTCGTCAGTCGACATAGGGGCACTCCATCTATCAGGTATCGGGCACGAACATTATGTGCCCCTTAAAGGGCTTTATGCAGAAGGAGGAAGCGAGAACACGTTCATCAGACTCTCAGAAAAGTACACATCTGGTGAACGATCAAACCGCCATCCGCCCGCCGCAGAATCAGCTACTATTGAGGTATAATGCATTGTGTGTTGGTATCGGGCTTATGATCAACGCAATCACATACCGTTGCGGGGGCAGCGTCGGTTTCTCACCGATCTTCCCAGACACATCTACTGGTTAAAGGTTTCACTTTAAACAGGCACGAACTCTAGTGACCAGCCCAGAATAAGTCAACTCATGGTCATAAGGCCTCTTCCAGAACGAACATACGCTGGTAACAGAAACTACTCACCAAGAAGGTAAAAGCATGCGTTACCGAATTGTCGACTCACCTGTTGGGGATATTATCATTGTTGTGAGTGATGCTGGTGTTCATCAGCTCAGCTTTTTAGAGGAGTGTACGCCCCCTGTTCCCGCAGACTGGCAACGGGATAACAGCGGTATTACCTTTCTGGCCGAGCAACAATTGCACGCTTACTTTGTTGGTGAGTCACAGCGGTTTTCACTGCCACTTGCACCGGCCGGCACGCCTTTTCAGTTGCGAGTGTGGCAACAACTGCTCACCATTCCTTTTGGACAAAGCTGCAGCTACCAAAGTATTGCGCAACAAATACAAAAACCTACAGCCGTTCGTGCGGTAGCCAGCGCTATAGGGAAAAACCCACTAGCAATTTTAACGCCCTGTCATCGAGTATTGAGCAGCAGCAATACATTATCTGGTTTCCGCTGGGGCATAGAGCGTAAAGCTCAACTATTAGACTTAGAAGGAATTTCATATCGCCACTAAAGCTGACACGACTCAATAAAACTCGTATTCCAGCAACACACGAAATGTTGTATCCGGTGTATCTGGGTGCAACGCCCAATAAACACCGGTTTCCCAATGTAATTGACGGCCAGAGCTCAAATGCAGTAAACCATTCAGCATTGGGCCTGCAGCGTTATAACCTTGACTCGCAAAAACTTCAAAGCCTGGTTCAATGGCTCGACTGAATCGGTAGCGCAACTGCCCAGACAGATTGGTTTCCCATTCATTTTGAATATCACCACCAAATTCATACACAAGGCCTGCGTTGGCTGTTGTTACCCATCGAGACCATTCCTTAACCATAATCAAGCGAGCGCCGATTTCGCGAATGTGTGAATCTTTTTCGACTTCCGCTTCAAACAACAGCCCCCAATCCACAGCAAACTCACCTTGCTCTGTCAGCTGCCATTTTATCTCCGCTTCTACACTCGATAATGCCAAATCGTTCTCGCCTTCAATTTCAGCGCCGACTTCTGCATACCAACGATCTGACAGCGAATGCCCAACAGAAAGATTGTGACGACGATCACCATCCAAGCGGTGAGAATCGCCATCAAAAGCTAATCCTTGGTACTCCAACTCGGTTTCTAAGGGCTGCACGTAAGGGTCATACACTCGGCCGACAAATACGCCATCAGCGTATACAGTCATAGGGCACCATAAAAAACCAATGGCACTTAACAACACCAACCGACAAACCCACCGAAAGTATTTCATCATGAAGAAAAACCTTTTATCGAGCTGACTTGCTGCCCCTCTCGACGCCTAAGCGCCATGCGCCACTGACACAACACATACAGCAAAGGAATGGCAAGCAGCGCTGACAAATACAACACAACCTCCACAAGACTCGGGGAGGCCTCATAGCCGAGTGTTGCATAAAGCAACTGGCCCAATACCGATGCCTCAGGCAATACCGTACTCATATCCCACAGGGTTTTCGTGGTTGGTAGCCAGTCGGCTTGTAAAAGTAATTGTGACGCCTGCGCCACCATGCCCGCAGCCATCAAACTCAACACGATCAATTGTATCCGGCGAGCATACGTTCGCTGCAAACTTACCAGTAAGTAATAGCATAGCGCCCCCGCACTCACGCCAATCATCAATCCCATAAACCCACTGGTTACCATTCGTAAGAACACTGATGTATCGTGCCAATAAGCAGAGTAAAACAGAAAAATTTCAGCACCTTCACGCACGACCGCAAGTCCCACAATGGCACCCACTAACGGGGGTAAGTAACGCAGATTAAAAATCGAACGTACTCCGAGAGACAAGCACACCAACA
>CBFHKY010000019.1:40511-41411 GCA_965656525.1 Pseudomaricurvus sp. | reverse complement strand
CTCGATGACTCATCACCGACATCAGCACGCTGATCAACACTCCAGCTTCCAGAGTTTCGCGCAAAATAATAATAAGAGCATTTAATAACATGAGGCACCTAAGACCGATTCATATTTGCTAGCGAACAATTACTTTGCCAAGTGCTGTGTTTAGATTGAACTCACCGAAAAACGGGTATTCACCGGGTGCTAATGGCCCAATAAAGATGACTGTTTTACTGTTACCCATGATGACTTTTTCTCGATTCAATTCATAACTTTCGAACTCTTCTGGTGTGGCATCATGGTTCACCACCAAAAGTTTCACTTTGGTATTTGCAGGCACCACCAGCTCGGCAGGGTAAAATAGATGGTTACGAATTTCTAACGTCAACACGGGTGTAGCATGGGCAGATGCTATGCACGCTATTGAGAGGTATAAACTCAACATCACTCGGTCCATAACATGGCTCTTCATTACTGCACCTTCGCTCTTGATGTGACGTGTGACTGTGGCAACCATACTTTTACTTTTAAGCCACCCAATTGCATGGATTTTTCTAGGTGGATATGACCTTGATGCAAACGGACGATATGGTCGACAATCGATAACCCCAAACCGCTGCCCAGTGTTTTCGATGTATGTCGATCACCACCCAGCCGATAAAAACGATCAAACACACGCTGATAGCTGGACTCTGGAATCCCTGGGCCAGAATCTTCAATGACCATTTCAACACCAGCAACACCATTGATTGACTTAGTCACCAAAGACAACTCAATAGCTCCCTGTTCGGGTGTATATTTGCTGGCATTATCCAATAAATTTCGCATCAACGTTTGCACTGCAAAACGATCACCAAATATGTGGCAAGAAACCGCTTCTACCGCAACCGTTTGGCGTCGTACCTCGATCGAAGA
>CBFHKY010000019.1:5671-40412 GCA_965656525.1 Pseudomaricurvus sp. | reverse complement strand
GTATTGATCAACCACCACTTCACGCAGTAAAACATCCAGCTCAATACATTGTTTCAAACGGCCTTGATCATCTGGAGACAAGCGATACAAGGAGAGTAATTGTTCGATGGAATGACTCATGCGTTCTGCACTTTGCAGCAATGCCTGTACATCCTCCGTTGGAGTTTGATGATTTTTTTCTAAATTGTGCAAGTGCACTTTTAAAGAGGACAGCGGAGTGCGCAACTCATGCGCAGCATCTGCCGCAAAACGCTTCTCGCGCTCAAAGGCTTCCGACAGTCCATGCAATAAACTGTTGGTGGATAGGACCACCTCTTCCAGCTCTTGTGGGTAACCTTGGCGATCCAGTGGGGTAAAATCATCCACTCGGCGGTTGCGCAACAAATCAGCCAACCGCTGCAATGGCCGCAGACCAATGCGAACAATCACCCAAATTAACACTCCAAGCAACGGCAGCACCCACACAACGGGTAAAATCGATTCCAGTAACATGCGCTCAATCAGCACCGAATACACATCTGCACGTTGAGCCACTACGACAGTTTTACGAGCATCGCCTTCGTTCGTCGGTTCCCTTTGATGTACCAGTGCAGTCCAACTGGCGCCGTTATAGCTCAAGCGGTGAACGCCTGGGAATACCAACCCGACATCGCTCGCCGGCGCCAAAGGAGATCGAGCCAACAACACACCATCATGCCAAATTTGAAACCACACGTGCTCTGAGTGACTGTCTAAAATTGTACTATTCGACCGGCTGATATCCGGTTGGACCACGCCTTCTAGTAACTGGGCAATTTCTAACAATTGCTGATGCAAGATCGCATCAGCCTCACGCATGCTGCTGCGATAACCATTTAAAGCCGACAAAAAGTTAACCAAACAAATCGTCGACAACGAAATAATAATCAAAAAAGTACGAATGGACTTCACTGCAATCCCTGCATCATTCCTCGGCCTTTGCTATGGTGTAACCAACACCACGTATGGTGCGAATAAAATGAGAGGGCAATTTTTTACGCAAGTTACTGACGTGCACCTCAATGGCATTACTAGAAATCTCTTCTCCCCAACCGTATAGCTTACTTTCGAGCATGTCTTTGGTTTGCACTCGCCCAGAACTTTCCATCAGCGCTAACAACAACATGTACTCTCGACGGGACAAAGACAACAATTCATCTTGGTGTCGAACCACATGAGCTGTCACATCTAACGTGATACCACCAATGCTAATAGTACTTGAACTGGCTGTTCCCAAACGACGCGCCAAAACACGTAAGCGAGCCAACAGCTCCGGCATCTCAAACGGCTTGGCCAAATAATCATCGGCCCCCAAATCCAGCACTTTGACCTTTTCTTCCACCGCGTCGCGGGCGGTAAGAACCAAGACAGGCAATTCTTTGTGTTTTAAACGTAATTGCTTTAAAACTTGTCCGCCATCCATATCCGGTAAACCAAGATCCAACACCACTATATCTGGCTGCGCAATGATGGCATTCAGTGCTGAACGACCATCAGCCACAGCATTGACGCTGAAGCCTTCAGCTAACAAGGCTTTCACCAACCCCGCCGATAGATTGGCATCATCTTCCACCAACAAAATATTCACTCGTGGTATTCACCCGATTATTTAACAACGTTACCTAAAGCCATTATTTAAGAGCGCGGCTTCAACACACTGCTTAAAACGGTATTAGCGTTTTTATCATAAGCTCAGGATCACAAACGATCTTTGATCTCTGACATAGCTTGCTCGATTTCAATTCGACGCCCTTTATCCGCCAAAGGTCGGTTGGGTCTGGCGGGAGCAGCCAAGGCTTTTTCATAGTAAATTTGTGCGGTTTGGTAATCACCAGAGTCCCTCAGATATTCACCATAAAAAAAGTTCGTATCAATGCCATTAGGTGAAAGCGCTAAAGCTTTTTTCAGCAAGCTTTTCGCTTTTTTATGATCTCCAAATCCTACAGGCCAGCCAGGTACTTTGTAGTATAGAGTCCCAAGAGTATTATAAGCGGCGCCCTGTAATACCGCACCATCAATATCCAGTGCAGTTTCTAAATCTTCTTTTGCCGCTTTCGCGTATTTGAGCGCGCCTAAGCCACCCTTCTCGCCGGCATAAGTCGCGTTAATAATACCACTCCATGCGTATACCGCTGCATCTTTAGCGTGGTTATTAGCCTTGGCTTGCTCCGCAACGGTTAACAGTTCGGCATAGGCTTTTAATCGCGACTTTTGATTCATTTCGTACTTAATGTGTTCCCACTGTTGCTGCAATTGATTCGCGTCTACCGCAAAAGCTGAAACGGCAACCAACCACAGAGCAGTCGCTATCAATATATGATACTTTTTCATTACTGTTCTCCTAAGAGCTACACTGCTCGATAAGCTATACACCGAGCCGACACGTTAAACGCGGGAAAACCGCTTAATGGTCGACAGTTGTTTCTTGAGTGCCTTGTCTACCAGTTTAGGCAGCAAACTATTTAAGCGTACAAAAAATGTTTCCGGCCACCCCAAATAATGATTGTGTGGATACGCGCGCCGTATTTGAGATAGCAGTACTTTGGCTACTTTATCTGGCGCATCAACAGTATTACCAAGCTCTGTATTTAAGGATTGCATCTGATCAGTATGAATGGGTGTGTTAATCGCACGTGGGGCAAAATACATCACCCGCACAGAAGTTTCAGCCAACTCACGACGCAATGCTTCGCTAAATCCTCGCAAACCAAACTTGCTGGCACTGTAAGCCACGGAACCAGCAAAACCAATACTACCCAGTATGGAGCCTATATTGACAATCATCGCCTCATCACGAGCTTGTAGTATCGGTAACATTAAGCGTGTGAGCTGCATAGGTACGACCAAGTTTATTTGCAACTGTGCGTTGATGTCGTCTTCACTGGCATCGCTATACCACTGTAAATAATTAACCCCCGCATTATTGATGAGAATATCCACGGGCAGACACGCAGTTTGACTTCGTAACTGCTGTTGCCCTTCGTGTGTATTCAAATCCACAGTTACGATTTGATGTTCGGTTCCAGTCAGAGTGGCGCGAACGGCTTGTAGTTTTTCACGGTTGCGCCCTGCAAGGATCAGATGAGCGCCGGCACTCGCGAATGCTTTCGCAATTGCTCTACCCAACCCACCAGAGGCGCCGGTTAAAAGAACCCACTTTCCGTTTATATCCATTCTATACCCCGACAACTATTGTCTTGATTCACGCGGCACAATCAGTAGCAGTCACCGTTTCCAATTCACAAAATATATTGCGATATAACTGATAAAAACGTTGTGCGCTGTGCACTATAATGGCTTGCTCATTCTGATCAGTAATGCGATTCATTAAGTTTTCAAAAAATTTAATGTGCTCTACATCTAACGCACCGTGAGAACGTAAATACGTAAACGCCGTATTAGGTAAATCAAGTGCCGTTTGAATTTTATCAGCCACGTTATCCGCCAGTTGAATACTGGTGCCTTCCAATACCTGCACGGAGCCAAAAAAGCCCAACGGGTGAACACGGTTTACCATGTCATAAGCGTAAGCCACCATCATCTCAGTGGAAAAGTTTGGTTGACTGTTACGCACCTGCTCTTTATCAAAACCACAGGCTGCGATATCGTTTAAAATCCATTCTTGGTGACCTAGCTCTTCTTCAATATACTCAGCTACCGCTTCTCGCAACCATTCTTGACGCTCATTCAGTCGAGCCCCTACCGCCATCAGCAGTGGAGTGGTGTGCTTCACATGGTGATAAGCCTGAATCAAATATGCGACATATTCTTCTCTGGTGAGCGCACCGTTAATAGCGCGCTGAATGATAGCCGTGTTTTGCCATAAAGCCTGTCGCTGTGGTGCAGTTTGTTGTTGTAATGTGTCAAAGAAACTCATAGCGTCTACCCTACTCTGTTGCTTTAGCCTCTGCCGTTTGCCCGTCACACGCAGCAAACTGTTTGTTGTGTGACTGACTCTGGCGTTAAGGTGATTAAACCGGTTGGCATAACATTGTTGGCCCAGCAAGCGCCAAATCGTCATAACAAACATCGATAATTTTTTGATAAGCCGCGATCAACTTTTCTCGCTGAGGCCTGCCATTAGCGGTAACATACTTTGACCACTCTTGCGGTGATGCTCTTATCCACCGCCTTACTTGGGCGTAATCTGGCATGCTGGCGTTGGTCTGTTGTAGGGCCATATCGATATCGGCGGGTGTTGCTTTTTCTGATATGAATAACAGGGCCACCAAAAAAGGACGGGCTTCTCCCGTCACCACACACAGTCTAAAAAGAGGGTTGGCTGATAACGCACTTTCCACCCATTCTGGACTGATGTTGCGCCCAAAACTGGTAATAATAAGATTCTTTTGACGGCCAGATATGCATAGCCAATGATGATTAAGCTCACCTAAGTCGCCAGTGGCTACATGTTGCGGATACCAGCTTTCTGGCTGCCCCCAGTAACCCAGAAAACAACTGCCGCGCACGATAACCTCATCGTTTTGTAGGCTAACCTCGCAGTGAGGCAACACCTGTCCTACACTGCCTAACTGATCAACCCCAGGGCGATTCAATGCCACCACCGAGCCACATTCGGACAAGCCATAACCTTCATAGACCGGCAAACCTAAGCGGCGTGATTTTTCCAACATCAAAGGCGATACTTTACCGCCACCCACGGCGATAAAACGCAGCGATGCTGGAGGATGCCAACCGCCATCCACAGTAACAATCAAACCCGCCAACAGCTGCGGCAGTAAAATCATAGTGGCCGGTTGAACACTCTGTATGTGCGTTGACATTTGTGCCAAATTCACAGCTGAACTGCCCGACAAGCCACGCTCTTCACCTGTAGCAAGAACCACACAGCCACCTTTTAACAGGGGCACATAAATACCCGCGAGGTTCTCTAACAAAGTAGCCAGAGGCAGTAAACATAAGTGTCGAGGGGATTCCACCTCGATCACCTGAGCCAAAGATTCTGCCACTTGCCATTGATGCGCCACACTCAGGCACACCCCTTTGGGGTTTCCTGTAGAGCCCGAAGTAAATGTGATTTTTGCAGTGCCAATAGGCATTAAACCCTCACTTCTATGCTCACCGATATCATCACACAACACGGTTTGCGGAGCCTGAGATTCTGTCTGCAGCAATGACCACGCTGACAATGTCATCAATGGAGCATCAACTGGCACCACCTGAAAATGATTACATGCTTCGACGGGCAACAATTGATCCGCCAAAAGTAGGTCAACTGTTGCTAAGCAATGTTGAAGCTGCCCCTCCGAAAAAAAATTAGGAATCGGCAAACACACCTTATTTGCCATCTGACAAGCCAAATCGCTCAGCACCCACTCAATACTGTTATCGCTCCATAATGCAATAACGTGCTCGGGACGGGAGGTCATCCACTCGGCTAAAGACACGACTCGCTGTTGCAAGTCACCGTAAGACAGTCGTACCTGACCATGCTCTAGAGCCACCGTGTTCGGGCCTGCCTGTTGAACAATCCTGTGTAGGCGGTCTTGTAATAGCCGCTCAGCAGGAGCTGATTTAAGCATCACAGTGTCTCCGACCAGCGAATCACTGTTAACTCTGAGGCCAGTGCCTCAATGGCTTGGGCGTGACGCTGTAGAATTTTTTGAGTAAGTGGCTGTGAACGAACCACCGCCATAGCTTCCGGAATACTACCGGCCATCACCTTTGGGTGAGAATTATAATAAGTGCCCCAGTCGGTCTGACTGTCACCTAGGCGTTCAGCTTTGGCTTCGGCCAAAATGTGAGGTGTAAATCTCAAGCGATGAATTAATTTGGCCACTTGTGGTGTAGCGGTAAAGGCCAACCACTGAAAGCCGGCTTGCTCTAAAGCCGCTGCCATGATTAAAAACAGCACCAAACTACTGCCTCGCTGGGTCGCGACTAAGTTACCGATTTCCACAATGGCATTACGATTCACCGGTCCGTTACGAATACCGGCTATGGCTTGATCGATGGGGCAATCAAGATAGTGCTCTAAAAACAAAGGCGTCTCTGAGCCTGGACGCACCCCTACGCACGCCTGTAGCCTATTCTGTTCGACCATCACCAGCAGATGCGGTGAAAAGCTGGTCACATGGGCGTGATGCATAAAACGATACTGTTGTGTGATATAAGCTTCTGCATTTGCACGACCATGACTTTGACGATCCAGCCATCGAAACTCTTGAGCCGCTTGGGTGCGGTCTTTTAACGGGTGTGCGTTTGAGCGAGCAAATCGAGTCGGAGTGGTCATCGGGATCAGCCTCATCAAAGTTTTCTATCTTGACCCTAAGACTAGAGAGACAAACTTAACGAAAACTTAAGGTTCGCTAAAAAAACGCTCAATCTGATGCCGTCATTCGCGGCTCGCCATCGCTTAAGCAGGCTTCGCCGGCAGCTCGATTTAAAACCAATACCCGATTTAAGGCGCAGAAACTTCTAGTAAAACCCGTGATTCACTGGCACAACGTTAGGGACTCAAGCACAATACGGCGTTTATACGCTGACAAACGATCTCTTGGGAAAAGTGGCATGGTACAAAAACACTACATCTCAGCTGATAAACTCCTGCAAGATGCCTTTCGACTGGGGCTGGAAATCCACAAAAGCGGATTTTGCCCGAACTACATCGTGGGTGTTTGGCGCGGCGGCACACCGGTTGGCATTGCGGTACAAGAGATCATGAAAACCTGTGGGGTTAATGCCGACCACACCGCTATCCGTACAACCAGTTACACAGGCATTGGTACTCGTGAAAAAGAAGTGCAGGTCTACGGACTAGAATACTTAGTTGATCGGGTGAATGCTGAAGACAGCTTGTTGATCGTGGACGATATTTACGACACCGGTCTGAGTATCCAAGCGATTCTCAAGCAGCTCAAACAGCAAGCCCGTCGTAATACCCCTACCGATATTCGCATCGCCACACCTTGGTTTAAACCCTCGAACAACCAAACGACGATGGCCCCTCACTATTACCTGTATGAAACGGATAAGTGGCTGGTGTTTCCGCATGAGCTCGATGGTTTAACCAAAAAAGAACTGATTCACCACCGACCTGATATTGCTCGGCTGATGAACGACTACGACATACTAGAGCAGGTTGACGAGCCTTAATTTCCCGCCAACCGCGACGTGTAACAACCGAGTCTTTTTAGCCCAGTGCTGAAAAAACTCGATAAAAGCTAGACGCTGATTGAATGTTAATAGGCAGTTTTAGCTTGCGAGAAATGTCGCTGGCAGAAAAGATACCGCGAATACGATGCCCATCATCATCCATCACCAAGCAGTGCTGTTTGTGATTGTCTTTCAACAGATCAATCACATTAGCAATAGACACTTGAGACACCTCATTCAACCCCAAAGCCACAAGCTCTACTTTAGGTGTCATAAGGTCTCGCACCATCAAATCTGAGCGCTGTAAATGAGTGCCAACTGTGCGCTGTATGATACGCTGTTCAGATAAGTCTTCAGCGGTGATCACGCCCAAAAAGCGATTACTCTGATCCACTACCAATTTCATACGCACGTGGGTTTTTATCATCATTTCCCGCGCCTCAATAGCCGTCACACCCGATTCCATCACCAGTGGAACGGACAGACTAAAGTCCGTAAAAAACAATAACGCAGGGGATTCTAATGACAGTGTTTCTTGCTGTTGTGGCCATGCCAGCTCATCAACATTCGTGAGGGGGTGTAAGTGTAACTTGTTCATTGTGCACGCTCCGTAAGCCGTCACCTGTCGTTGGAAGATGGCGGCTATCATCTGACTTTTGATTGTTTTGGTGAGTTATCACCGAATTTAAGGCTTAAACAAAAGAGTCAGACAAAGGGGGCGCGCGAATGGCGTAAGGCTGATCGATGCTAGCTTGAAAACATTGCTCGGGAAAGCGGGTTATACAAACACGACCTAGGAGCTTATCAACCTGAAAAACCAAATCAGGTATCTGGGTATCGTCGTCATCGCTAAGATCAAGTGATGACAAGGAACCTAAATCATGACTGCCGCTATAAACTAGTGAAGATTCATCAACCGCAAAAGGAAAAGCATCGCGTTCTGAAGCATAAGACATGCTGTTCAGGAAGAGCCCTGAAGCCAGTAGCAAACTTATGTAGAGAAAAAAACGATTCATGACAGCCTATTCGCAGCGTATGCGGTAATCACTAAACACAGCATCAAACATCAGAGGGGGAAACCGGCAAGGCTGATTGAATCAACCTCACTAATCCTTTTGATCATTATCAGCCTGAAAGTTCCGGAAAGCCAATTCATTGTTATGAATTAACCTTTTTAAACACTCAGCACACGCCTCTTGACTATTTTTGAGCGGCGATGTCTTTCATGCTTTTATAATCCAGCTTGCCACTGCCGAGCTTGGGTAAATCGTCCACCACACAAATTTCTGCAGGTATAAACAACGGATTAATCTGCGCCGCCACCATTGTTGACTTCAATTGAGCGCGGATATTCTGATCCGTTGCAACCGTCGCTAACAGCACAATGCATTCACCTTTTTTGCTATCGGGAAGGTTAACCGCCGCTATTTCGATCTCTCCGTATTCCTCCGGCAGGCATTTTCTAACCTGATCCTCCACCGCCGATAAGCTGATCATCTCCCCCCCGATTTTGGCAAAGCGCGAGTAGCGATCCACAATGGTCAGAAAACCATCGTTATCAAGGCGCCCCTTATCTCCGGTTTTGTACCAGCGACGTCCATCCAATTCAATAATCACGTCGTTGGTTTTGGTGTCGTCATTCAAATAACCCAGCATCACTTGACCACCGGCCATTAAAATTAAACCGTCTTCGCCTGTGGGTAATACTGCCAAACTCTCAGGGTCAACGATACGAAAGCAACTGCCCGGTAACGGCATACCCACGGTACCAACCTTCTGACCGCTCTGAACTTGCCAGGCGGATATGTCTAATGCATCGGGGATGTTCACGCTGGCAACAGGCGTGGTTTCCGTTGCGCCATAGCCTTCGTAAATCACTTTTTTGAATTTAAGCTCAAAGGCTTCTCGCACATCTTCATTGAGTTTTTCGGCCCCAGCGACCACCACACGCAGCGAATCTAGCATCAACGGCTGTACTTTGCGATTGCGGGTATAGAGCCGAAGGAACGTAGCCGTACCACACAAGATGGTCGCTTTAGCACGCGCAATGGCTTTTGCCACCCCCAAGGCATCGGTAGGGTCGGGGTGACACACGACTCGTACGCCCTCTAACATAGGCAATAATGCATTTACCGTCAGTCCAAAAGAATGAAACAACGGCAACGAAGCCATCATCACATCATCCTGCTGTAGATTGAGTACATCGGTGGTTTGTTTAATGTTGGCGACTAGGTTGCGATGACTCAAAACAATCCCCTTAGGTGTCCCCTCGCTGCCGCTGGAAAACAAAATTTGCGCCGGAGCTTCTAACGCAGATGATTTCCCCCAAAGGCGATACAGCCATGACGATGGTAATACACTGCTAGCAAAGGCCGCACACCATGCCAAACGCGACGGTGCTGTTAGAACATCCTCCATCATTTGTACTTGCGCGCCTGCTAACATCGCATCAATATCGATGCCTTTAGATGCCAATTTTTTAAGGAAGCGTGTGGAGCTGTAGACTGTTTTGATGTCAGCCTGCGCCATCGCTTTGCGCACCACATCCGCCCCAGTGGAAAAATTAAGGTTTACCGCCGTTTTGCCGCTCCACATCACCGCCAAGTTCGCCATAATACCAGCGCCACTGGTGGGCAATAACACCGCCACGTTTTGCTGCTGTGCATGCCGCTTTATGTGCCGAGTTAACAGCGCCGTGGCTGCGATCATCTGTCCATGACGATAAACTGCTCCTGACGACTCCATAACGCTCACCGCCGTCAGTCGACGCTTTGCCTGTTGTAACCACATCATAGGTAGCGATTCTAACTGCTGGGTATATTCCGCCCACGCATCAATGGATAGCTCAAACACTTTTTGCTTGAGCTGATCGGCTTTGGTGGTCAGCGGTAAAGGTTTACCAAAAGCCACAATTACCGTGCGCTTTAGTCCTGCACCTGAATTCACCGCTAAGGTATTTTCACGCATCTTTTCACTGTTGGAGCGAGAAAGTTTACTGCCCCACAAACCGCGCAGATAAAAGGGAACAATCGCCACATTGGATGATTCCAAACCCACCAGCGCACGTTCGTAGCCTTTTTTAAACATCCCCAGCTGACCGTTACGACTGATGGCACCTTCCGGAAACAGACACACTACCTCACCATTGTTTAAACACTTTCTGACAGCGTCCAATGAACGGGTACTGTTGCCAGGGCTAATAGGGATAGCACCAAAGGCTTTCAAAACAGGTTTTAAATACCAGGTATCGTAGATGGATCTGAGCATTACAAAGCGAACCGGACGCGGACAAGCAATCTGCACCAGAGCCCAATCAATCCAGCTGATGTGGTTGCCCAATAGCAGCACGCCACCTTGTTTTGGCAAATGATCAAAACCTGATACGGCAACCTTGTAGCGGCGCTTTAAAATCAAGCCAGCAATGATTCTGGCCAGCGAGTGGGGCAGCTGCATCACGGTGTACAAGGTGCCAAACACCGCCACCATCGCTAGACCGTAGAACAGCGGTTTGCCACTTAAACCCAACGTGGCAAACAATACCGTTATCACCAAAAACAACAGCATGGTGATGTTTTGCACCCAGTTATTGCCCGCCAGTACGGTGCCCAATTGGTTTTCTTTGGCACTGTATTGAATAAGCGCGTTCAGCGGTACGATAAACAAGCCACCACAGATACCCAAGATAAGAAACAACAGCGCAATGATTTCGACTTGATGAGTCATCGGTAACAACAACAAACAGCCCGCGATGCCTAGTGCCGCAATAGGAATCCACCCCAGTTCCAAATGCGCTCTAGAGGTGCGTCCCGCCAACAGTGAGCCCAGCACAATACCCAATCCAGTGATGGCCAATAGTCCTTGAATCACGACCGTGTTGGTTTCCCCTAGCACCAGCTTAGCGTGTGCCGGAAAAGCCGACACCACCACTTGTGAAACGCCCCAGAACATCGACAACCCCACAATGGATAACCACACAGGGCGAGATGAACGAATGGTATCCCAGTTGGATCTAAGGTAGTTACCACGGCGATACGCGCGAACATCAAAAGCGCGTGTTTTCACTGCGCTATCGGCAACCATGCGATCCGGCAACGCGCCGGTCATCAACCACTCAACAATGGACAGCGCCACCAGCGCAAATCCCAGCGGCGCGATAAGACGTAACGTCTCCTCTGGGGATAACGACGCTACCTCATAAAACTGCTCAAAGAAAAAAGAAAACACAAACGTACCCGCTAAAATCGCCACGATGGTCACCGCTTGCACCGCACCATTGGCACGCGCAAGGTTTTCATCACCGCTTAACTCACGGATGTACCCGTACTTCGCAGGGGAGTACAGTGCACTTTGTATAGACAACGCCAAGGTCAAGGCAAATGCAGCCCAGAACCACCCCATAAAATAGCAGGCGGTGATGAGTGAGGTTGCCAGGACGGCGAATAGTGCACTCCAACGCATTACCCGCGGCTTGGCATACTTATCGGCAAGATAACCGGCGGGGGAAAAAAGCAAAATAAACGGCAACAGAATCAGTGCGTTGATCAAAGCGGTGAGGATCACCTGCGATTCACCATCCCAGTGTTTAAAAATGGTGTTTTGAATCACGATTTTGTGGCCTAGATCCACAAACGCATTCAGAAAAACCACCAACAGGTAAGGTAAAAATCCAGATATTTTGCGCAGCGGTGTCATGGGGGGTGCCTCGTCGAATCAATTAGATACGGTGAGCTTACCCGAAGCTATCTATGCGACAACCAAAACCGCAGAAGTGCCGAAAAAACTACCTAAAAGTATCGTATGTTGATACCTTATGGCTTTCGGACGTTCTTCGACCCACCGCACACGGAAGCGACACTATGGCAGGACAAACCCAGCTGTTGATCGAAGCCCTAAAGCGCAGCTTAAAAGCCAATGGTAAAACCTACGCGGACGTGGCCAGTGCCTTAGGGCTTTCCCAGGCTAGCGTCAAACGCCTACTGACCAGCCATCAATTATCACTGACCCGGCTCGATCAAATTTGCCAAATGATGAGCATGGAAATGTCCGAGCTTTTCAAACAGGCTGAAGAACACAGCGGTAAAATCGAGCACTTGACTCAATCTCAAGAACAAGAGATTTGTAACGATTTGGTACTGCTGTTGATTACTGTTTGCGTGCTGAATCGTTGGTCTTTAAAAGACATCACCGACCAATATCAAATCGATGTACACACCTGCATACAAAAGCTGGCACACCTAGACCGTTTAAAACTGATCGACCTACTTCCGAAAAACCACATCAAGTTAAAAGTCGCTGCTAACTTTGACTGGCTCGAAAACGGCCCTATTCAAAAATTCTTTCAACGACACATCGCCAATGAGTTTTTTAAAAGTCAATTTAAAGCAGAAGATGAGCAGTTGATTGTGGTGAATGGCATGCTGTCCAAATCTTCGAAGCAGGCATTTCTGCGCAAGTTGCGCCGACTCGCCCGAGAATTTGAAGACCTGAACCGCGAAGATGTTGCTCTGAGTTTTGAAGAGCGTAAAGGGGCAACCGTAGTACTGGCCATGCGCGGCTGGAACTATGAGCTGTTCCAGCCGTTTTTAAAAAAGCCCTAACCGTAATGTTGCCACAGCTGGCGTACACGACCGTTACCGGATTCCAATACCGACGCCAGCATAATGAACCCCACCCCCAGTAGCGCACAAGCTACCCAGGCGTTCATATCAAACACAGCCCACAAACCTGTGATGGAGTACAACAACCCACCCACGAACATTGCGGTGCCCGGCAATAGTAATAAGCGCTCCTTGTGGTAAACACTGAGGCCTATCACGACAGCCCCCGTCACACACAAGCAAAGCTGTGCAAACCAGTCGCCATTAACCATCACGCTTAACATCAGCATCACGCTGATCATCAGCGCCGCAAAGAAACGGTAAACGCTACCAAGATCTTCTGCCCTTCGCGACAGCTCGTAGAACATGCCACCGAACAGCAACACGCCCGACAGTACCAGCACACTGTTCGGTAAAAGCGCGTCCAGCGCTGAACACAGAAAACCGCTGGCTATTATGGCCAACAACGCCGAGAGCACCTCCAACGTTCGTTTGACCCACGATGTTCTCACCAACAGCACCGACATCTGACGTAAGGTGATAAAGCCCAACACCGCCGCCGTAGCCGATAAAATATCCGCCGCATCGTGCAGCCATAGGTTACGCACCAACAACGTCGCCACGGGCACAAACTGTAAGGTTAGAGCGATAACCCCTTCAGGGGTTCGCGCCTCGATACGCTGACGCTTGGTTTGTAGATTGAACAACAGAATGTACAGCCCCGCGGCCAATGCCAGTAAGGCCACAACAAGAGGTTCGCGCACCGGCAGCAACAACAGCCCATTAGAGGCGATAAATAATAGCGTCATGGATGGACTCGCGCCGCGGGCCAGCACTCGAAAACCCAACGCAATCACCGGTATCAATAACAGTGGCACCAGCACCGCTAGAGTAACGGCCCAACCGGCGCTGCCCAAATTCCAACGCAGAGCCGATAAAAAATCACTACCTAAAGGCGGACCAAATTCTGCAAACAGAAACGACCCCAAAATAGAAAAGTTGCCAATCACCGACACCAGCGACAAGATCAATAGCAACCGTGCGCCCTTGGTTTCTTTCAACCAATGTGCACTGATCAAAGCTAAAGTCACTAAGGCTAAGGTATGCCCTAAAAACATACCATAACGCATCAAGTCATCACCGCCCTGCCATCCCTTTACGAAGAAAAAGTACAAGGACACCAGAACCGCACCGCCCCCCAAAAGACGCAGTAAACTGGCCAGCTTTTCTGTTAAACCCACTGGAGCAATCACATCATTAGCGGTTTTCATGATCACCATCCTCTTGCGCAGAATCTTTATGGTGTTTAAGTAAATCCGCTAGTTCACTTTTCAAGTTTTGCTGCCGCTCTGCCGTCAGATAATCCTCTTCAAAGGCATCTTCCTCATTGGGCCCGCCTAGCACATACTCACCTTGCGCCAGCTTTAATTCCCAGCGTGTAAAGCTGCTCTCTAAATCGTTCTGGTCGCGATTACTGATTTGATCAATGACCACTTTTGCATCTAAGCTACTTTGTCGTGCTCGCATCAATTCGTGTTTACGAACCATGTCTTCTAACTCGGTTTCACAACTCTTCACATTGGCTGCTATATGCTTGGCCGTGTATTGATATTCCTCTTGCATAGCCAGCAACTTTTCCCGCTGCTGTTGCACCTGATGGCGACGTTCCAAACACATCAGGGCCCGCGTTTCGTCTTTTTCGGCTTCACTTAAAGCTCTTTGCGCCCACTGTTTTTCCGCCGCGCTTAACCCTGCCAATTGCTTCGCTGTGCTTTGCTCGCTGCTGCGAATGCGCGCCAATTGCAGCTTGGCCGTCACGAGCTTTTTCTTTTGCTCGCTTATCGCGACATTAATGAGTGCATCGTGATTTTCCATCTCACCAACCAGCTGATCCACCTGTGCAAATAAGGTGGTTGAAATTCGTTTCATAAAAGACATTATTCTCTCCTGCACACTTATGCATCAGTCGGCAGAATTGCCGTGACAAGCAGTATCAATGGCGCAAGACAGAGAAAACAGGGCTTTGCAAAAGGTATCGCACACCACAACATCGGGTAGCAAATAATGGTACTTTTTAACGGTAAGGGAGGTGTAGAAAGGCGTAGGTGAATGGGTACAGCATATTACTCGTAAGCAAACTTACGGTGTATCACAAACAGTCTGTGTCCAATTCTCGACGGTGGAGGTAATCGGCAATATCGCGATAAGCCGGGTTAAGAAAACGCAACGGCTTCGCCAGCCCACCTGCCAACTTGGTATGGTTGGTCTTGGCGTAAAAATGCGTTGTGACGGGTACCTTCAGTGCTTGTAATCGCGCACTTAATTTTTCGGTATGCTTTGACACAACCGTTTTATCACTTTTGCCGTGCAGCAGTAAGGCTGGCGGAGTCGCTGCCGAAGCAAGGTTCAGAGGATTGGCGTCAGTGTCGTTCGTGACTCGCGAAAATTTATCCGCAACCACAGAGTCGTCTAGTGGCAAATCATACGGCCCTGCCATTCCCACCCAAGCCTGTAACGTCACGTCAGCGTGATTACGTTTTAAATATTTCGGCTCGGTGGCCAGCATGGCTACCGTATGGGCGCCAGCGGAATGCCCAACCAAAATAATATTACGGATATCGGGGCAAGCCTGCTGCGGCAACAATTGATTAAGGCCTGCGATAGCCGCGGCCGCATCATCAATAAAAGCCGGGAACTCAACCTGCGGGTAAAGACGATAATTGGGAATCACAGTGATGTAACCCAATTCGGTAAATGCTTGCCCCACGAATAAGTATTTATCTTTATCTCCCGTTGCCCAAGAACCGCCATGAATAAAGACCACAACAGCGGATTTTAGCGGTTTATTTTTAGGGGTATAAATATCGAGTGTTTGTCTTGGGGCCGGGCCGTAAGGCTGATCTTTTTGTAGCGTGAAACCGCCACTTGGGGTGAGGGTGTTAATAATACTGGTCGTTTGACACCCAATAAGAATCATTGGAATAACGAGAACAACCACAATCGCTAAGAGGATAAACAGACTTTTCAAGGGTTTCCGCCTCTATTGGTTTTCAGTTAGCCTCAACAGGTTTCACGCCAGTGAATGGATGACCAATGAGATAGCCGGACCACATGTTTTTTGACGACCGTTTTTTTGACTATAGTTTGTTTGACTACAGTTTTCTTGACTACAGTAACTCGATAGCGTGATTTGCAAATCATGCTTCATCACATACGGGCGTTATCTGCATGTGTATTAAAAATTTGCAGGGTTCGTACAAGAAGCCAAGTGGCACTCTTCAGTAAATGGGTTTCTGAAACGGTGTTGCTTACGCGAATCAAAGTAATAACCCTGACCCGTTTCAAGGATGTAGACTTCGCCGTCAACCGTTAACTCCAGACGTCCCGCCATCACATACCCGACTTCTTCCCCCTCATGAGCGTAGAAATCTTCCCCCGTATCAGAGCCAGGAGGCAAACGCTCAATCAAAAAAGACATGGTGCGATTCGGGAAAGATTTACCAATCAGCTTCCACTCGATGTCTCCCACAGAAGAATCCAAAAAATCCTCCTGCTTATAAACCACTTGAGCCGCGACTTGGGCCGAATCTTCAGAGCCAAAGAATTCCATCAAAGACATCGGAATGCCCGCCAGTACTTTTTTCAGTGAACTGACGCTAGGGCTGACGCTGTTTTTTTCAATCATTGATATGGTCGAATTGGTCACCCCAGCACGCTTTGCCAGTTCTCTCTGCGACATGCCTGCAATCTTTCTCACTTCCCTAAGCCGATTCCCTACATCCACCGTGTTTTTACACCTATTTTCTCGCGTTCCAAAGCCTGGGGCGACCTTGGATTGTGCGTTGAGTTGACTAACAAGTTCGTGCATTATCCCATACGAGCGATTGAAATATCAAACACCCAGACAATGATGACGTGCCACATGCTTAATCCCAAAACACACACTTCAAGCTACCCTGATTCCTATTACCATGCGACTTTAAATGACCGCCAAGGCTTCCCTCTACTAGATGGCGACAAACAAACTCAAGTGTGTGTTATTGGGGGCGGGTTTTCTGGTGTAAATACCGCCTTAGAATTGGCCGAAAAAGGCTACCAAGTCACTCTACTGGAGGCCTACCGGATCGGCTGGGGAGCCTCGGGGCGCAATGGCGGACAAATGATTCGCGGAATTGGCCACGGGCTAGACCAGTTCCGCAGTCAGATTGGCCAAGAGGGTATTAACGCGATTGAACAAATGGGGTTTGACGCTGTTGATTTGGTGCTCGATCGCATTAAAAGGCACCACATCGACTGTGATCTCGTCATGGGGCACGCTTGCCTAGCGACAAAGCCTCGTCATATGAAGGCTTTTCGTGATGAAAAAACTCACCTAGATCAGATTAACTACCCACACGAATTGCGAGTGATCGAAAAGAGCGACATTCATTCTGTTGTTGGCTCCGACTTTTACTTAGGCGGTTTGCTGGATATGGGCAGCGGGCACTTGCACCCCCTCAACTTAGTGGTTGGCGAAGCTCGTGCCGCCGAAGAGCTGGGCGTGCGAATTTACGAACACGCACGAGTGACGTCAATTGAAGAGCACGGCCAGACAAATCCTCATAAAAGCGGCTTTAGCGTTCACACCGATACCGGCACCGTCACCGCCGAACAGTTGGTCATTTGCGGCAACGCCTATGTGCAGGGATTGAATGAAGTTTTAGAAACCACTGTGCTCCCAGCTGGCAGCTACGTGATTGCCACCGAACCCTTGAGCGAAGCACAGCAACAACAAATTCTTCCCACTAATGCGGCGGTAGCTGATGAGCGTATGGCTTTGGATTACTATCGATTAAGCGCCGATGGACGACTGGTGTTTGGTGGCCTGTGCACCTATTCTGGCCGTGACCCCAGTTCTATTATTGGCGCACTCAAGCCAAACATGGATGCGGTGTTCCCCTATTTAAAAAATGTTGCTATCGACTACCAGTGGGGCGGTATGATTGGCATTGGCGCGAACCGTTTGCCACAAATAGGGCGCTTAAGGCCCAACCTGTACTATGCACAAGCTTATGCAGGGCACGGCCTTGCTGCCACACACATGGCTGGGCGTATTATTGCTGAGGCCATTCAAGGGAATGATAAACGCCTAGCGGTTTTCGAGAACGTAAAACACATGCGCTTTCCTGGAGGCCGTCGCTTGCGATCACCATTGCTGGCCCTTGGAATGAGCTATCACCGATTGATGGATATCTTCTAACCACAGCGTGTGCCTGCGTCCGAAAAAAGGCAATTCAACACCTCAAAGTTTATGAAGGTCACCTGTCTATATTTTCGACAACCGCTCTACCGCTTCAATAACCCGATTAGAACCTGATTCAATATCGCCAATAGCATGCTTAGTTTCTTCAATATGCTGACTGACTTTATCCAACACCTCTAGGCCATTCTTGATGGTTAAAACAACTTCTTTTGTAGACAGATCGTTATTCGAAAAAACGGCCATAATTTCATGAGTCGACGTTGTAGTTCTCGATGCTAACTCTCTGACTTCGTCCGCGACAACAGCGAAGCCTCTACCTTGTTCTCCGGCTCTGGCAGCTTCGATAGCCGCGTTCAATGCAAGAAGGTTAGTTTGATCGGCGATAGCACTAATTGCGCTTACCATTTTGTTAAGGGAACTGGACTGCGCCTCTAATCCGGTAATTTCTTCTGACGCTTTTCTCATTTGTAGTGTCAATTCACTCAAAAACGCTACAGTGTCGTCCATCAGCTGCCTGCCTTTAAGAGAGTTCGTTCCCGTTTCTTTCGACATGGCAGAGGCAAGTTGAGCGGCTTCCGATACTTGCCGCTCCTGTTCAACTTGATGGGTTATGTTGGTTGCAAACTTTACGATCTTATAAAGCTTTCCATTTTTATCAAAGATCGGATTGTAGGAGGCTTCAAGCCAAACAGAATTACCGTGTTTATCGACTCGCTCAAATCGATCTGAGAAAAACCGACCTTCATTTAACTTTTCCCAAAATTGCCTGTAACCTGGGCCTTCAACTTCTTGGGGGGTACAAAATATTCTGTGATGCTGGCCCTTTACTTCGTCAATTGTATAATTCATTGTCTGAAGAAATAGGTTATTAGCCGTCAGGATTTCGCCCGTAGGTTTAAACTCAATAGTCGCCATTGCGCGGTTCAAGGCATCCAAAACGTCCTCGTTTGTTCTGGACATCTCAATGGTACGCGTCAGATTGTTACCAAAAATATCAATCTTTTTGCAGTTTCCTTGCTTATCTCGTATTGGCTGAACAATAACCCGAATCCAATTGATGGTACCCGCGCTGTTTAACTCTACCGCACCCGACCAGTGTTTAAAGTTTTTAATGGCGCCGAGCAACGCGTTGTAGTGACCAGTGCTTCTGGATTCCAAGGGAACATGATCTAAAAAAGGCTTTCCTTTGCACTGAGTTGCAATGTGAGAAAGCTCTTCTTCAACACGCTTGTTGACGTATGTGACAGCACCCGTACTGTCGAGCTCCCAATGCAGCATTTCTGAATTTAGACTGTCCAGTACTTGTTGGCGTTCAGCGAGTTCTTCCAACGCTGATTCGTAGTCTTTTTTAAGCTGTCGATTGGTAAACATATAAAACCCAATGCCTAAGTATTCAAGTTATAATTGCCTAAATTGTAGCTCAAATTTATAGGCCCGCCTGTCAGCCGTGGCGTTAGCAGACACAGCACAGTAAGTCAGCCAATATGGGAAAGGTCTCTGCTAGTTTGAGTGCAAAAGTTGGGGATTACGACTCTCAAATGCTTTACTTCTAGGTGTTTGCTGTCTAGGTAAGGCCCATTTAAGCGCCATCTATCCATCTAAATAATACCCATCTCGTAAATGTCGTAAACAGCGACTGCTTAAGCTCTAGGCCCCTCGGTAAAACGCTATCGGCCTGAAATTTACGAGCTTTAAGGCCACTTTTCTGGGAATCTCACGAGTCATTTACGGTGGAATAAGCACGAATAACCAGAGGGCTGGGGGCAACAATGACAGAGCTATTGTCTTACTCATGCCGATTTGATCTAATGTTTGTCGTTAATCTTTCTCATAGCTATGCACAGCTGGGGGATAGGACTTGGAGTCTAACGAATCTTTTGTACCCAGTTCGCATGCCCAGTTTAGATTGTGAAATAATTCGGCTTTACAGTGCCTAACAACAACAATGATTAACGCTACCCCATTATTTTGCTTGCTACTACTTGTTGTAGCCTCATCCAGAGACTGACTTAGCACATTGGCCAGATATTTGACCTATGGGTCATACAGTCTATTTCGCCGCACACGCAACAACGCGTTTAGTCGGCTTTTTATTCACTCTGGAAGACAAAAGGATAGCCCGTGAATATTGTTTCAATCAATATTGCCGCCGCGCAAACGATTCGTTTCAACGATACCGATGTTGAAACAGGTATTTTCAAGCAACCAACCAAAGACACTGTACGCATTACAAAATTGGGATTACCTGGTGACCACATTGTGGATACCGAAGTTCACGGAGGCGCAGATCAAGCAGTCTACCTTTACCATCGGGAAGATTATGACTGGTGGGAGGCACAGGAAGGCAAGAATTTTGCCAATGGCGCCTTTGGTGAAAACTTAACGATTGAAGGGTTTACGGATTTCCCTTGGGTAGTCGGTGATCGACTAATGATCAACGATGTCATACTGGAGATAACCGCGCCAAGAGTGCCTTGTTTTAAACTTGCGGTCAAAATGGCCGATAACAGCTTTGCTAAAAAGTTTGTGCACGCCTGCAGACCAGGAGCCTATGCACGAGTCATCCAAGAAGGCACCATCAGCCTTACAGATGACATCATCGTTAACAGAACGACAAAAGACTATGCCGCCCTCGATGAAATCTTTATCGAATGGCACAACAAAACCAAATCAAGATCGGTACTGGAAAAGGCTTTACGCTCGCCGTTGTCTGGCATTGCTAAAGTCAAAATTGAACAATGGTATAACGAACTTAATTGACGTCTATATGACAAAGGTATGTATGAAAAAAGAGCAGAACACTTATGACAAGCAGTAAAGAGTTTGTTCATCAACGCATATGCGTGTTTGCCGGACAAACTATTGACCCAAATTCGGATGTGCTTATCGCGGATATGCTGCGTCGTAAGTTCAATATATTTCTACCCCAACGGCAGTCACTGAACGAATCCTTACTCTCAAGTAAGAGTGACCACGAAATCATTGGCCTAATTTTAAAGTATCGGTCGATGAATGAATAAACCACTGCACCAAAATAACCGAAAAATCCCAGCACCATACAACCGCCCACAAAACTACGCACAGAACATTCATGACTGATTTGTTAGACCGACACGTTTACTGCCCATACTGCAACGAAGTGATTCATGTGATCATTGAAGTGCTAGAAGAAACTCAAGAATACATCGAAGACTGCCAAGTGTGCTGCCGACCTATTGTTTTTCATATTGGCAGCTCTTACGAAGCAACACCGAGTATCGTGGTTCACAGTGAAGACGACACTTACTAAACGAATATTGAAATCAGTAATCTGAAGCAATAGCATGAAAAAGTCGGATAAGAAAATAGAAAAAGCGTTGTGCCAATCACTCACTGAAGTTTGCACTAACGCACTGGTGAATGTATCTGGGTTTCAATGGATAACACATCAAGTCAACTTCAATCGTTATCCGTCGTCTCTTGTGATCGTTTGTGTGTTTGATACCAAAGCTGCTCTGACTGAAGCTCTCGAACAAAAAAAGGGAGATGACTTAAAGCGCTTAATTAAAGAAAAGTTACTCAGCGCTGGCATCGCCATTAAAGGTCTTGATCAGCATATTCGGTTTGATAGCGAACAGGCCTGCAAAGAAACTCACAATGGCAATTGGCAGGCTCGGCTACAGTTGCATTAAACGCTTAACGTGAAATTGACATTTGTCGTCATCCACTCTGCCGAAATAATCGTACCTTTAAGTGCGCGTTAAAATGAGACACGACATGCATCACAAATTTTTAGTGATAGTCACACCTCATAAATACCAGACCAACAGGAGTATCAATGAAAGTTCTTATGGTTTTAACCTCTCACCACACACTCGGGCAGAGCGGTGAAAAAACCGGCTTTTGGCTAGAGGAATTTGCCAGCCCGTTTTATTGCCTGAAAGATTCAGGGGTAGAGGTGACACTGGCCTCCCCGCTGGGTGGCCAGCCACCCATGGACCCCAAAAGTTACACTCCAGAAGCTCAAACAAGTGCTACACGACGATTTGATGTAGACCCATCCGCACAAGCTCAACTTGCTAATACGATTCCACTGAAAGATATTGACGCTGAAGGGTTCGATGCCATTTTTTATCCCGGTGGGCATGGCCCTCTTTGGGATTTGTACGATGATAAAACGTCTATCGCGCTGATCGAAAAGTTTATCGACGATGGAAAGCCTGTGGCTACTGTCTGTCATGCACCAGCGGTATTGTTACAAGTCAAAACGGCTGAGGGTCAGCCTTTAGTAAAAGGCAAAAAAGTCACCGGTTTCAGTAATTCAGAAGAAGCGGGAGTTGGCCTAACGGATATCGTGCCTTACTTGTTGGAAGATCAACTGAGTGCCCTAGGCGGCCATTATCAAAAAACTGACGATTGGAACCCTCTGGCGGTGACCGATGGATTACTCATTACAGGGCAAAATCCAGCATCTTCAGAAGCCGTGGCGCAGGCCCTACTCACACTGTTAAAACCATAAATCAAACATGGTGCTCACAAAACGCTGATACACGGCCGTTCAGCGTTTTGTGAAGACAAGCAATACAGCGTTAAATTATGACAACTTAATCCAAGTGGATTTCAGTTCACTGTATTTATCAAAAGCGTGAAGGGATTTGTCGCGGCCATTACCACTTTGCTTATAGCCGCCAAACGGGGCGGTCATATCTCCTCCATCATACTGATTCACCCACACAGAGCCGGCGCGTAAACCCCGAGCAAAACGGTGAGCACGGCTGAGATTGTCTGTCCAGACAGCAGCTGCCAAACCATAAATAGAATCGTTAGCGATGCGCAGCGCTTCTTCTTCACAAGTGAAACGAATCACCGACAACACCGGGCCAAAGATTTCTTCTTGCGCAATGGTCATGTCAGTACTGATACCCTCAAACACAGTTGGCTGAACGTATAAGCCGCCCGCTACAATATCCACCTGCTTGCCACCGGATGTTACTTTGCCGCCTTCAGCCAAACCTTTGTCAATGTAGCCAAGCACTCGTTTTAATTGTGGTTCATCCACAATCGCCCCCACATTGGTTGTGGGGTCTAAAGGGTGTCCCGGTTGCCACTTGGCCACCGCACTGCGAACTTTTGCTAAAAACTCATCGGCGATACTGTCTTCAACCAACAGTCGTGAACCGGCGGTACACACTTCACCTTGATTAAAGCAAATCGCACTGGCGGCCGATTCTGCCGCTTCATCCAAATCAGGGGCATCTGCAAAAACCACATTGGCCGACTTACCGCCCGCTTCAGACCACACGCGTTTCATGTTGCTCTGGCCTGCCAAGATCATTAATTGTTTGGCGGTTCCTGTGGAGCCGGTAAACACCAGTGTGTCTACATCCATGTGACTGGCCAACGCGGCACCAACTTGATGACCAAAACCCGGCAACACATTAAAAACACCATCAGGAATGCCCGCGGCTTTCGCCAAACCAGCCAGTTTGATCGCGGTCAACGGGGATTTCTCCGACGGTTTTAAAATAAGCGAGTTACCCATCGCTAAGGCTGGCGCAAATTTCCAAGCGGCCATCAGCATTGGGAAGTTCCACGGTACAATCGCCGCAACCACCCCCATTGCTTCACGGGTCACCATACCCAACTGATCGTGGGCGGTAGGCGCTATTTCATCGTAAATTTTATCCACGGCTTCTGCCGTCCAGCGCAGCGCTCGTAGCGTACCGCCTACATCTGCCGATAGAGCATCCCCAATAGGCTTGCCCATATCCAGAGTTTCCAGCAGCGCTAATTCTTCTTTGTGTTCCTCAATCAGATCAGCAAACCTTAGTAACACCGCCTTGCGCTTGTAGGGTGCCAACAGAGACCAAACGCCACTGTCGAACGACTGCCTAGCAACCGTCACTGCCGAATCGGCATCAGCTTGGTCACAAGCGGCCACCTTCGTGAGTACTCGGCCATCAATTGGGCTCACACAGTCGAACTGTTGCTCACTCAATGAAGGCACGTAATGACCATTGATAAAGGCTCTGCCTTCGATGACAAGCTCATCGGCTTTCGCTTGCCAATCGGCAAGTGTATTAAGGGAAGACATAAGACCTCCATGATCCGTTAAAAAGTTGGAAAAGACGATTGCAAGGCTTTGTAACTGGCATAATCATTAAAGCATCACACGCCATCAAGTATCATTAGATGTTAAAAACCTAGACTAACTTAACCCGCAAAGTGTATCAATATCTTGAACACCGTTGATTTTTCAAAGACAGCCTACCTTGATGATTTCTAAGGGTTTTTCATGAAAATCATGCCAAACCATAAAAGAACGCTTGATGTTTTATTTATTTTACATACACTCCCCTTAATTCGTTCAAAATAACGCACAGAGGTGACTCCCATGTCCGCACCTTCGTCACTCGACGCTTTCTGGATGCCATTTACCGCCAATCGCCAGTTTAAAGCTGACCCCCGTTTATTGGTTTCGGCCAAAGACATGTACTACACCACCAAAGACGACCGTACGATTTTAGACGGTACCGCGGGCTTGTGGTGCGTCAATGCCGGTCACGGCCGTCAGGCCATTACCGACGCGGTCAGCCATCAGATTCAAACGCTGGATTTCGCGCCAACGTTTCAGATGGGGCATCCCTTACCTTTTGAGCTTGCCCAGCGCTTGATTCAGCACAGCCCTGATGAAATGAATCATGTGTTTTTCACCAATTCCGGTTCCGAGTCGGTGGAAACTGCTTTAAAGATGGCCATTGCTTATCACCGAGCCAAAGGCAACCCGGGTAAAACACGCCTGATAGGGCGTGAAAAAGGCTACCACGGCGTCAACTTTGGCGGCATTTCAGTGGGCGGCTTAGTCAATAATAGACGCGCCTTTGGCAGCTTGCTTACCGGTGTCGATCACTTAAAACACGCGTGGTTACCCGGCAGCGAGTTTACTCGTGGCCAACCTCAACATGGTGCAGAATTGGCCGATGAGCTGTTGGATAAAATCAACCTCCACGGTGCCGAAACTATTGCGGCTGTCATTGTGGAGCCCATTGTAGGATCTGGCGGCGTGTGGGTACCACCCGCGGGCTACCTTCAGCGCCTGCGCGATATCACCACCGCACACGACATTGTGTTGATCTTTGATGAAGTGATCACAGGCTACGGCCGAGTCGGTCACGCCTTTGCGTCTAACCGCTTTGGCGTTACACCAGACCTTATGACCACCGCTAAGGGTCTTACCAACGGGGCCATCCCCATGGGTGCCGTTTTTGTCAGAGACAACATTCACGCGGCCTTTATGAATGGCCCTGAAGAAGTAATCGAGCTGTTCCATGGCTACACCTATTCAGGTCACCCTGTTGCCGCTGCAGCAGGTCTAGCGACACTGTCGTTGTATGAAGATGAAAAGCTGTTTGAGAAAGCCCCGGCCCTCGAAAGTTACTGGGAAGAGCAATTGCACGGCTTGGCGGAATTTGATGTGATCAAAGACATCCGCAATTTTGGCTTGATGGGCGCGATTGAGTTTAAATCCTCTGACAAAATGGGCGAGCGTGGGTACGCAGTTTTCAATCACTGCTTTTGGAAGAGCAACGCACTGGTTCGCTGCACCGGTGACATCATTGCACTGTCACCGCCATTGATTATGGAAAAAGAGCATATCGATGAATTGATCGGCTCACTGACAAGCGCCATCAAAACGTTGTACTGACACCAACAAGCGCAGCCGCCGCGCTTAAAAATCAAACTCTAGGACTCATCATGCGTACTGCTCACACGACCTCTTATTATGCCGCCACTCGTCATGATCAACTGGACAGGGCAGCACTCAACAGTCACACAGAAACCGATATTTGCATCATTGGTGCAGGCTTTACCGGTATATCCAGTGCTCTGCACTTGGCCGAGGCTGGTTTTAACGTGGTTGTACTTGAGGCGGCTCGTATTGGTTACGGCGCCAGTGGGCGCAATGGCGGGCAACTGGTTAACAGCTACAGCCGTGACATTGATGTGATCGAAAAAAACTATGGCTCTGATATGGGCAAAGTTTTGGGCGAAATGGCATTTGAGGGGGCGGATATTATTCGTCAACGTATCCAGCAATACGACATTGATTGCGATTATAAACCCGGCGGTATTTTTGCCGCGTTCAATAAAAAACAATTGCACGAATTAGAGCAACAGCAAAAGTTGTGGCAACGCTATGGTCACGACCAACTAACGCTACTGGACAACAACGACATCCGTAAAGAAATCGCCTCTGATGTCTACTGCGGCGGTATGCTGGATCATCGCGGCGGCCATATGCACCCGTTGAACTTACTGTTAGGTGAGGTGGCCGCGCTCGAAAAACAAGGCGGCAAAGTCTTCGAAGACTCGAAAGTGATCGGTTTGGAGCGAGGTGAAAAACCCGTTATAAAAACGGCACAAGGTTCTGTCACCGCCAATTATGTCTTAGTGGCTGGAAATGCGTATTTGGGCGGGCTGATTCCTGAACTGGCGGCTAAATCGATGCCCTGCGGTACACAAGTGATCACTACCGAAGTTCTACCACAAGCACTGGCCGACAGTTTAATACCTAATGGCCACTGCGTAGAAGACTGTAATTACAAGTTAGACTACTACCGAATGACTCGTGACAATCGCTTGCTGTATGGCGGCGGCGTAACATATGGCGGTGGTGATCCGGCCTCTATTGAACGTTTTTTACGCCAGCATGTAGAAAAAACCTTCCCTCAACTCAAAGGCGTTAAGTTTGACTATTCATGGGGCGGTGATTTCTTACTCACCATGAGCCGCCTGCCACAGTTTGGACGTATCACCCCGCAAATTTATTACGCGCAAGGCTACAGTGGTCATGGGGTAACAACAACCCACTTAGCGGGTCGACTTATCGCTGAAGCAATAAAAGGTCAAGCCGAACGGTTCGATGCTTTTGCCAGCTTAAAACATTACTCCTTTCCCGGCGGGCAAATGCTTCGCGCACCCTACACCGCCATCGGCGCGCTGTATTACGGACTGCGAGACAAACTGGGTATTTAACGGTAAGACTTGTGGTAACGGCCTATGCCTGCCCCTGCAGGATGTAGTCGTCACAAGGCCTTTTTGTCCCACTTTCCGCCAACATACCCTTCTTCTTTCAGTGCCTGCTATCGGCACAATATAACTATCCACCATTGTTCGCATTTTCCTGAAATACAGCTATTTTTATAGGGCAATCTTTAAGGTTATACCTCACCAAAAATAGCTGCTGTTTCTTGGCTGGGAAAGTTGCCAGCGATCATTTATCTATGCGAGACACCCAACTTTATGAAAGGCATGGTTTTTTCCGAATTTATTGAGCTGGTCGAAGAGGCTTTTTCCATTGAAATGGCCGACATCATTGTTGAAGAATCAAAGCTCCCCTCGGGCGGTGCCTACACCAGTGTAGGCACCTATGATCACGGTGAAATCGTGCAGTTAGTAGGTAAACTAAGCGAACACTCCGGCATTCCGGTGCCAGATTTATTGAAGACGTTTGGCGAACATTTGGCCGTTCGTTTTGCTCAGCTTTACCCTGACTTTTTCAGCAGCAGCACCGATACGTTTTCGTTTCTCAGTACCATCGAAAATCACGTGCATGTGGAGGTTAAGAAACTCTATCCCGATGCCGAGCTGCCAACGTTCACCACCGAAGAAACCGGTGACGGACAGATGAACATGGTTTATTCATCATTTCGGCCTTTCGCCGATCTGGCAGAGGGGCTAATCAAAGGTTCCATCAAACACTTTGGTGAAAATATCGACCTCCAGCGTAAAGATCCCATCGGCCATCAGGGTACTCATGCGAACTTCATCCTCACTAAAAAAACTCTTGCCTGAACCAGATTATGACTGCCGAGCTGTATCAACGTAAGTTTGAAAGAGAAAGAAAGGCACGCAAGGATGCCGAACGCTTTCTGGAAGACAAAAGCCGAGAACTCTACCTGGCTAACCAACAGCTAAAAACATTCGCTGACAACCTAGAGGATCAAGTAAAAGAGCGAACCCGCGAACTTCAGGCGGCAACTGAACGTGCCAATACCGCCAATTTAGCCAAGTCGAATTTTCTCGCAAACATGAGTCATGAAATTCGCACCCCCATGAATGGGGTTTTGGGTATGCTCGCCATGCTGACAAGAACCCCTTTGACTCCTGATCAACAGAAAATCACAGCGACCGTCGAAAGCAGTGCTAAATCACTATTGACTGTGATTAACAGTATTCTGGATTTTTCCAAAATCGAATCTGGCAATATTGAGCTGGAAAGATTGGACTTCAATATCGTTTCTTTATTAAAAGACTGTGTCAGTACCTTCGCACCGGAATCGGACTACAAAAATCTTAAAATACACCTCAATACATCAAATATTGATGAACCCATGGTTCAAGGCGATCCCACCCGTGTACGACAAATCTTCAACAACTTAATTGCAAACGCCCTTAAGTTCACTTCGCAAGGGGCCATCACCATCACGGGGCAATTGATTCAGCACTCAGACGATATTGAATTTTTGGGTTCAGTATCGGACACCGGCATCGGCATCGCTAATGACCGGATGGCTGAGATATTTCAATCATTCACTCAAGCCGACGGCTCGACCACTCGAGTTTATGGCGGAACAGGTCTTGGATTAACAATCTGCCGACAACTGTGTGAACTGATGAATGGAGACATTCGCGTTGAAAGCGAAATCAATAAAGGCAGCTGCTTTACATTTTCCATCCGACTGGCTCATAGCGATACAAAACAGCAGACCATGCCGAAAGCTTCGATAGCTGGCATAAACACGCTGATCGTAGACGATGATCCCATCAATAACGACATTATGTTAAATGTGTTAACCGAATGGGGGGCAAACGTAGAACAAACGTATTGTGCCAGCGAAGCTATGGAATACCTGCAACGCGCGGCCACTGAAAGCCAACTGCCTCGCATTGTTTTTCTGGACATGCAAATGCCCAATATGAACGGTAAGGAACTGGCCGGCTGGATACGCGCGCAACCAATTTATGATCCTGTGGCTTTGGTCATGATGACGTCCATGGGCCAACGCGGTGACGCTAAAGCGCTTAATAATCTAGGCTTTAAAGCTTACTTCCCTAAGCCGGTATCCATTCAGGATCTGCATGATGCGATTATTTTGGTGCTGGATGACGGTTCAGCATTGTCACAGGCTTGCCCACTAGTCACTCATCATTACCTGCAGGGGCTCAAACGCGATGTTGGAGAACAGCAAAGAGAGGCATCAACACCACAGGTGAGAGTATTATTGGCCGAAGATAACCCGATCAACCAGATGATTACCCAAAATCTTCTGGAAGATATGAATCTTGATGTAGACATTGCCCACAATGGTCTAGAAGTCTTGTCTTTACTGAAGACACCTCACGTGCAGGCACCCTATCAGCTGGTTATCATGGACTGCCAAATGCCCGAAATGGATGGCTACACAGCGACACAACACATTCGTGAAGGCCACTGCTTGGCCCAATACCAAAAGATTCCGATCATTGCTCTTACCGCCAATGCCCTTCATGACGACGAGGAAAAGTGCCTGAGCACAGGTATGGATGACTATTTGAGCAAACCCGTAGACGCCTATCAATTTACCTCGTTGGTAAACCGTTGGCTCAGCCGCAACGTTGAATCATCACCCGACCATAATGATCCAGAGTTTCACAAACTGTCTCAGGGGCTGGCCACAGAGCTCAGTGCAGAAGTGAAGGCCGACTTAGAACAGCTCGTTTCTTTGCTAAGCGAATACGACACGGACGCTCAGGCATTGGTCGAACAACTTTTGCAAAAGGCACTGCCAAACTCGTTGAAAGAAACGCTTCAACAAGTGAATCGGCATTGTCTACGCTTTGATTTTGAAGGTGCCTTACTGAAACTCAAACAGCAGTTTGATCAAATTCAAGATAAGGCAGACCCAGCATGACGGACCCAGTGGAAGTGCGAAAAGCCAGCATTTTAGTGGTTGATGATGTTCAGCAAAACATTACGGTGTTGCAAAACATTCTTCAAAAACAATACAAAGTTCGCGCCGCCACTCATGGCGCAATGGCCTTAAAAGTCGCAGAAAAGTTTTTACCGGATCTGATTTTACTGGATGTGATGATGCCCGAAATGGATGGCTACGAAGTGTGTCAGCGATTGAAAGCGAACACCGTCACCGCCCACATCCCCGTTATTTTCGTTACCGCATTATCTGACACCACAAATGAAGAAAAAGGTTTCGATGTTGGAGCGGTGGATTACCTGACCAAGCCCGTCGTACCCGCTATCGTACAAGCTCGAGTCAAAACGCACATCGCTTTGGCTGATCAACAGCGAGCGTGCAACGAAGAAGTGTGTCTACGCACAAAAGAGCTGCAGGAAAGCAACCAATCCGCCATTTATATGCTGGGTATGGCCGGACACTACAACGACACCGATACTGGGTTACACATCTGGCGTATGGCCAGCTACTCAGCCGCTTTGGCGCGTCAACGGCAGTGGCCCGTAGAAAAAGCCGAGCTCTTACAAATGGCGGCCCCCATGCACGATACCGGCAAAATAGGCATACCAGACGAAATACTTAAAGCCCCTCGCCGCCTCACAGAGGCAGAAATGGACATCATGAAGGGGCACGCCGAAATCGGTTACGAGATTCTCAGTAACGGCCAGTCTTCTTTATTTGTGATGGCAGCCGAAGTGGCACGTTATCACCACGAAAAATGGGATGGCAGCGGCTACCCCTTTGGGCTGAAAGGGTCGGCGATTCCTGAATCGGCCCGCATCGTAGCCATTGCTGATGTGTTTGATGCGCTCACTATGGCGCGCCCCTATAAAAAGCCGTGGCCTGTGGCAAAGGCCTTCCAATTGCTAAAGGATTCCGCTGGATCTCATTTTGATCCTGACATGGTCGAGTCTTTCTTCGCCATAGAAAAAGAAATACTCGACATCAAAGCCGAATGGGAAAACAGAGAAGCCTCTTGTGCCATAGATCAGCCATTTTATAGAACCTGATACGCCTAGCCTTCGCGATATCTGTTTGAAGAAGCATTACACCACGGGTAACAACAGATCGTATTCCATCGGTGTAATTTGTTGCTCGAACAAATACACATTGTGCCACTTCACGGCCGAATAAATGCGAACAAACTCCTCACCAAACCACGTTTTTACGCGCGGATCACTTGCCATAGCCCGCAGGGAATCTCTCTGATTATCGGCAACCGTTGGAACGTGCTCTTCGTAAGCGTTACCCACAATCGCAGGGGGCGGCTCGATTTTATCTTCAAGCCCCACGGCAACCCCCGCCAACATCGCCGTCACCGCCAGATAGGGGTTGGCATCGGCACCACCGAATCGGTTTTCAATTCGCGTAGCTTGTGGACCGCTGGCAGGAATACGCATAGCCACCGTTCGATTGTCATAACCCCAGCATTTACTGGTGGGAGCAAACGATGATGGCGCTAATCGACGGTAGCTGTTCACCGTTGGACAACAAAACGCTTGCGTTGCATCGGCCATATCCAATAAACCCGCAATCGCATGGCGCAAATAAACGTTATCCGTAGGGTCACTTTGCTCCGCATCATCAGGCGCAAAAATATTACGGCCACTGTCGTCCAGCAAGCTCAAATGGATATGCAAACCCGAACCGCTTTCTTCAATGTAAGGTTTTGCCATAAACGAGGCGTGCATTTCGTGCTTGTGCGCCACTGCTGAGATCACTCGTTTTAGCAGCACCGCGTGATCAGCGGCCGCTAAAATATCACTGCCGTAATCCAGGTTCACTTCAAACTGGCCAGGCGCGTACTCGGCAATTACCGCGTCTGCAGGGATGCCTTGCTCACGGGCCATGCTCAGCACATCGCGAATAAAAAAGTCATAATCGTCAAGATCCTGCATGGAATACACTTGGGTCGAGCTCATCCGCTTGCCGGTAACCGGCGATACCGGCGGCTGAATCTGACCATGACTATTGAGATCTTTATCAATTAAATAAAACTCCAGCTCCAAGGCAATTCCCACGCTATAACCCAGCTGGTTAAAACGCTGAATCGCGTTTTCCAACACATTGCGTGGGTAAAAGTTAATAGGAGTATCATCCACATCAAACATTGTGCACAGTGCTTGTGCTCGATCGCCCCCTTCATGCCAAGGCACCAGTTTAAGTGTTCCGGGTATGGGCCGACAGCAACGATCAGCATCACCCGTAATAATACCCAGCTCAGTCTTTTCGACCGTGGTGCCTGTCGCGTCCAACCCCAACACCGATTGCGGCAGGTTAAAACCTTTGCGGTAAACGCTCTTTAATAAGCTGCGCTCCACACGCTTACCCCGGATAATGCCGTCAATGTCCACAATCAGCAGCTCAACGGTAGTGACTTCTGGGTGTTGTTTCAGGAACTCTTCTACTTCTTTTTGATGTTTAACAGACATGATATTTCTCATAACGGCAGCGCCGTATTCGACAGGTGAAGCTGATAGCGGCAAGTTGAACCTGTACTATGCCAGATGAATGTTATTTCGAACATCTTATAAAATATATTTGACATCGGTCAATAACTGAGTAGGCTGTAAACATGCCTTATTAAGCGGCTTACCTGCAGTTTTAACTTGGTATTGCGGCCTGTGATGTTCAAGCCAAGCAAACTACAAACTGTTCAATTTAATAGACAACTTGACGACTAACAGGTTCTTTATGACTTCCCCTACGCTGAAACCCTTAGTGGGAGTGATCAGTGACGTACGCCGAATCGATGCCCACGATTATCATGTGGCTGGTGAAAAATACTTACTGGCCCTGACCCAAGCCGCAGATGTGATCCCTGTACTGATTCCCGCCCTGCCAGATGAATGTGATATTGAGCAATGGCTGAGCCGTATCGATGGCGTTTTTCTAACCGGCGCGTATTCGATGGCCGACCCAGCGCTCTATGGCGAAGCACGCCTTGACCGCCCCTTCTTTTACGACCCTCAGAGGGATGCACAAAGCGCCGCTTTGATTCACGGTATACGAGCTAGAAACAAACCGCTGCTGGCGGTTTGTCGGGGTTTACAAGACATTAACATCGCTCTAGGCGGTTCGTTACACCAAGCGGTTCATGAAGTCGATGGAATGCTAGATCACCGCGAAGATTTGAGCGCCGACATTGAAGGTCAGTATGGCCCTGCACATGATATTAATCTAACACCCGATGGCCTGATGGAAAAAATTCTCGGACAATCCCGGATCACTGTCAATTCAGTTCACTCTCAAGGCATTAAGCGCTTAGGCAACGGCTTACGGGCTGAAGCCACTGCTGACGATGGCTTAATCGAAGCGGCCAGTATTACCAATATGAATTTTGGCCTTGGGGTGCAATGGCACCCCGAATGGCGCGTACTCGAAAACCCTTCCCGAAAACTCATCTTTGAGGCGTTTGGCCAGGCGTGTAAAGCGTCAGCAGGCAGCGTGTAATTATGGAAAATTTAAAAAAGTGGCTACAGGAAAACAGTATCACTGAGGTGGAGTGCATCACCCCCGATCAGACTGGTATTGCTCGCGGCAAAATCATGCCTACAGAGAAGTTTATTGCTGAAGGCGGTATCCGGCTTCCTGAAAGCGTTATGCTGCAAACCGCCACTGGCGATTATCCAGATGACGAACTGTATTATAGCCTGTTGGATCCAGCCGATATCGACATGCTATTGCGGCCCGATGAAAGCGCGAAGTTTTTGGTGCCTTGGGCACAAGAGCCTTCTGCGCAGATTATCCACGACTGCTTTGACAGTATGGGTAATCCGATTTCTTTGTCGCCGCGCGCCACCTTAAAGCGGGTACTTTCCTTATTTGAAGACCGAGGCTGGCTGCCCATCATTGCACCCGAAGTTGAATTCTATCTGACCAAGCGCTGCATCGACCCAGACTTACCTTTAGAGCCACCCATCGGTCGTTCCGGTCGCCAAGAAAGCGGGCGTCAATCTTTTAGTATCGATGCCGCCAACGAATTTGATCACATCATGGAAGATGTTTATGACTGGTGTGAGTTGATGCATCTAGACATAGACACCCTGATTCACGAAGAAGGCCCTGCTCAGATGGAATTCAACTTCCGTCATGGGGAAGCACTAAAGCTGGCTGACCAAGTGTTTATTTTTAAACGCGCCGTGCGTGAAGCCGCCTTAAAGCATCAGATGGATGCAACGTTTATGGCCAAGCCTATCGCCGATGAGCCTGGCAGCGCTATGCATATCCACCAATCCTTATTAGATGCGAAGACCGGTCGCAATTTATTTTCCAATGAAGACGGCAGCGCATCAAAAGCCTTCCACAGCTATATGGCCGGTTTGCAAACCTACATCCCACAAATGATGCCCATCTTTGCGCCGAACGTGAACAGTTACCGCCGTTACCTGCCTGGGTCCACAGGAAACGCGCCTGTGAACACCGAATGGGGTGAAGAAAATCGCACCGTTGGTTTGCGTGTACCGCAATCAAACTCAGCCAACCGTCGTATCGAAAACCGTTTACCAGGGGCCGACACCAACCCCTACTTAGTACTGGCAGGCAATTTGATCTGCGGGTACTTGGGCATGGAGCAAGGCCTTAACCCACGTAAACCAGTAACGGGGCGTCACGGTGATGTCATCGACCCAGAAATCCCCTTTAACTTAGAAGCTGCACTGGAGGCCATGAGCCATAGCGACATCATTCGCGATGCTTTAGGTGCTAACTTTGTGGATGGTTTTATTGGTACTCGCTGGGCTGAATACGAAGGTTTTAAACGTGTCATCAGTTCA
>CBFHKY010000019.1:0-5573 GCA_965656525.1 Pseudomaricurvus sp. | reverse complement strand
GTGGGAACGACAATACCTTCTCTCGACGGTATAGCATTTCGCCGGCGACATGACACCTTAAGACACGTTGATATGGACAAAGATTTTGCAGCTCTTTCCGATGGAGACCAAGCCTTTCGCGGTCAAGGTACTCCTGGTATTGCGATGGAACCTATGTACGCCGGCGCTACCAGTTTTATGCGCCGCCGTTACACCAAATCACTGGACGGAGTCGACTTAGCCGTAGTAGGGATTCCCTTTGATCTTGCAACCTCCAATCGCCCTGGCGCGCGCTTTGGTCCCAGAGCGGTGCGCACAGCCTCGGCGCAACTGGCTTGGAATCAGCCTTGGCCTTGGACCTTCAACCCCTTTGATCGTCTAGAGGTAATTGACGGTGGCGACATCAGTTTCGACTATGGCCGCCCCGACACCATCCCCAAGCAAATAGAACAGAGCGTAGCCGCCATACTCCAAAAAGGTGTCATCCCGCTCAGCATTGGTGGTGATCATTTCATCACCTACCCTATTTTAAAAGCCATTCATGCCACACACGGGCCTGCTTCACTGATTCACTTTGATGCCCACAGTGATACTTGGTCTGATGAGATTGCTCGCGTAGACCACGGTACTATGTTTTTCCATGCCGCCAACGAAGGCTTGATCAACCCCAGTAAATCCGTCCAGCTGGGCATGCGCACATGCAACCCAAATGATATGGGTTTTCAGGTTTTCGACGCACTCTGGATGCATAAGCAAGGCATCGCAGCCACACTCGATAAAGTACGAGATATTGTTGGCCAGCGCCCGTGTTACATCACATTCGATATCGACTTTCTCGACCCGAGCTGCGCACCAGGCACAGGCACCCCCGTATGCGGCGGCTTTAATACTCTTTCTGCGATTGAACTGCTGACAGGGCTCGCTGGCATGAACATCGTAGGGGCCGACTTAGTAGAAGTGGCTCCAGCTTACGATCACGCCGAAATCACGGCACTGGCTGGTGCAACACTGGCAAATCATATGATCGCACTGATTGCCGCCAGCCCTAAATTTGATCCATCAATATGAAGCCCATGATGTAAAACCCTTTAAAAACGTTCCCCTGTCTTTGAGCGAGCTTTCAAACCATCGCAGTTGAGTACAGGTAAAACTCTTACAATTCTATTTTGCTCAAGATAAAAAAGTCAGGTATAAAGCCTACTCCTGATTAACAGGATGTACTTTAAAAGGGATTATTATTTATGAACATAAAGCAAGTTATTCTCGCTGGTTTGATGACCAGCGCATTCGCACTACCTTCTGCTGCTGCAACTAAAGCACCAGGCTCTGGCCCTAACCCCTTCTCTGATTGTGGTATTGGTGCTGCTATTTTTGAAAATGATGTCGCCGCTGCAATCTCTAATGTTATTTGGGATTTAGGCACTACTGCTGTTGTTTCCGCTACTGCGAGCCCTGAGACTTGTAATGGTGTTCAAGCTAACGCTGCTGCGTTCATCATGGAAAGCTTTGATAACCTGTTAGAAGACACTGCCAATGGTGAAGGTGAACATTTCACTGCCCTGTTGAACATTCTAGATGTGCCTGCGGCAAATCGTGAATTGGTGATAAACCAAGTACGTCAAGATATGAGCGCTTCAGTAGCGACTGATGAGTTTGCTACACAAAGTAAAGTACAGAAGGCAGAGTCATTCTATTACTCTGTTATTGCATCAGCCAAACTTTCTTAAGTACGGCTTGCCACAAGAAAGGGGCATATTGAGCTCCTTTCTTGTGTACTCCCCCCTCAGTTCGACACCCATAGCTCATGAATTCAAACCAATTTCGAAAACACAGCGCTTGCCTGCTCGCTGTATTTTCAACCGTATTCTGCATGTTTTCATACTGTAGTCATGAGCACTCTGATTTAGCGTCTCACCCTCAATGGTTACAACTGCTTGGGTATCAACACCCAGAAAAATCCTCGATTTTAAACTCTGACTTTTTTCTATCTTCCGAGGGAAATGTTTCCCCTTTTTCTGAGCTGCAAGCCACCTTGATTGCATTCAAAAAAAAGGATCATAAAGCGCTGTGTAAATACCGAGGGCGCTATGCCTGGCTTCAACAACAAAATGCTCTGCCTGCTGGAAATACAGCCGATATTACTTGCCCTGATTTTGAACGTTTTCTAAACGCTCATGGAAGCTCAAGCACACTTAAAAAAAATACATCGCTGCTCAGGCAACAAACCAGCCATAGCGTTAGTTTAATTTTTGCCAGCGGCTATTTGGGAAACCCAGCCTCATATTATGGGCACCTGTTGATTAAACTAAACAATACTCACGATTTAACGTCAGAAACATCTCTGCAAGAAATAGCCGTTAATTATGGAGCCAAGATTCCCGAAGAAGACGGAATTGCCACTTATATCTTAAAAGGGTTAACGGGGGTGTACCCTTCAAGGTTCACACCGAAAGAGTTTTATTATCATCTGCACCTTTATGCCGATACAGAGCTGAGAGATTTATGGGAATATCGCCTTCAACTTACACAAGATGACTATGAATTATTGGTTGGCCATTTGTGGGAAATGCTTAACGCAACCCATGGCTATTATTTTGCCAACAGAAACTGCGCCTATCGTGTGGCTGAATTAATACAATTAATCACAGATAAAAGACTGGTTGAACGTTCTGCACCCTGGGTAGCACCACAAAGCGTTATACAAAATCTTTCTCTTGCTACTCGCAATGCACAACCACTATTGCAAACCATAAATTATTATCCGTCACGACAGAGCCTGCTTTACCAAAAATATAATCAGCTCACGCCTCAAGAAAAAGCAGAAGTTAAACGTAAAACCACATCTTTTACAGAGAGAAACTTCCAGAAAAAACTTGATCACTCATCGACAGCCAATTTCGAACCGGCGTCTAAAAAGCGCATACTGGATACATTACAAGAATATTACCGCGTTATTTATGCCAGTGAAGATGTCACTGCAAGACCAGAATACCAACAAACTATGCGTGAACGTTTTACCCTACCGCTCGGCAAACCTAACTTTTTACTCGACACGCCAGAACGGCCAGATATGGCTCACAAGCCTTCATACATCAATACTGGCTTGGCTATAAAAGAAGGGCATGCTCAGGCAAAACTCAACATAAGGCCGGCTTATTACGATGAACTGGATTCCTCGCCTGGACATGTAAAAGCCTCTGCGCTTTCTATGCTAGAGGCCACACTTCATGCCAGTGAAGACAGTATAACCCTAAAAGACTTAACGCTGATTCACATTCTGCAAGCGAATAGCCGTAGCACTGGACTCCCCGGAGATGAAAATAATGCGTGGCTTATACACGCCGGTGCAACAACCGTAAACAATGACTGCGATGATTGCCTAGAGTATTTGGTGTATGGCGGTAAAGGCTATTCTTGGTCAACAGATTCTGACAGATTACATACGACCCTATTGGGTCAAGCCGGAGCTTTAGGCCGTTCTTCTTTTACAGAATCGCTATTTGCGGGTGCTCATTTAAATACAAGCTACTATATTTCTTCAAAGCTATCTGCAGGTTTCAAATTAACTCAACGACACTTCCTGAAGCGGGGCGATGATCAGACCATTACTCAACTGAATGCTCGCTATCGCTTGTCTGCCGATTTGGATACTCGATTATCGATTAAGCACACAGCAGCTACAGAAATCACACTGTCTGTCGGCTACTATTGGTAAAGACCTAGATGGTCAAGACATAAATCACACACCCAAACGTAGCGCATAAGAATCTTTTACCTCTTCCATCACCACAAAGCTCGTCGATTCCTGTACATGCGGCAGCGACAACAGAGTTTCACCTAAGAAGCGGCGGTATTCGCTCATGTCCGAAACCCGCGCTTTGATCAAATAGTCGAAGCTACCCGAGACCAGGCAACACTCTTGAACTTCCGTAAGTTCAGCCGCGCAGCGGGCGAACTCGGCGAAAATATCCTGCGACATACGCACCAGTCGAATTTGCACGAACACCACCAAACCACTCCCCAACTTTTCGGCATCTAGAATAGCAGTGTAACCTTTGATGTAACCCTCTTGCTCCAGTCGTTTTACACGTTCCATACAGGGGCTTGTGGTCAAACCGACTCGGCGTGCCAGTTCGGCATAACTGATGCGGCCATTCCGCTGTAGCTCTGCCAAAATTTTCTTATCTGCTCGCGCCAGAACACGATGCTTAGCCAATTTACCTTTATCCATGTAATCCACTTATTTTTCGTATTAAACCAATTTAAATAATGAATAACTTAAAATAATAAACATATTATTCTGATTTAAGCCTTAAATTCCATACAAAATAGCGAGACGATAAATCTCAAGTGTTCTAATATTGCTTCAAGTGTTTTAAATATCAAACGTTTTGAGGTATCTGTTATGTTGATAGGCGTCCCCAAAGAAATCAAAGTGCACGAGTATCGCGTAGGTCTTACCCCAACAGGTGTGCGCGAATTGATAACAAACGGTCATTCAGTGGTGGTTGAAAAAGATTGCGGCTTAGCCATTGGGCTGGACAATCAAGCTTACCTTGATGCGGGGGCATCAGTGGTGGAACACGCGTCTGATATTTTTGAACGCGCCGATATGATCGTTAAGGTCAAAGAGCCTCAACCGACAGAGTGCCAGCAGCTGCGTAAAGGTCAGCTGTTATTCACCTATTTACACTTAGCCGCAGACGCCACACAAACTGAGCTTTTATTACAGTCGGGTGCCACGGCGATTGCTTACGAAACTGTGACCGATGCACACAAAGGATTGCCTCTCTTAGCCCCCATGAGCGAGGTGGCGGGTCGATTATCGATCCAGGCTGGCGCGCATTGCTTGGAAAAAGCACAAGGCGGAAATGGTATTTTACTGGGCGGAGTACCCGGAGTAGAACCTGCAAATGTGGTCGTCATTGGTGGTGGCGTAGTAGGGTTAAATGCCGCCCGAATGGCCATAGGCCTTGGAGCCGATGTGACATTGCTGGATCGCAGCTTAGGGCGACTAAAAACCATTGATGAACACTATGCTGGTCGAATTCGTACCATCTACAGCACCACAGATGCCATTGAAAAGGCTTTAACACAAGCGGATTTAGTCGTGGGTGCTGTGCTTATTCCCGGTGCTGCAGCCCCCAAGTTGGTTACCCGAGCCATGCTCAAAACAATGAAGCCAGGTAGTGTGCTGGTAGACGTTGCCATTGATCAGGGCGGCTGCTTCGAAACATCAAAGCCGACCACTCACGCCGACCCTACCTATGTGGTCGATGATGTCATTCATTACTGTGTCGCGAATATGCCAGGGGCTGTTGCACGCACCTCTACCTTTGCTCTCACTAATGCTACTCTTCCTTATGTCATTGCGTTGGCCAACAAGGGCATAAATGCACTTATCAACGATGCTGACTTTTTACCGGGCCTCAACATTCATCAAGGCCAGCTCACCAATCTTGCCGTCGGTGAATCCCTAGGCATCGACAGCGTTGAGCCTAAAGCGGCTCTTGGTGATGATGATTTTCGTCACGATCAAGGTGGTTCCATACCCCCCCTTTCTTCGGCAACGTCTTAACAAAGAACCGCCTAAA
>CBFHKY010000018.1:53476-66658 GCA_965656525.1 Pseudomaricurvus sp. | reverse complement strand
TGTAATGCCTCATGCGAAAGCCGCTTACCTTTTTAGTGAAGCTTCTTTTGTTCAGCAATATTGTTAACGGTATCAAGAGAGCGGTAGTACTCTTTTAGCCATTGGCGAACGGAGATACGGCATTCCAACAGTTGCTGGTATTCGTTGAAAACATTGCTGTCTGTATCGTTACGCACGACGGCCAATTGCTTTTCCAGTGTGTTGATGTCCGCTTGAATCTGATTGTACATAGCTTCTACCTTGATGCGTTCGTTCCCAATTTGCACAGATTTGTTGGTCAGCTTTCGCGATGAAAGTTGATAAGAGGTTTTTTTAGTGGATTTGGTAGGTCGCATCATCACAATCCTTGTGGTCTAAAGTGGGGGTCACTTTACTATTCATTTTTTTAGTATGATTGGGATGTATTCTTTCCGCCAGTCTACAGGGGGAATCAGACGCTATTATTTTAGTGGTAGTTTTCGATGGATTTTTCAATTTCGTGTCGTTAATACACGTCGCGGCGGTCAATCATTGTGGTAGGTCGTTATCAGGTTGTGGATATTTAGAGAGCCGGTACCGTGACTTTGATGCTGAAAGTCTACGCGTAAAAGGGTCAATTGAGCGTTAAAAGGGCGAACCATGAGTCAGTATAAAGTTGTGTTCCGTGGTGATCTGCTGCCGGGACATAAATTGGTTATGGTGAAACAAAAGTTAGTGGCACTTTTCAAAACCGATCTCGCGACGATCGATACGCTGTTTGTGGGCGGAGTGAAAACACTGAAGCATAGCCTCGATGCCCCAACCGCCAAGCGTTACCGTCAAGTACTCCGGCAAGCGGGTGCAGATGTTGAGGTGGTTCTTCAAAGCTCTACTCCATCGAGCAATACGGTTGCGTCGAGCGAAACACCCCAAGCAACGGTGGATTCACAACGAGCCACTCCTACTCAAGGGCAAGCAGGGGCAACCGAGCCAATACCAGACAGTCGGGTTCCTATATTCGAGTTGGCGGCAGTAGGGGTGGACTTAGTGCCTGCACCAAAAACTCCGAAGGTGGACCTGCCGGATATCTCGCACTTAACGTTACGTCTTTCATCTGAAAATCTGGTGGATTTAACTGAGCTGCCACAACCCAAAGCGGTTCCCGTATCGAATTTAGAGGTGGGGTTGAGCTTGCCAGGGGACTGGCTGGTGACTGAAGCGGAGCAAAAAGAGACTGATTTACCCTCGATTGAGGCTCCTGACTTAGAGGTAGACCCCGCAGGCTGTGAGTTGGGGCAGCTGCTGACTTCGGACGCCGTTGTGGAGCCAGACATCAGTGGCTTAGCGTTGGTACAAACCGAGGAGTAACCCGTATCTCAGAATCTACGGCTAAGACGATAGCGGCTTACCTAGAAGAAATGTGTGTGAATTAAAGAAATATCAGTTAGAGGCGCTGCGAGGGTAGGGAAGCTACCCCCGAGCTCTAACGCTTAGCTTCTTAGCTTCGGATGGTTAACCTTTAGCTTCAAAGTTCTTAACCGCGTCGCGGATTTCTTGGCGAGCGGCTTCAGCATCGCCCCAACCATCGATTTTCACCCACTTGCCAGGCTCTAGGTCTTTGTAGTGCTGGAAAAAGTGAGCAATTTGCTGAACAGTCAGTTCTGGCAAATCTTTGATGTCTTGTACATCTTTATACAGTGGTGTGACCTTTTCGTGTGGCACAGCAATGATTTTGGCGTCTTCGCCTCCGTCATCTGTCATCTTCAGGACGCCAACTGGACGGCAACGAATCACCGCACCAGGTACAACCGCGAGAGGCATGACCACCATAACATCCACAGGGTCGCCGTCTCCGCAGAGAGTGTGAGGCACATAGCCGTAGTTACAAGGGTAATGCATAGCTGTGCCAAGCATGCGGTCGACAAAAATTTCGCCGGAGTCTTTATCTACTTCGTATTTAATAGGATCGCCATTCAATGGGATCTCGATAATGACATTGATATCGTTAGGCAGGTCTTTGCCGGCTGAGACTTGATCGTAACTCATGATCGGGCTTCCGTGGATTGTTGTAGTTTATAAAAATGAGTGGCGATTCTACCACAAAAAAACCGCCTCACAATTGGCCTGAAGGCTAAGTGTATAAGACCTTTGATTTAGATATTAGTGTATAAGAAAAAGCGAGGTGGTGTTTTTGCTAAGCAGGACATGACCAAAAACGCTGGTCTTCTAAGCGCATCATTGTCAGTGCGCCGCCCCAGACGTAGCCAGTATCGAGCGCGAACACATCTCGACGGTTGGCTTTGCCTTCCAGTGCCGCCCAGTGACCAAAGACAATTCTTTCACCTTTCATTTTCCGGTTGCTGTGAGTAAACCAAGGCTGAAAACCAGAGGGGTTATCCTCTGAGGTGCCTTTTGCTTTCAGTTCTAATTGGCTTGCCTCGTTACAAAATCGCATACGAGTGAAGTAATTGGTGATCATTCTCCAGCGATCGGGGCCGATCAAGTTAGGGTTCCACTGATCCGGTAAGTTGCCATACATATTGGCTAGGAAGGTATTGAATTGACGACCTTTCAAGACTTGGTGCACTTCGTCAGCAAGGCTTTGCGCGGTGGTTAAATCCCAGCAGGGGGGGATGCCTGCGTGTACCATGGTGTAACCCAGTTGAGTGTCGTGATGCAAAAGAGGGCTGCTACGCAGCCACTCGTAGTAGCGAGAGCTGTCTGCAGCGGTGATGATACCGTCTAAGGTGTCGCCTTTGCTCGGTAGGCGATGACCGAAAGCACAGGCTAGCAAGTGCAGATCATGATTGCCCAGTACATTCACAATATTATCGCGCCTAGGATATAGGAACGCTAAGGTATCCAGAGACTGTGGTCCGCGATTGACAAGATCCCCAGCCAGCCAAAGTTGATCACGATCATCATTAAACTGAACGTCATGGAGCAGTGTTTTTAGCGGGGCTAGGCAACCTTGCAGGTCGCCAACAACATAGGTAGACATGTGAATCAGTGCAATAAATGGGGGGGGACTAATACAAAAGTTGGGATAGGCGCATCAAACATTTCTCCGCTGTCCTTTTGCATTTGATAGTGGCCTTCCATTGTGCCCGTGGGGGTGTCGAAAATACTGCCACTGGTATAAGTATAGTGATCGCCAGGTGCAAGTACGGGTTGCTCGCCCACCACGCCTTGACCACTGACTTCTTTCACCTCGCCATCGGCATCGGTGATTTTCCAGTATCGACCAATGAGCTGGCAGGTTACTGCACTGCGGTTTTCGAGGGTGATGGTGTAGGCAAAGACGTATTTATCTTGCGCCATATCGGATTGTTCGGCAAGAAAGCGTGTTTTTACCGTGATCAGAATTGGTTGAGCCATATCAGTCATTTTGGGTACTGTCAGAAGCGGTTATCAGGGCATCCAGTTTATCACTGAGAGCGACGAAGGCCTCAAGTGATAAAGTTTCTGGGCGCACGGAGGTGTCGACATTGAGCGTTTCGATCATGTCCGTTGGGATCAGTAGCTTAAGCGAATTGCGTAAAGTTTTGCGTCGCTGCTGAAACGCGATATTCACCAGTTTTTCCAGCATTTTAATATTGCGAGCAGGAAACGGAACCTCTTTGTACGGCGTCAAGCGAACAATGGCTGAGTCAACCTTTGGCTGCGGATTAAAGCAAGTAGGCGGCACTTCAAACAAATTGTCCACCTTGCAGTAATACTGCACCATAATTCCCAAACGCCCATAGGCCTTATCGCCCGGCTTAGCGGCCATACGCTGTACGACTTCTTTTTGCAGCATGAAGTGCATGTCTTGTATCTGCGATTGATAGCTAAGCAGATGAAAAATCAGTGGCGTAGATATGTTATACGGCAGGTTGCCTACGATTCTTAGGGGGGCTTTTTCACAGCCTTTTTCATCGTGCAGCAGTTCTGCAAAGTCGAATTGCAAAGCGTCTTTCTGATGAATGGTAAATTCTGGGTATGAGGCAATGAATTGCGATAACAGAATGGGAATAAGGTCGCGATCGAGTTCGATCACATTCAATGTCGGGCACGAGGCTAAAAGCTGAGACGTAATGGCGCCCTTGCCTGGGCCAATTTCCACTAAGTTATCACTGGCTTGTGGGTGAATGCTTTTAAGAATGCGGCGGATGATGTTGTCATCTTCCAGAAAGTTCTGGCCGAAACGCTTTCGGGCACGGTGTTCTGTGAATGTTTTTTTGGTCACAAACTTGTCTCGACGACTTATGTCGTATTGATGGCAGTAATGCAAATGAGGTTAGGGCGGCGCAACGGTTAGTCCGTACTTTACCGTGGCTAAATGCCAAAGCGCTGTTGGGCCATTCGCTGAGCGTATTGAATCGCAGTTTGAAGGCTGCCTGAATTCGCCTTGCCGCTACCGGCCAGATCCAGAGCCGTACCATGATCCACCGAGGTGCGAATAATTGGTAAACCCAGCGTAATGTTAACAGCTTCACCAAACCCTTTGAATTTTAGCACGGGTAGGCCTTGATCGTGATACATCGCCAACACAGCATCAGCGTTGTCTAGCACTTTGGGGGTAAACAGGGTATCAGCGGGTAGAGGGCCAATCAAATTGAGCCCTTGTAAGCGTAATTCGTTTAGCGTGGGCTCGATTACCTCAATCTCTTCGCGTCCCATATGGCCACCTTCCCCGGCATGCGGGTTCAGGCCGCAAACCAGAATTTTGGGTTCAGGTAAGCCAAATTGCTGCTGAAGGTCGCGGTGTAGAATGGTGATGATTTGGTGCAGTAGCTCAGGGGTAATGGCCGCGGGCACCTCTTTTAGTGGCAGATGTGTCGTTGCCAAGGCGACACGCAAGCCCTCACAGGCCAGCATCATCACGACTTTGGGTGTGCCGGTGCGTTCCGCTAAAAACTCAGTATGACCAGAAAAGGTTATACCGGCTTCGTTGATGACGCCTTTGTGCACCGGACCAGTAATGTACGCGTGAAATTGTTGCTGCACACAGCCGTCGATGGCTGCCCCCAATGTTTCGATAACGTAATGAGCGTTGTTGCGATTCAGGATGCCCGGCTGGCAGGGCTCATTGAGGGCGACGGGCAATATTGTAAGCTCACTGGGTGCCAGTGGCGTGGGCTCAAGTTTAGCGTCATAAGGGCGCAGAATGAGCGGTAGGCCAAGTGCTACGGCTCTGTCTTGTAGCAACTGCGGGTCGGCGATCACAACGATATCGTTTTCGCAGCCCTGTTGTGCCAGTGCGATGGTTAAATCAGGGCCAATACCGGCGGGTTCACCGGGCGTAAGAGCTAGACGCAGTGTCATAAAAAGTTCTCTGCCGATATCCGTGATGTGAAGAAGAGCTTTCTGTCTCGACAATAGCCAACTTGGCGAGACAGAAGGTGACCTAACGATTAAATTTTGATTTCAACATAGGCTTCGTCACGAATTTCCCTTAGCCAGTTAAAGCGCTCTTCTTCAAAGCGTTGGCTGCGCAGTAAGCGTGTGGCTTGATTGGTCCGGACAGTTTCACTCATGTCCTGCTGACGGCGTTCTTGCACCTGTAAAATATGCCAACCAAACTGTGATTGGAAGGGTTCGCTGATCTCGCCAACGGCGGTCTCATCAATAGCCTTTTCAAACTCAGGTACAAACTTGCCCGGTAGTGACCAGCCCAAATCGCCACCGCTGAGCATGGAGCCAACATCTTCAGAGTTGTTCTTTGCGGCTTCGGCAAAATCGAGGCCGTTCAGAATATCTTGGCGCAGCTCGACCAGTTTTTGACGTGCCTCTTCTTCTGAGACAATGGCCGAAGGTTTAATCAGAATATGACGCACCAGAGCTTGTTGTACCAGCTGTTCACCGCCGCCTCGTTGGTCATACACCTTGAGTAAATGAAAACCGGCACCACTGCGCAGTGGTTCGCTGATGTCGCCTGCTTTCATGTTTTCAACCGCTTGGGAAAAAAGCGGTGGGACTTCAGACAGTTTACGCCAGCCTAAATCACCACCTTGAAGGCTGTTTTGCCCGGCGGATTCCACGACAGCGACTTGGCGGAAATCCCCGCCATTGAGTAAGCGCGAACGGATGGCCTCGGCTTTGGCTTTCGCTTCCAGAATTTCAGCTTCATCGCTCATGGCTGACACAGGTATAAGGATGTGCCCCAAATTGTAATCAGGCGATGACCAAAACTGCCCCTGCTTTGATTTTAAGAAGTTTTTCACCTCTTGGTCGGTAACCTGAATTCGGCGGTTTACACTGCCGCGTTGTACTTGCTCGATTAGCATGTCGCGCCGAATCTGATTTCTCAGGGCCGACATTGTCATGCCATCGGCGGCCAAACTTTGTTCCATTTGCTCGCGAGTAAGATTGTTGCCTGCCATCATTCGCTGAATCGCATCATCTAATTCAGCTTCGCTAACGGTCATGCCAATGCGCTCGGCCATCTGTAATTGCAGCGATTCACTGATCAGTTGCTCTAAGATTTGCTCACGCAACACACTTTCCTCGGGTAATTGTGTGTTGTTGGTTTTTAACTGGCGAATAACCAGCTGCATGCGGCTGTTTAGTTCGCTAGCCATAACGACGTCGTTATCGACAATCGCGACTACGGCATCCAGTGGAACCACGGCCGCTGTTGAAAAGCCACTTGCCGCCAAAGCGGTAATGGTAAGAAATCGTTTGATGTGTCTGAGTACGCTTTTTTTCATGAAATTACTTAAATCTGAGTTCACGTTGTTCGTAGCCTTCAATGCTGTCATTGAGTGCGCCGCTGGTGGTGCTACCAAGGCCGCCAAGCCCTTTTAGCTGAAATTCAAAGAAAATACCTTTGTCCATTTCGTCATTGATAGAAGAAACGGTGTTAATCAAATCTTGATCAATCCATTCGCGTGCTACCAATCGCAGACGGTAGCAGCAGCTATTGAATTCGACGCCAAATAAAGTCTCAAGTTCACGTTGATGAGTGAAGTCGTATTGATACCGACCAATGGCGCTCCAATTGCCAGCGATAGGCCAAGCAAAAGAGACATCGCCTTGATCGGTGGTGCGGGCGATTTCATCAGTGAAGCTGCCATCACCATCTAGGTCGAGCGGGTCGCTGGTTAAAGGTTGCTGACGACTGTAGCGGTAGCTCATGTTAACGATTCGAGCTTGATCATCAAAATAGCGCAAGGTGGCCGTGCCGGTTTCTACCTTATCGGCGTTGTCTTGATCCCAGGTGATGTCGGCATTGGCGCGCAAATAAGGGGTTAGCTGTGCCGTCATTCTAGCCGCGTAAGCGGAGTCCGAACGGTTGTTGTCGTGCTGATCGAGGGCAACCTGCTCGGTTTGGTAAAGTTCGATACCGCGCTCTTCATAAAAGAAAATCTGCCCTAGGCTGGCGCTAAAGCGTTCGATGCCGGAAGCGGCATCGATAAAGCGGGTGGTAAGCCCCACCGACAGTTGATTGGTGTCGTCGATACGATCGCCGCCAGCAAAGCGTGTGTCACGAAACAGTTGGCTGTAGCCGTAGGTGAGCTCTGACGTATCAAAGTCTACGGTGCGTTTCGTACCCGTACCAATGTTGATGAGCTCATCTTGGTTTTTACGGTCACTGAACAAATAAAACAATCGGGGTTCGAAGGTTTGAATGAAACTTGAGCCATAGCGTTCAAAATACAGTCCTGTATCCAAAGAGGCCTGTGGCACTGTGAAAGAGGGCGAGCTATTGGCGCCGGTTTGCAAGTATTCGTCATCCAGCTGATAGTGAAGGCTTTTCATGTTAATGCCGGGCTTGAAAAAGCCCCAGAGCCACTCTTGGTTCCAAGTGAGGCCGTAATCTAAGCGTAAACGATCGCCAGTAATGAGGCGATTGGCGTCTTTTTTATCGTGATCAAAGCGCACCGCTTCGTGGTCTAGGTTTACTACGAAGTCGGCTGGCAGTTGGTAGTTGCCATCTATGCGGATTCTTGGCAGTTGTTTGTATTGATCTTCGGCGCTTTCCGACAGTGCTTGAAACGCCGTTAAGCTGACTTCATAGAGCCAGTTGTCGGTACGATAACCTGCGGCTCCGTGCTGCCTCAGGTGTGAGGCCCGCTTGACTTCCAGTGAGGCGCTGTCGAGATCGCGAAAATAATCAACATCGCTCACTTCGGTATAATCAATCCGTGAATACCAGCGAGTAGAGAAACCGCCTTGTTGCTGTAAACCTACGACCCAGCGGTCCTGCCCCTTATTGGGGTAGCCTTCTTGCTCTGTTATGGCACCTTGTGCAATTAGGCTGTCGGTGAGGTCATTGCTGCCGCCCTCGTCGTTGGCTAAATAGCCAACGCTCAGTTCTGTGGCAAACTGTGAACTCAGATGGCGAAATTCTGCCTCCAGCATTTCTCCGCGGTTGGTGATGACCCTTGGGGTAAGAGTCATGTCATAGTTGGGTGCTAAGTTGAAGTAGTACGGGGCGGCAAAGTCGACACTGTTGTCGGATGTGCTGATGGTTGGAAACAAAAAGCCGGACATTCGCTTATCGCTGATGGGAAAGCGCAAATACGGTGTGTAGAAAACCGGTACACCCTTAATGTGAAGACGCACATGTTTTCCTGTGCCTTGATCACTGTTGGGGTCAAGTTCTAATTCGCTGGTCTTGAGAAGCCAAGCGTTACTGTCCGGCGTACAGCGAGTGAAGCTGCTTTCGTCCAGCGACATAATGTCTGTATCGTCTAGATCAATACGTTTCGCATCCCCGCGAAGGTGGCTCTCATGCATCAAAAAGGAGGCATTGGTGGCCGAAGCTTCGTTGGTGTTGTTCATCAGGTGTGCGCTATCAGCCATCACTAACAGGCCGGGTTCGCGAATGCGGACATGCCCAGAAACATCCGTCGTGTTGTTGGCTTGATCCAGTTGAGCCTCATCGGCCCGAACTTGACGATAGCCCTTGGTCAGTAACACGTCACCTTTCAAAACAGCACGAGTTTCTTGTGTCCACTCGGAGTTATCAGCGGATGCTCGAAGAGGAGCGTCTTCTGGGGTGATATCGGCATCTTCGTCTGTTCTTGTGGGCTCGATATAGGCACCACAGCAGCCATTGACCACTTGCTTGCGCTGCTCGGCGGTTAAGCTATCGAGGCTTACCCAATCTGTTTCAGCGGCGGAACCTGTGGACTGTTGTCGTGTTGCCTTGAGTGAGGCTTGGGCTGGTGTGTCACGATGAGCTGGCCTTTTATAGGCGGCACCTGTGGCGGGAGCTTCTTGGCAGTGCCAGCTCTGGCCATCTTTGCTGGGCTGGCATTGCCACTGCAGATGGCTGTCGGCAGCGTGACTGAGGGTCACTGGCTGGCTCACCAATATGCCTACGGTTATCAACCACGAGGGTTGGGCTGAGAGTATTGCGCGCTTAATCTGTTGTCGTAACAACGATTTCCGTAGTGCCATTAGCTGGACAATCCTATGTGTCTTAATTTCTGTACTGTGTGCGTAAGAGGGCTGATTCTACTTGGGAAGTCGGTTTTAGGCTACCGCGCGACGGGCAGAGCGTGTGACTTAGTGGTTTTTCTTGCGTAAATGAAGTGGTCTACGGTAGACACTCATGCCGAGTGAGCGAATCGTTTCGATCCAAAAGAAAGTCTAGGTTAGACTAGTGAGTATCTTTCGATAACATAGAAGGTATCTTTTTGAACCGTACAGTATTTAACGATTTATTTAGCTGGGTAGAGGGGCAGTTGCAAGAACTGGAATGCCCAAGCCCTTCAAAATTGGTATTGACCAAGCTTTCTGGCGATGCCGGTTTTCGGCAATATTTTCGATTGAATACGGACACACCGCTATTGGCCGTATACGCCCCAATTGAAACCGAAGACAGTGCAGCGTTTGTTGCCATTGCGCAGTACCTGCGCGGGCAGGGCGTGCTCACGCCCAAGATCGTCGCGTTCGACCTGATGCAAGGTTGGTTGTTGATTGAAGATTTGGGCGCACGCTTATACTGGGAGGAAATCCAACAAGCCCCAGAGTTGGCCGACCAAATGTATGGCGACGCTATGATGACCTTGCTGCGTTTACAGCAGTGCCCTGTGATGACAATTCCTGCAGCGAACAACACCGATTTCCATACCCTGCCTACTTACACCCAAGAGCTCTTGCGTCGCGAGATGGCACTGTTTCATGAATGGTTTGTGCCGCAGCTGCTGGGCTACACGTTATCCAAATCTGATATGGATCTCTTGGATACGTTTTATCTTCAGCTGGAAGCCAAAGCTCTTCAGCAGCCTCAGGTTTGGGTGCATCGAGATTTTCACAGCCGCAATCTCCTTTATCGTGACGGCTTGGTGCCAGGAGTCATTGATTTTCAGGATGCCGTACGCGGCCCGATTACTTACGACTTGGTGTCACTGTTAAGAGATTGTTATTTGCGCTGGCCTGCGCAACAAGTGCAACAGTGGGCGCTGATTTATGGAGACATGGCGGTCCAAGCGGGTTTAATGGAGCTTCAATCGAAGGATGTCTTTCTCAGTTGGTTTGACTGGATGGGATTACAGCGCCATGTGAAGGTGTTGGGTGTCTTTGCGAGACTCTACTTACGCGATGGTAAGCCAAGCTATCTTAATGATTTGCCGTTGGTGATTCGTTATTTGTTAGAGGTCTCAGAGCAGTACCCAGAGCTAGCGGATTTTTCCTATTGGTTTAAAGAAAAGCTATTACCACTGTGCGAGCTGCAACCCTGGTATCAGGATTACACTACGGCTGGCGATACAATCGTTCAAAAAGAAGCAAATACACCGTTAGGTGTGCAGGCGAATCACCCGTGAAAGCCATGATTTTAGCTGCAGGGCTCGGTAAACGGATGCGCCCGCTTACCGATTACTTACCAAAGCCCTTGCTGCCTGTCGTTGGTAAGCCATTGATTGAGTTTCACTTAGAGCGTCTGATGCAGATTGGCATTAAGGAGTGCGTCATCAACATTGCTTACCTTGGCGATAAGATCGAGCAAGCACTAGGAAGTGGCGAGCGCTGGGGCATGAGCATTCATTACAGTCGTGAAGCTGAACCACTTGAAACTGCGGGCGCTATTGGTCAGGCGCTGCCGTTGTTAGGCGACGCCCCTTTTTTACTGATCAATGGCGACGTCTGGACTGATTACCCCCTTGAGCGATTGCAGGGGTATACGCTCGCACCGCATGTTCTAGGGCGTTTGGTGTTGGTGCCAAACCCTGAACACAATCGATGCGGTGATTTTGCCGTGAAAGAACAATTGCTGTGTCAAAACGACAGCGGTAAAGCGGGTTGTACTTTCAGTGGTATCAGCCTTATTCGGCCAGCGTTGGTCGCGCAGTACCCGAATAAACGCCGCGCCTTTCCATTGCGCGAAGTCTTTGACGCCGCTATTGCTCAGCAGTGTTTAGAGGGTGAAATCTACACTGGAGAATGGTGGGACATTGGTACTCCAGAGCGGCTGCAGGATTTAGAGCGGCGCTTAGAGGGTAAAGGGGCGGTTTAATCGCCCACTCGCCTAAAGGGCGCCGAGCCGCATTACTTGTTGATAATGGCGTTATCTACCTTGACCCCGCGAGCGTGCACTTCTAAGAAGCCTCGAATGCGACGCGATAGGCGGTTTTCACCTTGTAAGGTGTTGTAGCTCATTTCCGGCAGTGCGATTTGCTGATAGGTTTTAAGGTTATTGCGTTTAGCGTGTTTCAGGCGTTTACGGGCCTCGACTTTATCTTGCTTGTCGATATCAAAAAACACATCCAACATCGGTATTTCTGCGTTTTTAAGGCAATCGTAAAGCCGCTCGGAGCCTGTTGGCGGACGATTACTGGCGTTCACAAGTATCAAGGCTCGAATCAGTCGCGCCTGCGTACTGCTTTCCAGCGCGGGTAGTGAATTGATAAAGCAGGCAGCGCGCAAGGCGCCAATGCCTTCTCCCATCATCACGACGTTAAACTGACCTTGTTGATGCAAGTAGCTGATGGCGGCTTCTACACGAGCCAGCGACATGACCTCTGGTGGGACCGCCTCTTTGGTCGAAGGCTCTTCTGTAGCGGTGGGCGTTGAGGCTTGTTGATCGGCCTTATTTGCATTCTCTTCAGGGTCGGCGGCATTTGCTTCAGGCTCCTCTAATTGGGATGGCGTCTCAGTTGTTGCCTGAGAGTCTTCTTGCTGGGGAGCATCTTGCCCGGTCGTGCCAGGCGTTGTAGTGCTATTGGCTGGAGGAAACCACTCGCGCTCAGGGGGGGCGGGGGTGCGAGGGTCTGGCAGTTCAGTGGATAACGTGCTCCAGCCAAATTCAGGCAGGCTCAGGCGAATGCGTTCACTGCTCTTGGGCCAGCTACTGTGTTGACCTGTGGCATTGAGCAACAATACGGCACCGACGGCGTCTCCAGTCAACTCTTCTTCGTAGAGGGCCAAAAAGTCAACGCCTTTGGCGGTTAACCAGACGACGGCATCCTGATCGACAACCTTAGCCAGTAGATGCATATTGCGAGCTTCGCGCGATTCGTAAAGAGGTACTTCTTTTGTTTCTGGTTTCGCTGGTTCACCTTTGGTGCTGTTAGGTGGCTCCTCGCCCTGTTCGGCTGGCTCGTTATTACTCAGTGCTTGTTCTGTAGGTGCTGTGGGTGTCGCGGTGTTTTGAGCGAAAATTTGGCTGGGCCACCCGCATAGGCTAAGCGCAAGAACACACACAGCTGGGAGAGCTCGCCAACTTTGAGTACAATGCGCAACTTTTAGATGTGCCTTTTTTGGTACAGTAAGCATCGGATCTCCGTAACATCCGTTCGGTTGCCCCACCACTTTGATCACTAGCAGGCTTTCTATGCAACAGGAATTTAAAATCGCTCCTTCTATATTAGCGGCAGATTTCGCCCGATTGGGAGAAGAAATTGACGCGGTGTTGGCCGCTGGGGCTGATATTGTGCATTTTGATGTCATGGATAATCACTATGTGCCGAATTTAACCATTGGTCCAATGGTGTGTAAGGCCTTGCGTCAGTATGGAATAACGGCCCCGATTGATGTTCACCTGATGGTAGAACCGGTAGACGATTTGATCGGCCAATTTGCCGATGCGGGCGCTTCGATTATCACTTTTCACCCTGAAGCGTCTCGCCATGTGGATCGTTCTATTCAGTTGATTAAACAAGCGGGTTGCGAAGCTGGCTTGGTACTTAATCCCGCCTCGCCACTAGACGCCATTAAACACGTATTACCACAGCTGGATATGTTGTTGTTGATGTCGGTGAACCCGGGTTTTGGAGGGCAGAAATTTATCCC
>CBFHKY010000018.1:28310-53376 GCA_965656525.1 Pseudomaricurvus sp. | reverse complement strand
TACACCCTAGACAAACTGCGCGAAGCTCGCGCTGCTATCGATGCACTCGAGCAGCCAATACGTCTAGAAATAGATGGCGGTGTGACGGCGGATAACATTCTTGAAATTGCGCAGGCGGGGGCTGATACTTTTGTGGCCGGCTCCGCTATTTTTGGTAAAAGCGATTATGCCGCAGCCATTTCAGCGATGCGTGCCGAGCTGGCAAAAGTGAAATAAGAATGGACTTTAAACAGCACTATTCCCACGCACCAGCTCTTGTCATGTTTGATTTGGATGGCACCTTGGTGGACAGTGTACCGGATATCGCAGTTGCTGTGGATGCGGTACTGGTAGAACTAGGCTTTAAGGCGGCAGAGGAAGGTCGCATCAGAGCTTGGGTTGGCAATGGTGCTGAGGTGCTAATGCGCCGTGCGTTGGCATTTTCACTGCAGCTATCAGAGTCGGCCGTTGAACAGAGGCGCGTCGATGAGGCTCTGCAAGGTTTTGTGCGCCATTACCGTGTTTCTAATGGTCAGCACTCACGCTTATACCCGGGTGTAAAGGAGGCTTTGCTGTTGTTGCAAGGGCAAGGCGTTGAGCAAGTTGTGATCACGAATAAGCCCAGTCAATTCGTGCCTGCTTTACTGGCCCAGTTGGGTATCAATGACTTTTTTGGCCTTTGGCTGGGTGGTGATAGCCTGCCCGTCAAGAAGCCAGACCCAGCACCGCTTCAGCACGTGTTGTCACATTACCGTATCCCACCGGCACGCGCCTTGATGGTGGGGGATTCCCGCAACGACATAGTGGCCGCTCGAGCCGCTGGCGTGGCTTCTTTGGCCGTGACTTATGGGTATAACCATGGCTGCCCCGTGGCGGAAGAATCCCCCGATTGGCTGACGGATAATTTGCACGCCTTTTTTCATCAGTAAACGGCCCTTTTAATCAATGGATGAATTGGCAGAGTGAGCCTGCCACAGCTATTGTTATGCCTACCACTTTTTGCTTCGACGCATTGCTTTCAGTGAAACCTTTTGTGGTCTTCACATTTTAACGTTCCGTACGTTTATTCAGCCCAACAGCTCAAGGGTTTAGGCGTCTGTTTTTGTGCTTACAACAGAGTGCCTTTTGTTCTTTAACGAGGATAGTTAGGCGGAATTCTAGGCAGTTATAGCCAGTAAATAGTGAGTTTGGTCTTTTTTATGCGGATGTGATCTGTAATGTGGTGGTTTGCGTAGGGTGGAATCTTATAGCGTTATGGCCCATAGTGTACTAAGTAAAAAAACACCCATAATATTATAAATAACCGTATATCTGCTCTAGGAGATTGCAACATGATAAAAACTTTGTCCAATGGACTGCCACACCGTTCATTACTGGCCTTTCTTTTATTTTCCTCAATGCCCGTTTCTGCGGCGACCGAAGCTGAGCTTCAAGATCGTATTCAGCAGTTACAAGCTGAATTAAAAGCGGCCACTGAGGAACTGAAAACAACGCAGGCCGATAACGTTCAACTGACCAAAGCTGATGCTCCTATCAAGATTGGCAACTTGAAAATTGGCGGTGCCATGCGTGCCAACTACACCGTCGGTGATTACTCTGCCTCCAGCGGCGGCTCCGCCAGTCGCGCATGGGAAGATGACGGTAATGTGAATCTGGACACCTTGCGCATCAACTTGGATTACAACAAGGGCCCTTATGCGGCCAAAGTTGAGTACCGTTGGTACAACGGTTACAACTTTCTTCACACTGCTTGGCTAGGTTACACGTTTGAAGACGATAGTCAGGTGCAGGTAGGTGTTAACCGAGTGCCTTTTGGTCCCGGTGCTTACGGTGTTTCTCAGAGCTGGTTGTTCGATCAGCACTATTACGTTGGTTTGTCGGATGATATGGACTTGGGTGTGAAATACAGCACTCGTAACGGCAATTGGGCGTGGGATGTGGCCTATTATTTTGCCGACGAAGGTCAGTACAAAGGTGCCAGCCGTGACAGTGCCCGTTATTCGTACGATATCGTGAACGAATCTGGTAATGGTTACGAAGAGCGCAATCAATTTAACGTTCGCGGTATTTACTCCATGGCAGACAGTGGCGATGGGGTCTCTACCGACTTGGGCTTTTCCTTGCAAATGAGTGAGCTAGAGAGCAAGGGTGCTCAGTCCGATGGTGATCATTACGCCGCTTCCGTGCATATGATTAACAAGTGGGGCAATTTAAAGCTGGCATCACAGTTGACCCGTTACGAATACGATGTAGACGCCAATCAACCACTAGGGACAGATGCTCTGGTGCAGTTCGGTGCTTACGACTTTCCTAGTACGGCTGCTGCAGAAGCGTGGGTACCTGCGGTATCCCTCAGTTACACTCACGTCACTAAGAACATCGACTGGCTGGACTACATGGTGCCTTACTTAGAGTACAGCTCCATCATTAAAGACGAAAGTGGCTTCAATGACAGTGACCTGATTGTTCTTGGCGTGGCTCTTGCTCGCAATGGTTGGTACATCTATAACGATCTGGCCTTCTCTAATGGCAATGAGTTTGTCGGCGGTGATTCTGCATTTGGCGATCGATTGGGCGCCAATGCGGATGATCAGTGGATCACTCGCTTCAACATCAATTTCGGTTATTACTTCTAAATTCAAAACACCTGTCATCACTAGACTCAATAAATGGAGTTTGGTGATGGCAGGTATTTTGTTTTTTCATGTGTAATACCCGTTAAGTTTATTCATACAAGGAGCACACTGTGGAACAAAAGCCCGACAACTCCGCAACAACAGAAGTATTGGGAGTCCCGGCACCAGACGGCGCTGCCAACTTAATCGATACCGATTACCAAATCGGTCAGGACAATTACAAAGCTAGCCCTCTGGGTATCAATATTGATATTCACAGTGCGGTATTTGTTGTTTCCTCTCTGGTGGTACTGGCCTTCGTATTGGCCTCTCTTGCCTTTCCTGAGCAGTCTACCGATATGTTCCAGGCCGGTAAGAACTGGATCAATACCCACATGACTTGGTTTTTCTTGTTTTCGGCGAATATTTTCGTGGTCGTCTGCTTAGGGTTGATTGTGTCGCCCTTAGGGCGAGTCCGAATTGGAGGAGCAGAGGCGACTCCGGACTTTTCAAGACTGTCATGGTTTTCTATGCTTTTTGCCGCCGGCATGGGCATCGGTTTGGTCTTCTATGGTGTTTCTGAGCCGCTGGCTCACTATGGCACTTCGATGGGTGGCACCTCGGTAGGTGAAAATGGATTGCGCTCTGATTGGGCCCCATTGGGAGCTGCTATTGGGGATACGGAAGGTTCGCTGAAGCTGAGTATGGCTTCGACCATCTTCCACTGGGGGCTTCACCCTTGGGCTATTTATGCCATTGTGGCTTTATCATTGGCTATTTTCTCTTTTAATAAGGGGTTGCCGCTAACCGTACGTTCGATCTTTTATCCTATTTTGGGTGAACGTATCTGGGGCTGGCCAGGGCATCTCATTGATATCCTAGCGGTATTTGCCACGTTGTTTGGTTTGGCGACGTCTTTGGGGATTGGTGCACAACAAGCGGCTTCTGGTTTGGATCATTTGTTTGGCATCGGAGACGGCAATACAACACTGGTTTTGCTGATTGCAGGCATCAGTGCCATCGCTATCTTCTCGATTGTGGCTGGTGTAGATAAAGGCGTAAAACGTTTATCAGAAATCAATATGCTACTGGCGTTTGCACTGCTGATGTTTGTGGTGTTCGTCGGGCCAACGATGTTGATCATGACGGGGTTCTTTTCCAGCCTAGGAAGTTATTTTACCGAGCTTCCTGCATTGTCTAATCCTTTTAACCGTGATGACGCCAACTTCAGCCAAGGCTGGACGACGTTCTACTGGGCTTGGTGGATTAGTTGGTCGCCTTTCGTTGGTATGTTTATCGCTCGTGTTAGCCGTGGTCGTAGCGTGCGTGAGTTCTTGGTATCGGTATTGCTGATTCCTTCTGTTGTCTCCGTGTTTTGGATGACGGCCTTCGGCACCACCGCTATCAAACAGCTGCAAGAGGGGTTTGACGGGGTAGCGTCGGCGGATTTGTCCTTACAGTTGTTTGTTATGCTTGAGCAATTGCCTATGTCTGAAATCACTTCTTTCATCGGTATTGTTTTGGTGATTGTCTTTTTTGTGACATCGTCGGACTCAGGCTCTTTGGTGATCGATACCATCACAGCTGGCGGTAAGATTGATGCCCCAAAACCACAGCGTGTATTTTGGGGGGTGACCGAAGGCGCGATCGCGATTGCTCTTTTACTGGGTGGTGGACTCGGCGCGTTACAAGCTGCAGCTATCTCTGCTGGTTTGCCGTTCACCTTGGTGCTGCTGGTGGGTTGCTATTCCATTATTCGCGGTCTGATGAGTGAGCCGCGAACGCCAAAAGCGGGTTAAACCTTAAGCCATTAACGCTTTAATCCCACAACTGCCCAATGGGTGTTGTGGGGGCGTAGTGCCGGGCCACCTGAGCTAAAAATAACTCTGCTGTGGCCATGGCATCAACTTTTGCATGATGTGATGAGTACACGGGTAAACCATATCGCTCACGACTGTCACTCAAGCGAATAGACTTCAGCTGCATGCCTAATGCTTGTTTTACTTTCTTGCCCCAACCTTGCCGTTCCCACCGAGCTTCAATTGCCATCGTATCGATTAATGGGAATAAACAGTTTTCACTCCAAAGCTGATGGCACGCTAAATCAAGAAACGGTCTTTCGATCTGCCGGTAGTGAACGACGACCATGCTTCCGCTGATCCGTTGTACGAGTTCATCCAAGACTTGCGCCAAGGGCGGAGCCTGATCCACTTGTGAGTGAGTGATGCGATGAAAAGCAATGGACTCTTCGTTCAGTGTTCTGGCAGGTTTTACTACCTGATAATAACCCTCGGCTGGGCGTATGCCCTTCAGCGTGAAAGGCACCATGCCAATACTGACAATTTCGTTGTTATGGGGCTCTAAACCGGTAGTCTCAAAGTCTAATGCCATCAATGGAGTTTCCGACAGAGGTGTGTCCGGGTTGGGCACAGGCGTGCGATAAAAACGCTGTAAAACGGTGTTTTGGCATACGCTAGCTTGGTGTGTTTGGTAGCGTTGCCACTGGTCTATTGTCTTCTGTTGTGAGCGTGGTAATGACATCTATTGCGCCGAGCCTGTGTAACGAAAGCGGAGGAAATTCTGTGCATTGCTCAGAACCTGGAACGCCTCTTTCAAATTATGACGCTCTGTTGTGTCGATGTTTTCGGGTTCAATCGCATTATCCACAGGTTGGTCATTTTGCAGTTCAAAAGCTTGGTGACGCATGCGTACTTGAGCGATAAACTCCAGCGCGTACCGTAATTTGTCCACTTGACCTGCCGGTAAAATCTTTGCTTGATCAATGTCTCGCAAGCGCTCAATGCTGTTTTGTGCCCGAGACCCCGCCGCCAATGCGTGAACGCGGATGACATCGGTCATGGGGGCCACGCCGCGGCGTTTTATATTGATGACCTTATGCTGACGACCGTCGGTTTCCATCACAAATGTGCGAAAAAAACCTAGAGGCGGAGTTCGGCTGAGCGCATTACGAGCCATCGCAGCAAGGAATCTCGGGTTATTTCGCGCCTGCGTTGCAATCACATCTTGCAGTGCTTCTACCAAGCGCTCTTCCCCGTGAACGGCATCTAGGTCAAAGAAAATACAGCTGTGCAGTAATCCCTGCGGATCCGGTTTGGCAATCCATTCTTCGAAGTATTGTTTCCACCGAGCAAGCGGTTGCCGCCAGTCATCATTCGTGGCCATAACATTGCCTTTGCAATAGGGGTACCCACAGGCGTTCAATCCGTCGCTGACTTTTTGTGCCAAGGTTTTAAAGTATTCATCGTGCTGCTCAGGATCAAAACTGTCGTGTATCACAATGGCATTATCTTGATCGGTAATCACCGATTGGGCGTGACGGGCTAAAGAACCGTGTACCATAAAGCAATAAGGAACTGGCGGTGGACCAAGTTCATCTTCCGCCAATTCGATCAGGCGTCGCATTAAGCTTCGCCCAATGCTAGACATAGCATCGCCAATCATTTGTGACGTTGATCCTGCCTCCACCAGTCGTACAAAAGCTGCACGCATTTCAGGTACTAAACGAGAGAGGTCTCGCACCGAGCTGCGACTGAAAATATTGCTGACCAAATAGAGGCTGCTGTTGGTTTCATAGCGAACAATATCAGAGAGATGCAATACGCCGACTGGGCGTCGGCGGTGAAGTACGGGCAAGCGCTGAATATGATTACGCAGCATAATCAGCATAGCTTCATTCACTGACTCATCCGACTGAACCGTAATCAAGCGGTGGTGAGTCAGCTCGCCAACTGGCATTTCTGGGCTTGCGCCCTTGGCGACGACTTGAACTCTGAGGTCTTCATCGGTGACCATCCCAGCCAGTCGCCATAAGCGACCTTCATCGTCGGAAAACACGGTATCATCGCTTTCTTGGGTAGCGGGATCAATCAATAGCACCGAAGACACGGAATTGTCCGTCATCAGGGTGGCGACCTCTTGAACCGAGACAGTAGTCTGCACCATGAGCGGCAAGCGGCTGATCAGCTTTCGAACACGAGTGGTCATAAGGTCGTTTTCGCGTAGAGTCTGATCCACAGTGCTCTTTAATCGCGAGCCAGACAATTCGACAAAATCAGCAAAACTATCATCGTCACATAAACGATCAAAAATACTATAAGGAATGCGATAGAGCAGGGTGTCCTCTATGGCTTTTACGGGGAACCGCACTCGCCTTTGTCGTAAAAGGCCGAATTGACCAAAGATATCGCCTTCTTCCAGTCGATTATAAAGCTCACCGTTATGATGATAGACCTCTACCGCTCCACTGCGGATATAAGGCAGTTCGTTGATTGGTTGCGCATGCTCAAGAATCATCGTGCCAGCCTTGAAGTAGGCAATCTCTACATGGCTGGCGACTTCTTCAAGCAGTTCTTCCGGCAACGTGTCGAATGGGGGATTAAGGCTCAGATGATCTCGAATTTCTCGAACTTCTGCTTCCATGGGTTCCTCTTTGTATTTTGCCGCCGTGGCAGAGTCGCATGTTAATGAAATGTGTTGTTGGTACGTTATGCGATTCGATTAAGTGTGCCACTGTTATCACAGGTTAGTGAGCATTGTGCCAATTGGCAATGTATCAATCTCGTCTCGGTGTCGTCGGTTGAGTATAAAAAGGCGGCTATCAATATGCTTCGGTAATGTGAATCCACAGCCTTGTGTCTGTACAGTCGACAAGTGAGGGGCTAAACTAACGCCTGTTTTTTAGGCCGCTGACAATTTCTTTTGGGTCGGTCCTGTGAATGTATAGATTAGGTATGTCTGTGAACACCTGCAATTTGGCAATAGTCTTTTCCTGCTGGGGACGATGGCGCCCTTAGTTCCCTTATGAGCTATCGGCTCATTTCGAAGCAGCGCGCGTGCGCGAATGCATCTGTCCGTCACCTGAATTCCAAAAGAGCGACCTATGTCTCCAGAAAAATTCCGCGAGTTAGCCAAGCAGGGCTATAACCGCATCCCTTTGTATCGAGAAGTCTTGGCTGATCTTGATACGCCATTGTCCAGTTATCTGAAACTGGCGCAGGGGCCTTATTCTTATTTGTTTGAATCTGTCCACGGCGGTGAAAAGTGGGGTCGCTACTCCATGATTGGCCTGCCTGCGCGCACTGTCCTAAAAGCGAAAGGTGATCAGATCACCATTGAAACAGACGGTGAGCTGGTTGAGTCACTGAATTGCGCCGACCCGCTTTCGTTTGTGGAAGAATACCAACAACGTTTTCGCGTTGCAGAGCTGGATGGCCTGCCGCGATTCAACGGGGGGTTGGTAGGTTATTTTGGTTACGATTGTGTGCGTTACGTGGAGCCAAAACTAAAAGCTTCTGTACCCGCCGACACCATTGCTACACCAGATATCTTGTTGATGGTGTCTGATGAAGTTTTGGTGTTCGATAACCTGGCCGGCACATTGACTCTGATTGTGCATGTGGACCCCGCCGAAGATGGCAGTTACCAGCGAGCTGAGCAACGTCTTAATGAGTTGGAAAAGCAGCTGCACGAGGGAACACCGAGTACGGCCCCAATGAACATGCACCCCGGCGGCGCGACCGAGTCTGATTTTACCTCCAGTTTTGGTGAAGAGAACTTCAGACAAGCGGTTGATCGCATTAAAGAGTACGTGTTGGCTGGTGATACCATGCAAGTGGTCATTTCGCAGCGTTTGTCGATACCGTTTCAGGCTCAACCGTTAAATTTATACCGCGCCTTGCGCAGCTTGAATCCGTCTCCTTATATGTATTTTCTCGATCTTGGGGATCACCATGTCGTGGGTTCCAGTCCAGAAATTCTGGCTCGCCTTGAGGATGGAGAGGTAACCGTAAGGCCGATTGCCGGTACGCGCCGTCGCGGGCATACCCCAGAAGAAGATGTGGCGCTTGAGCAAGAGCTGGTCAATGACCCTAAAGAAATTGCGGAGCATTTGATGCTTATTGATCTTGGGCGCAATGATGTCGGGCGTGTCGCACAGGTGGGCAGTGTATCGCTGACGGATAAAATGGTAGTGGAGCGCTACTCTCATGTCATGCACATTACCTCGAACGTGACAGGGCAATTAAAAAGTGGCTTAAGTGCGATGGATGTCTTGCGAGCCGCTCTGCCTGCTGGAACGCTATCGGGTGCGCCCAAGATTCGTGCCATGCAAATCATTGATGAGCTGGAGCATGAAAAGCGGGGCGTCTACGGCGGCGCGGTGGGTTACTTGTCTTGGAATGGCAATATGGATACAGCAATTGCCATTCGCACAGCGGTTATTAAAGATCAGACCTTGTATGTTCAAGCTGGTGCGGGAGTGGTGGCCGATTCGATCCCGGCCTTAGAATGGAAAGAAACCATGAATAAAGCACGTGCGATCTTTCGCGCCGTTGAAATGGTCCAATAAGGAGGAGTTCATTGTGATTTTAATGATTGATAACTACGACTCCTTCACTTACAACGTGGTGCAGTATTTGGCCGAGTTGCAAGCGGACGTAAAGGTCGTGCGTAACGATGAGATTACCATCGCCGACATCGAGGTTATGGCACCGGAAAAGATTGTAATCTCTCCCGGCCCCTGCACCCCGAATGAAGCCGGAATTTCAGTCGAGACGATTAAGACGTTTGCAGGTCGAATTCCGCTGTTGGGCATTTGTCTGGGACATCAGAGTATCGGTCAGGCCTTTGGTGGCAATATTGTTCGTGCTCGTCAGGTGATGCACGGTAAGTTGTCTCCTATTTATCATGCTAATACTGGAGTGTTTAAAGGCCTCAATAACCCTTATCAGGCGACGCGCTACCATTCATTGGTCATCGAAAAAGACAGTCTCCCTGACTGCCTTGAAGTGACGGCCTGGACACAAACAGATACGGGCGAGGTGGATGAAATCATGGGGGTGCGGCACAAAACACTGGCGGTTGAAGGGGTTCAATTTCATCCGGAATCGATTCTGACCGAGCACGGTCATGATTTATTGCGCAACTTTCTGGAATCCTGACCTGCAAGAGTTCTCATTCGTGGCCTTATCGGCTACGAACTGGGTCGTAAAACAAAGAGGCAACTATGGACATCAAACAGGCTCTAGCCACACTCATTGAGCGTCAGGATCTCAGTCAGCAAGATATGACCGATGTGATGCGTCAGGTTATGACAGGGCTGGCAACAGAAGCGCAGATTGGTGCTCTATTGGTAGCCCTGCGTATGAAGGGTGAAAGCATCGATGAAATCACTGGGGCTGCCATCGTCATGCGTGAGTTGGTGACACCTGTGGAATTGGGTGGCGACAATCTTGTGGACCTTGTCGGCACTGGTGGTGATGGTGCCAACCTGTTTAATGTCTCGACAGCGGCCTGTTTTGTGGTTGCTGCTGCGGGGGCGAAAGTGGCCAAGCATGGCAATCGCTCCGTTTCCAGTTCCACAGGCAGTGCGGATGTCTTAGAAGCGGCGGGCGTGCAGTTGAATATTTCACCGGCACAAGTAGCCCGCTGTGTTGAAGAGCTTGGTGTGGGCTTTATGTTTGCACCTTCTCATCATAGCGCCATGAAGCACGCTATCGTGCCACGCAAGGATCTTGGTTTACGAACCATTTTTAATATATTGGGGCCTCTCACTAATCCGGCCGGAGTTAAACGTCAGGTCATTGGTGTTTTTAACGGTGATTTGTGTCGGCCGATGGCCGAGGTGCTGTCGCGCTTGGGCAGTGAGCATATTATGGTGGTGCACGCTGTAGACGGTTTAGACGAAATCAGTCTGGCGAGCCCGACGAAAGTAGCCGAGCTGAAAGATGGCCACATCAGTGAATACCAAATCCAACCCGAGGACTTTGATATACCATCACAGTCTTTGATCGGATTGACAGTGTCTAATGCCACGGAATCACTGGCCTTGATTGAAAATGCTTTAGGAAAGCGCAGTCATGCCTTAGCGCAAAAGGCCGCGGATATTATTGCATTAAACGCGGGCGCAGCAATTTATGTGAGCGGCGTAGCCAGTTCGCTTAAAGAAGGCATAGCCATGGCGCAGGATGTTGTTGCTACGGGTCTTGCAAAAGAAAAAATGACTGAGCTGGCCGCATTTACCCTCTGTCAAATAGAGCATGGCAATGGTCAGTAGAGTATTGTTCATGAGTTCTTATTCATAACAAACACGACATTGACCAGTAAAAAGCACACCTCGAACGATAAGCACAGATTGAACTATGAGCAAAATCCCAACAGTACTGGAAAAAATTATTGATCGTAAGCGTGAAGAAATTGCCGAGCGCTCAGCCCTGCAAAGTTTGCAAACGCTTCAAGAGTTGGCCGCGGCACAAATGCCAGCGCGAGGATTTATCGCATCGATGGAGCGTAAATTGAATGCTGGTCAGGCGGCGGTCATTGCTGAAATCAAAAAGGCTTCACCCAGTAAAGGCGTAATTCGTGAAGACTTTTATCCATCAGAATTGGCCATCAGCTATGAAAAAGGTGGCGCGGCGTGTTTGTCCGTACTGACCGATGTAGACTTTTTCCAAGGGGCGGATAGCTATCTACAAGAAGCCAGAGCGGCGTCGTCTTTGCCGGTGATTCGTAAAGATTTTATTATCGATGAGTACCAAATTTACGAAGCGCGAGCCATGGGAGCCGATTGTATTTTACTGATTGTGGCCGTATTGGAATTTGATCGTTTACAGGTCTTGAATACGTTGGCCCACGATTTGGGTATGGACGTACTGGTGGAAGTACACAACGCTGTGGAGTTGCAGCAAGCTTTGAAATTACCTAATCGCTTGATCGGTATTAACAATCGTAATTTGCACACGTTTGAAACCAGCCTCGATCACACCTTTTCGCTGTTAAGTCAGATCGATGACAGTCGTATTGTCGTGACAGAATCCGGTATTCATACCATCGATGACGTCTTGGCGATGCGAGGTCACAATGTGAATGCTTTTTTAGTGGGTGAAACCTTCATGCGCGCAGCTGACCCTGGGGTAAAACTGTTAGAAATGTTCAACTGACTTCAGCTCGAGCGTTGCGTAAAAAGTCGAATAAAAAAGGAGCGTTTTCGCTCCTTTTTTATTCCTGTACATCTCGCGTGATAACGCAAAAATTTGTCAGTTTCAGAGCGCGTTAATGATAGCTGAGCTATTGTTGGCTTCTTGCTCACCTTTGGATACATCTTGCACGGCCTGAATGGCGCTTATTTGTAGTTTTGTGATCATTGCTTGAACTTCATCGGTCGAAGACTGAGTTCGCTGATACAGTGGGCGGATTTCGTCGGCCACAACCGCAAACCCCCTACCTTGCTCTCCGGCGCGAGTAGCCTCAATCGAAAAAACTGTATTGAGCAGTGACGCCACAGCAGCAACCCCCCTGAGTGCCAAACCCAATAGGTGCCAACAGAGCGACAAAGGGTAAGTGAGCAAACAGTATAAGTAGAAAGGTCTTACCGTAATTCTGCTGCTGTTTTAAGTCTTCTATAGTGGTTACCGAATTAATGTCATTAATCGCATGTCATCAACAATGGTGTCGGCCGTAATTTCCGATCCTTGATAAATCACTTTTAGCGTGTCGTTTGTGTCTACTACATAAATATAGCTGCTGTGGGCGATAGGATTTTCTGTTTTGCTTGGCTGGCGAATGACTTGACCTAGGTACGTATTTAAAAGCTGATCTGCGTCAGAGTTACTAGAGGGGAATAGCTCTACTAGGTTGGCAAAGTTCAGGGCATCGCTTACGGGTGGCATTGTCTTATCTTGGTGTGGATCCAAGCTGACCCACGCGTAGTTTACTTGGGTGCTGAGTTGCTGATGAATCTGTTTTAACGTCGCTAATTGTGTTGGGCAAGTTTGAGCGCAGTGGCGGTAACCAAAAGAGAGAAGCAAAGGCTTGTGTGTGAGTTGGGAAAGTGTCACCGGCGTGCCTGAGTGGTCTAGCAGACTAAAAGTGGGTGCAGGGGTATTCGGTTGTAGACCATGGACGTTGTCTTGCCCCAGCCAGCGGTGAACAGCTGGCAGCCCTGCCAATGCCGGCAGGAGTGTGATGAGGAGTAAGCCTATAATAATAACTGTTGCGGTGACGACCCGTTGTTTAACCGTTAAGGGTAAAGGCATTGAGTTTCCGCCGTATGGGTTTGTTGTTGAGTATAGCTGCTTTTAATGAGCCTATTGGTTACACGATGGCATTGATTAGATCGTTGAGCAAGGGGGTGAAAAGCTACGAACAAATTTTGGTTATTGCTGCGCGCAGCGAGTTTAAAAATAAATGATTGTATAAATGCAAACCAAAAGCTATCAAAACCTCAATACTGATATTCGAGAGCATTTTTAAATATATATACAGATCGGTTTTTTTACGAATCAGTTTTTGCGAATCAGTCTTTACAGGTCAACCGGCGTTACCTAACAGCTGAAAGGATTTTCTGGATCACGGGTAAGGCAGAGCTGTTAGCGTGTTCCAAACACCACCATGGTTTTTCCCTTCACCGTGACTAGCCCTTGATCCTCTAAGGTTTTTAAAACACGGCCAACCATTTCGCGAGAGCAGCCTACAATGCGTCCGATTTCTTGCCGTGTGATTTTAATCTGCATGCCATCGGGGTGAGTCATGGCGTCTGGCTCTTTGCAGAGCTCTAGTAGAGTTCGAGCGACGCGACCGGTCACATCTAAAAAAGCCAAGTCGCCTACTTTTCGTGTGGTGTCGCGGAGTCGCTTGGCAAGTTGAGAACTTAAAGAAAACAAAAATTCAGGGTGTGCGACCACCAATTCTTGAAATTTAGCGTAGCTGATTTCGGCCACTTCGCATTCTGTCTTGGCTCTTACCCAAGCACTGCGAGAGTCCTGCTGCTCAAAGAGACCCATTTCACCAAAGAAATCACCATCGTTGAGGTACGCCATGATCATTTCACGGCCTTCATCGTCTTCAATAATGACGCTGACGGAGCCTTTGATGATGTAATAGAGTGAGTCACTCTTGTCACCTGCGTATATGAGCGTGCTCTTGGCAGGGTAACGTCTTCGATGACAATGGATGAGAAACTCATCCACATTATGAATATGGGGTGTTAGAGGTGCAGGAACCAATGAACTTTCCTCACTGCATCTTAAGATGCATGCCGATGTTATCTTATTAAACTAGCTGGCTTTATCGTGCAGGGCAAATTTGCCTTACCTAAAAAGCATGCTGGGTCTACTGACTCAGATTATGTCGCTTATTTCTACTGCTAGCCAGTCTTTTGACTGGTGAAAAGCACGCTTTGTGAAGCGGTTAACCACTGGGCTTTGGCTCTTATAACTTTTAATAGTTCCTTTTAAGCAATTGAAACTATGAAGTTTTCTTTGGCTATCTGAAGATTGTGTTACCCTTGCGCTCTAGAGTGTGCGGTTGCAAACCCGTAATTTAGCAGCAAAGGTGAACAAATGAAAACGACAGTTAAGTGGGTTGACGGTGCCATGTTTTTGGGGGAAACCGGAAGCGGTCATGGTGTGGTGATCGATGGGCCCGAGGACATCGGTGGTCGCAATATGGGCGTACGCCCAATGGAATTGATGTTACTGGCGGTGGGTGGCTGTTCTTCCGTGGATGTGAAGGTCATTCTGGAAAACTCAAAGCAGGTGGTCACGGATTGTCGTGTGGAGGTAGAAGGGGAGCGTGCGGACGCTGTTCCAGCAGTCTTTACCAAAATACATCTGAACTTCGTAGTATCAGGCCGTGGCCTGAAAGACAGTATCGTGAAGCGTGCGGTGGAACTGTCAGCGACTAAGTATTGCTCGGCTTCGATCATGCTACAGGCGGCAGGTGTAGAGGTCACACACAGTTACGAGGTGGTTGAGGCGGCTTAATAGCCTTCTCAATGATCTGAAAAGCTTCGTTTGAGTGAGCGTGAGTGACGCAGAGCTTATATCTTGTAGCTGCTTTTGGTCATGGCTTTTGATACCAAGCTCATTAACCCTTTCACTGGTGCAGGGAAGTTATGGCCGCCTGCTGCCAGCGCTGCGCGGGCGTGCTTTTCCTCATCTTGGAGCATAACTTCTACGACGGCTCGGCTTTTTTGGTCTTGCTCTGGTAGGCCTTCTAAATGATTCTTTAAGTGCTTACACACCTGTTCTTCTGTGGCAGCGACAAAGCCTAAGCTGACTTTATCGGAAATTAACCCTGCCGTTGCACCAATACCAAACGATAATCCGTACCAAACCGGGTTGAGCAAAGAGGTGTGGCTACCTAGGTGCTGAATACGCTCTTGGCACCAAGCCAAATGATCAATTTCTTCTTGTGCAGACTGTTCCATTTCTTGACGCACACTGGGCAGCTTCGCCGTGAGCGCTTGCCCTTGATAGAGTGCTTGAGCGCAGACTTCGCCAGCGTGATTGACACGCATCAAGCCTGCGGCGTGTTTGCGCTCACGGTCGTTAAGCTGGGCTTCGTTGTAAGTCTGTGCTGGTGTCACTCTTGAATGACTCATCTTGCCACCGGGTGCAAGCGTACGGATAGCTTTATCCACCTGTGTAAGAAGGTTATCGGCGAGAGACAATTGGCGATCAGACATGGTATTACCTACGTAGGTAGATGATGTTGAGATCTCTATTGTAGAGTCTATTGCGGTAAGACTGAAGTCTGAGTGCGCTTACAGGGGTAGACAAAAAGGTATAGGAGTTTGTTTAATCCACGCCAAGTGCATACTTGAAGCCTCATTCTGTCTACAAGTCAGGCCGAGGTGCTTTAAGCTCTCCGGCCTGACTGCCGTGATAACAAGTGGCTTTCAAGATGGTAATTTTTGTAGGATGGTGATTTTTGGTTATGAGTTTTGCTCACGAGCAATAGCTCGATAGGCAATATCGTTACGGAAATACATGTCTTTCCACTGGATTTGCTTAACCAAGCCGTAAGCGTTTTGTTGCGCTTGGGTAACGGTGTCACCTAGGGCGGTAGCGCATAAAACTCGGCCACCATTGGTGACAACCATGCCATCGACCAATTGGGTGCCAGCGTGAAACACTTTCTCGCTGTCGCTACTGCACGCCGGAATCCCGCTAATGGTATCCCCTTTGTTGTAGCTGCCGGGGTATCCGCCTGCGGCTAGAACCACACCGACAGAACAACGAGAATCCCATTCGGTCGTTTGGCCGGCCAATTCGCCATCAATAGCAGCTTCGCAAAGCTTAACCAGATCGGACTTCATTCGCAGCATAATTGGCTGGGTTTCTGGGTCGCCAAAACGGCAGTTGTATTCGATCACCTTCGGGGTGCCATCAGCCATAATCATCAGGCCGGCATAAAGAAAACCAGTATAAGCGTTACCTTCATCAGCCATACCATTTACGGTAGGGTAAATCACCTCCTCCATAATGCGGTTATGTATTTCAGGGGTTACCACAGGGGCAGGAGAGTATGCACCCATACCGCCCGTATTAGGGCCGCTATCGTTATCGCCAGCACGTTTGTGATCTTGGCTGGTGGCCATAGGGACAACATTTTTGCCATCGACCATCACAATAAAACTGGCTTCTTCACCGTCCAGAAATTCCTCAATCACAACTCGGCAGCCTGCGTCACCAAAAGCGTTGCCTGATAGCATGTCAGTAACAGCTTCTTCAGCTTGTGCCAGTGTTTCTGCAACAATTACGCCTTTACCGGCCGCTAAGCCATCGGCTTTGACCACAATTGGAGCGCCCTTTTCTCGCAGGTAGGCGAGTGCAGGTTCGACTTCGGTAAAGTTTTGGTAGCTACCAGAAGGGATGTTATGACGGGCGAGAAAGTCTTTTGTGAAGGCTTTTGAGCCCTCCAACTGAGCCGCACCTTTGGATGGGCCAAAGCAGCGCAAACCGTGCTCTTGAAAGTAGTCAACCACACCGCTCACCAAAGGAGCTTCTGGTCCGATAATGGTCAATTGGCAATCGTTGGCTTTGGCAAACTCTACCAGTTTGGCAAAATCCATAATATCAATGGCAACATTTTGCAGGTTGGGCTCGGTGGCTGTGCCAGCATTACCGGGGGCCACAAAAACGGTATCAACGCTTGAATTTTGTGCTGCTTTCCAAGCAAGCGCGTGTTCACGCCCGCCGCTGCCAATGATTAATACGTTCATAGGTCTTTCTCGTTAATCGGTTGAAAGCGAACAGGAGTGGTTCGGCTGCTCCTGTTCTTGATATACACCCTAAGTTCCGTGCTGACCTAATCAGTGACGGAAATGGCGCATGCCGGTAAATACCATGGTCATACCGTGTTCATCGGCTGCGGCAATGACTTCCTCGTCACGCATGGAACCACCTGGCTGAATCACCGCACTGATACCCACTTTGGCGGCGTTATCAATGCCATCACGAAATGGGAAGAAGGCGTCAGATGCCATGACGGCACCCGCCACTTGAAGCCCAGCGTGTTCAGCTTTAATAGCCGCAATACGAGCCGAATTTACGCGACTCATCTGGCCTGCACCCACGCCTATTGTGCGACCATCTTTGGCATAAATAATCGCGTTGGATTTGACCATTTTCGCGACTTTCCAGGCAAACAGTAGCTCGTCCAATTGCTCGTCGGTAGGTTGAGCTTTGGTGACTACTTTTAGCTCGGCTTTGCTGACCATGCCGTTGTCTTTTTCCTGAATCAGCAGGCCGCCATTGACGCGTTTAAAGTCGAACGCCGCAGGACGTTGATCACCCCACGTGCCACATTCCAGCAAACGTACGTTTTTCTTGGCAGAAACTACTTCAGCCGCTGCGCTGGAAACGCTAGGGGCAATGATAACTTCAGAAAATTGTTTGTCCACGATCAGTTGTGCAGTCTCAGCATCCAGCTCACGGTTGAATGCAATGATACCGCCAAAGGCCGACTCTGGGTCGGTGGCAAAGGCCAGTTCATAAGCGGTTTTTATATCGGTTGCAACGGCAACACCGCAAGGGTTGGCGTGTTTGACGATGACGCAGGCCGGCTCATCAAACAGTTTTACCGTTTCCAGCGCAGCGTCCGTATCGGCAACGTTGTTGAATGACAGCTCTTTGCCTTGTAGTTGTGTTGCTGTGGCCACAGACGCTTCTTCAGCATCGGTTTCTACATAAAAAGCGGCTTGTTGGTGAGGGTTTTCACCGTAGCGCATGTCCTGGGCTTTTTCGAACTGAACGTTATAGGTGTTCGGGAATGGGCGCGCTTGGTTGGCGGTGTTACGTGCGCCAAAATGATTGGCAATCATGCCGTCGTACTGAGCCGTATGCTCAAAAGCTTGTACCATCAGGTCGTAGCGTGTTTCGTAGCATAGTGCACCATCGTTGGCTTTCAGCTCTTCGATGACGGTTTCATAGCTGCTGGCGTTCACGACGATGGCAACATCTTTGTGATTTTTCGCAGCCGAACGAACCATGGTTGGGCCGCCAATATCAATATTTTCAATGGCGGTGGGCAAATCACAACTAGGATCGGCAACGGTCGCTTTGAATGGATAAAGATTTACCACCACCATGTCAATTGGTGCGATGTTATGTTCTTCCATTACCGCATCATCGGTGCCACGACGGCCCAAGATGCCACCATGAACTTTCGGGTGTAGAGTTTTAACGCGACCGTCCATCATTTCGGGAAAACCGGTGTAGTCAGAAACTTCGATAGCAGCAATACCGTTATCTTTTAACAGGCGAAAGGTACCGCCTGTAGAGAGGATTTCTACACCGTGGTTGTTGAGTGCTTGAGCAAATTCAACAATACCCGATTTGTCAGACACGCTGATGAGTGCGCGCTTAACCGATACAAGTTGGTTCATGGGGTGGTTCCGTTGTTCAAAATAGTGAGTTGTTTCGCGTATTACTAGTCAAAGCTTGGCCGAGCTCGCCGGCGAAGGAGCTAAAAGGAATGGCTATGACGCCACTCCTTCCAGATTAGAGCAAACCGTACTGCTTTAGCTTTTTGCGCAAAGTGCCACGGTTGAGTCCCAGCACGTGAGCCGCCTTGGTTTGATTGTGGCGGGTGTATTTCATGACGACTTCTAACATTGGAGCTTCCACTTCTGCCATGACCAGTTCATAGACATTGCTGGCGGATTGCCCGTCCAAGTGCTTGAAATAGTTGTTCATAGCTTGATCAACACAGTCGCGCAGTGATTGATTTTGGCTGGTTACCGGTGCTGGCTCGGTAATAGGGCTGGTCAGTTCGATTGGTGCATCTGCCATGAGTGCTTCCGCTTGGTTCATGCCGCTTTATCCTCTCTCTTAATCCGCTGTTCAAAAAATGTTTGAACGCTGTCATGTTGTTCGTGAACGTTATTGATTTGATTAAATGCTTTTCGAAAACACTCGCCATCAGTAAATGTTTTCAAGTACCACCCTACGTGTTTGCGAGCGATACGGACCCCCATATGATCGCCGTAAAAGCGATGTAGCTCGTCTAAATGTGTGAGCAAAATGTCCCGAATTTCGTTAAGGCAAGGCGCCTGGAGGTGCTGCTTCGTAGTCAGGAAGTGGTCGATCTCCCGAAAAATCCACGGTCTTCCTTGCGCCGCACGGCCAATCATAACCGCGCTTGCTCCGGTATATTTCAGTACAAACTTGGCTTGTTCAGGTGAGTCTATGTCGCCATTAGCGATAACAGGAATGTCTATCGCATCGACAATAGCTGCAAGAGTGTCGTATTCGGCACGGCCCTGATAAGCACAAGCTCGTGTTCTGCCATGCACCGCTAAGGCGCTGATACCGCAATCTTGTGCGATCTTGGCAATGGTTACGCCGTTGCGATTTGCGGTATCCCAGCCTGTGCGAATCTTTAATGTCACCGGGACACTCACTGCCTGAGTGACCGCCTGCAAGATATCTGCGACCAGACTTTCATCTTTCAGTAACGCTGACCCTGCGGCTTTTTTACACACTTTCTTGGCGGGGCAGCCCATGTTGATATCAATGATTTGTGCGCCGCGCTCAACGTTCATGCGCGCGGCATCGGCCATCATCAATGGGTCTCCGCCAGCAACTTGCACGGATCTAGGTTCCACTTCGCCAGTATGATTCAGACGTGTCTGCGTTTTACGGCTATTCCACAAGCGTGTATCTGATGTCACCATTTCCGATACCACCATGCCAGCACCTAAGCGACGACACAGTTGACGAAATGGCCTATCGGTTACTCCAGCCATGGGGGCAAGCACCACCCGGCTGTTGATTCGATAAGGCCCAATATGGAACACAATACACCCCAGCGTTGCTTGTGGTAGACCACTCTGTTGAAGACTTCAAAAGTGCCTGTTGGCCTTCAGTCTTAAAGGGTGGCCCTAAAAAAGGGTGGCTATAATACCTGCGAACAGGCTGTTTTTGAAAGCACAAAATGCACAGTTTGCTGAAAAAGTAGGCATTGACAGATGCCTAAATTTAGGCTCCATAGTGGTGCGTCTGAGTTAGGTTGTCATCCAGCGCTGGGTTTGACCCGCTTATTGACCAGCGGCTCGGTGTATCGCAATCTCTATGGTACCGACTTCTCGGTGGGAATGGTGGCGATGTAATTAACCGCGTCGGGGCCTGGATCGATAATTTCAAGTGAAATGTGGATGGGTTGCCCTGTGGGCATACGGCTGGCGCCAGCCAGTTCGCCTCTTAAGTATTCAGAGGGCTTGAAACGCCGATAGGCGATCGGTGTGCCGTTTAATGCACTGAACGATAGCAAGAAATCGGGGAACTCTTGTTCGAAGCTGGCGGTATTGAGCAAAATGCTGTCGACGATTAGCACCTGTTTGAGCTTGGGGTGTGATCGAACCACAAGGTTGTAGGCCTTAATGCGTTCAGGAGCGTTCAAGGAAGGCAGTTGGCAACCCATAACAGGACACAGGATAGTAAAACCGCTGCGCCAAGGTTGTTGGCGGCTCAAATCGCTAAAGTTATGCCAAGCGTATTGTCCTACCAACGTGAGCAGAGCGAGTAAACTGAGCGTTCCCCACAACAGACGACGGGGCCAGACCGAAGGTTCCGGTTGCCAGTCGATTTCAAGAGGGGCTTGAGCGATCGAGTTTAGAAAGCTGTCTTGTTCGGAGCTTTCTTTTTCGTGGAGTGAAGCTTTGCTGTGCTTCACGTCTTTAGTTTTTGACGGGGACGCTACAGGTGTTTCGCTTTGATTCTTGACACCAAAAGGAGCAAACACAGGCTCTTGTCGTTCGCTTTGCTCGTGGTCTAGAGGATCATCTAAGTCGTCGTCCAGGTTTTCGTTACCTAGGTTCTCGCTAAGAAGTGCGTCGAGATCCTCATCGGAGTAGCCTTGCGCGTCATCAACCTGTTGCTCAACTGGCAGCTCGGCATCAAACAAGGAGGGCTCCTGAATGGCGTGCTGAGTTGATTTAGCTGGAGTTTCAGGTTGTTCCGGTGTGCTTTTTAGTGATGTTTTATCATTGTGTGGTGATGAAGATAGAGTCAGTGAGACGTCTTCGGGGGAAGATTCTATTTCATCCAAAAGTTCTTCGGCCCAAGACTCATCTGACGTGTCCAGCTCGCTGTTTTTGAGGCTTGGTGCTCGCTCAAACAGGGAGCTGGATTGATTCCCTTCACGTAAAAAGTCGTCGCTGATGTCTCCGAAGCCGTCATCGGCCTGGCCCATATCATCGGAAATCAGTACGTCGTCATCTTCGAGGAGGTCGTCTTCAGAGTCGTATTCATTGTCATCGTAAGCTTCACTCCAGCGCTCGGGGTCAAAGCGTTGCAGTGGGCTGTCTGCTACTTTTTTGGGTTCGAGTGTGTTCGCGGGTGATGTTGTTGGTTTAAAGGTGTCTGTTTCTGTGGGAGGTGTATTCTCTTCGGCGCTGCTTAGAGTTTGTTTTGGTGGCTGCAAATGGTCCAGAGCTCGAAAGACTTTCAGGCAGGAGCCGCAGCGCACAGCACCTTTAGCCGATTGCATTTGCGCTTCGGTAATACGAAAAGACGTACTGCAAAAGGGGCAGCAAGTGATAGTGTCGGCCATGAATTTTTAGACAGCTCTAAATGGAATCAGAACGAAAGTGTATGCTTTCCGTTCGAGCGGGTAAACCAATCTGCGCGGCAGTATGTCGCATTACGCTATTTTCGTAGCGGTTAAGCAAACCCACTCTTCTTGCTCTCGCGGCGGTTCAAACGCAAACCACTGGGCGTAGGCATCCATAACAACCTGTGCCTGGGTAGCTAATACGCCGGACAAACAAAGTTTGCCCCCCGCTCGAGTCAGGTCGGTCAGCGTCGGCGCCAGCTCAGCCAGAGGCCCTGCGAGAATATTTGCTACCACAATATCAACGGGCTCACCGCTGCAATTTTGGGGAAGAAAAACCGGGAAGAGCGCCTTGGGAATACTGTTGCGGTCACAGTTATCGTGCGTAGCAATAAGCGCCTGGGGGTCGATATCAGTACCGGTAACCTGCTTGGCACCCAGTAATAAAGCTGCCATCCCCAAGATGCCCGAGCCACAGCCGTAGTCGATGAGGGTTGTCTCGCGCAGTGGGTCTTGCTCGGCCAGCCATTGCAAACACATAAACGTTGTGGGGTGGGTGCCCGTACCAAACGCTAAGCCTGGGTCTAGTAACAGGTTTACCGCTTCTGGGTCAGGTGGCTCTAACCAGCTGGGGCAAATCCACAGACGGCCACCGCAATAAATAGGATGATAGTTTTTCATCCACTCTCGCTCCCAGGCTTTGTCTTCTAACTGCTCCCACTGGTAGTTTTGCAGGGTTTGGCCGTAGAGTGATTCAGTGGCTGCGATGGTATCTTCAATGTTGATGTCCGCTTCAAACAGGGCGGTCAGGCGCACATTATCCCACAGAGGGGTTTCCCCTAGAGCCGGTTCAAGAATAGGCTGATCCGCATTGTCTTGCAGTGTGACAGACGCGGCACCCGCAAATAACAAAGCATCTTCGATGGCCTCTGTGTGTTGGCGGTCAGTATCAATACGAAGTTGCAACCAAGGCATAAGGCATCCGTTTGTGAGGTAGTGTAAGAGGTAGGGCTGTGTCTTACTGAGCGGACAGTACGCCACGATTGAGTGGCAACCTTTGGCGAATTCGTTCAACAATAGTATCGGCAACTAGACCGACGGAAGCCAAAAGATCGCCGTGCTTTCCGTGTTCCACAAAGTAATCGGGCAACCCTAGAGGTAGAACTGGCGTTGTGGATCCTTGAGCCGCCAAATATTCCATGACTGCACTGCCTGCCCCGCCAGCAACCGCATTTTCTTCCAGCGTGACGATCAGGTCATGGCTTGTTGCCATGGTATCGATCAAATCAGTATCCAGCGGTTTCACAAAGCGCATATCACAGACGCTCGCATTAATGGCATCGGCGGCTTTTAGAGCCTCTGAAAGCAGGGTGCCAAAGCTGAGTATCGCAACCGTCTTACCTTGACGCTTCGGTACGCCTTTACCGATGGCGACGGTGTTCAATTGCGGCTCAATCATGGCTCCAGTGCCTGTGCCACGAGGGTAGCGAATGGCTGCGGGGCCGTTATGCTGGTAGCCGGTGGTTAGCAATAGGCGGCATTCATTTTCATCACTTGGAGCCGCGATGACGATGTTCGGGATGCAGCGCATATAGCTGAGATCGAAACTGCCCGCATGTGTGGGGCCGTCTTCACCAACGAGGCCTGCGCGATCGATAGCGAATGTTACGTCCAAATTTTGAATGGCGACATCATGAATTAATTGATCGTAAGCGCGCTGTAAAAACGTGGAATAGATTGCCACTACGGGTTTTTGACCTTCACAAGCTATGCCTGCGGCCAGTGTAACAGCATGTTGCTCGGCAATGGCAACATCATGAAAGCGCTCAGGGAACTGTTCTGAAAATTGCAGCATGCCAGACCCTTCAGACATGGCTGGCGTGATGGCAACGAGCCTCTCATCAGTCGCAGCCATATCACACAGCCAATCACCGAACACCGCTTGGTACTTTGGTTTTTTGGCGGGGGTAGGCACAGCCGTTTGAATGGCAGGCTTGGGTTCAATTTTGTTGAGTGCATGGTAACCAACGGGATCTTTCTCCGCAGGTGCAAACCCTTTGCCTTTGCAGGTAATGATGTGCAGCAATTTTGGCCCGGGCAGTTCTCGCAAATTGCCCAGATCGTGGGTAAGGCGTTCTAGGTCATGGCCATCGATGGGACCAATGTAGTAAAACCCTAGCTCTTCGAAGAGCGTGGCAGGTGACACCATGCCTTTCATGTGCTCTTCGGTTTTGCGTGCGAGCTCCCAAGCTTGAGGGATCTTTGACAGCACTTTTTTACTGCCTTCACGCAAGCCGGTGTAAAACTTACTGGCCCAGATCTTGGAAAAGTAGTCGTTCAAACCGCCGACATTACGAGAAATGGACATATTGTTGTCATTCAGAACAACTAACAGGTCTGTTTCGGTATGGGCTGCATGATTCAGTGCTTCAAAGGCCATGCCAGCTGTCATGGCGCCGTCGCCAATCACCGCGACGTTCTTGTTAAGGCTGCCTGCCATTTCCGCACCGATGGCCATCCCCAGAGCAGCACTGATAGAGGTGCTGGAATGGCCTACACCAAAAGTATCGAATTCACTTTCGGCGCGCTTAGGGAAGCCAGAAAGGCCGTGCTGCTGACGTATGCTCAGCATTTCTTCGCGTCGGCCGGTCAATATTTTGTGTGGGTACGTTTGGTGGCCAACATCCCAAACCAATCGGTCGTCTGGGGTGTTGTAGCAATAATGCAAGGCGATGGTTAATTCGATAACACCCAAGCCTGCGCCGAAGTGTCCGCCAGTTTGGCCAACGCAATACAGAAGATATTCACGCAGCTGTTCAGCCAATAGAGGAAGCTGATTTTCTTCAAGCGATCGTAAGTCTTCTGGTGAATGAATAGAATCCAGAAGAGGAGTCGTAGGTCGTGTTAGGGGGATTTCGTTAAACATGCGCCTTTACGATCGGTAAACCGTGCTGCTAAAAAGGGGAATTCTAGGCTCTGCGAGCGCCCTTGCCTAGAGGCAAGAGCAATTAATGTCCCTAGGGTGTTATTTTTCTCGTTCAATAATGTAGTGCGCCAATGCTTCTAGGTGGACTGCCGACGGGCCAAAGGGCTCGATAGCCGAAAGAGCTTGGGTGAGCAGTTGCTGCGTTTTTTCTTTAGCGCCGTCAAGGCCGAGTAAAGACACATACGTGGGTTTATTGAGTGCCATATCAGCGCCTTGGGGCTTACCTAACGTCGCGGTATCCGCAGTCACATCAAGGATGTCATCCTGTATCTGAAAGGCTAGGCCTATGGCTTGGGCATAGACTTTCAGCGCCTGCAGTTGAGATGAATCGGCTCCAGCACTGGTGGCTCCCATCAGCACGGCGGCCGTTATCAGAGCGCCGGTTTTGAGGGCATGCATGTGCTGTAATTGGGGCAGCGTTCGTTGTTGATTTACTGATGCTAAGTCGATGGCCTGACCGCCAACCATACCTGTTGGACCTGAGGCGCTGGCTAATTGCTGCACCAGCAGCACTCTTTTTTCAGCGCTGAGGGAATCTTCCGTTGCTAGACGTTCGAAAGCCAGTGCCTGCAATCCGTCGCCTGCCAGAATGGCGGTCGCTTCACCAAAAGCAATGTGACAGGTTGGCTGC
>CBFHKY010000018.1:0-28211 GCA_965656525.1 Pseudomaricurvus sp. | reverse complement strand
CCTCGGCGTAAGTCGTCGTCGTCCATTGCCGGAAGGTCGTCATGGATCAAGCTGTAGGCGTGGATAGCCTCTAAAGCGCAGGCAGCAGCATCGGTGCCAAGGCTCACTTGTCCAACAGATTCAGCAGCAGCGTAAGCCAGCAGAGGACGAATGCGTTTGCCGCCGCTGAGCAGGCTGTAGCGCATGGCTGCCAGTAACTCGGGTGCGCCATGGTCGGGTTGATTCAGCCAGGTACCCAAGGCCAAGTTAATACGCGACTGCGACTGATCGATAAAGGCTTTTAACGTTGCGCTCATTGGTTGCCGTCATCAAAAGGGTGGGCAGTCAGCGTACCTTGCTCTTCGAGCAGCAGCTGAACCTTTTGTTCGGCTTCGGTCAAGCGTGTTTGGCATTCGCGCGTTAATTGAATTCCCGTTTCAAAGGCTTTCAGGCTGTCCTCAAGACTCAGCTCACCTTTCTCCATTTCCACAACCAATGATTCCAGCTGTTTTAACGACTGCTCAAAGTCGGCTGCTTTCTTTTTTGTTGCCACAGTTTGGTTCTCCACTGATGAGCTTATCGGTATTCGCTTAAGTGATGGCTGGCTGGGTAAGCGGCACTCGATGACGCACTAAAAAGCGAACCCTACATAACGCTCCGAGACAGGTCAATCTTAACCAATATTTGAGTTTAACTCGAATGATTCAGCAGTGTTGGAAGAGCCTGCTAAACTTTTTGTGAGGCTCCTTGGGTTTTCTGTACAGTTTCTAAAGGCGTTCACGAGTCTCGCAGACAAAGCTTGCTTTCTCGCACAGACCTGACTGATACCGTATTGGGTAGACGAGGCATTTTCTGCATCAGGTTTTTGTGCCATTGGCCGATAACCAAAAAGTATTTTGTGGTTGGTGGTGGTGTCGGCAGCGGGCCGCAGTATCTCTTGGAAGGAGTTTTTTGTGGATTTAGCAACAATAGTAGGGCTGCTTGGTGCCATAGCGTTGATCGTTATGACCATGGTGATGAGTGGTGACATCACCATGTTTTTGAACGTGCCTTCGTTGGTAATTGTGTTTGGTGGCAGTGCTTTTGCGGTGATGGCTAAGTTTGGGTTGGGTCAGTTTTTAGCGGCGGGCAAAGTAGCTGGGAAAAGTTTTACGAATAAAGCCCCCGACCCACAAGACCTGATTGAAGAAATTGTAGAGCTAGCAGATGTGGCACGAAAGGGCGGCTTACTGGCCTTGGAAGGCAAAGAAGTGGGGCATGATTTTCTGCAGCGGGGGATTCAATTGTTGGTAGATGGCCACGACCCTGAAGTGGTGAAAAGTATGCTCTCGAAAGATCGCACAATGGCTGAAGATCGCCACAGTACGGCGGCCACGATTTTCAGTTCATTAGCTGCTATGGCACCAGCGATGGGCATGATTGGCACCTTGATTGGTTTAGTGGCCATGCTGGCAAACATGGACGACCCCAAATCTATTGGCCCGGCCATGGCGGTAGCCCTGCTGACGACGTTATACGGTGCAGTACTAGCCAATGCGTTCTGTGAACCTGTTGCGGACAAGCTCAAGTTGAGAGCCGCCGAAGAAGTGATGATTAAAAGCCTCATTATTGATGCGCTATTGGCCATTCAGGCCGGTCAAAACCCGAGGGTTATTGATGGTTTGTTGCGAACATACCTGCCAGAAGGCAAGCGCGAAGCCCCGGAAAGTTAGCCACAGCCAGCGCACTTTAATAGGCCTTAGGATCTACGTGTTTTATGAGTGATGAAGAGCAAAAATGTAAATGCCCACCACCGGGGTTACCGCCGTGGATGGGAACGTTTGCCGATTTGATGTCGCTATTGATGTGTTTCTTCGTTTTGTTGCTGTCGTTTTCAGAAATGGATGCAATGAAGTTTAAGCGTTTGGCGGGGTCCATGGCTCAGGCGTTCGGGGTGCAAAATAAACTGAATGTCACCGATGTTCCGAAAGGTACGAGTATCATTGCGCAAGAATTTAGTCCGGCGATCCCAGAACCAACACCGATCAATGAAATTTGGCAAAAAACTGAAGATCTGACACGCAGCTCGCTGGATTTTGACTGCAGCCAAGCGTTCGATGTGGAGCAGGGCGATACGGCCCTCGAAGCCGGTGTTATGGTGCAGGCAAAAGAAGACGTCAAAGCCAAGTTGGAAAAGTTGATTGCTCAGACTGAACAAGATGCTATTGAAATTGCACAAACGCTGCACGACCAAATTGCAAAAGGTGAAGTCGAAGTTGAAACCCGAGGGCGAAAAATCGTTATCCGTATCCGAGAAAGTGGTTCTTTTAAGCCTGGCTCGGCGGAGTTAAACGATGACTACTTCGACGTACTTGATGAAATTCGCGAGGTGTTGTTGGTCAAGCCGGGTAAGGTTTTAGTGGAGGGACACACCGATAACCTTCCCATTAATACCTCACGTTTTCGGTCTAACTGGGAGCTGTCATCTTCGCGTGCTGTCTCTGTAGCGCATGAGTTGATGAAAGGGGGGCTCAACAGTCGTCGTTTTGCCGTATCAGGTTACGCTGAAACGAAGCCGCTGGCTTCGAACGATGACCGCGACGGTCGGGCGCGAAATCGGCGCGTTGAAATTGTGATTCAACAAGGATTGGATGAATCCTTAACAGAAGAAGATAAAGCGTTGTTGCAGGACGAGGGTGAAGATATCTTGCGAGAATTGGATCTCGATCCAGACTATTTGTTTGAATTGGATCCCGACGAGGTTTTTTAATCGGCGACCTTATCGCTAGATTGGGGTATTTGAGAGAGACGTTTATGGGCAATACAATTTCGGAAGATCGGCGTCGCTTCTTTCGTATTGATGACAGTATTGGTATTCGTTACCAGCCGCTGGAAGCTGCGTCTTTGGCGCCAGTCAGTGTCACGCAGAATCAGGGTGGTATTGTCGGCAAGAAAGATGTGTTGGTCGAGCTGGCTGAGTGCAATAAAACTTTGGAAGTTTTGCTAAGCCAGTTGGCAGCACAAAATGATTTGGCGGCTGAAATTGTTCAAACGTTGGATAACAAAATTAACTGCGTTATTCGAGAGCTCGACTTAGAAGCCAAAATTGAACAGCGCTTTTTTCATGATATCAAACACGTCAACATCAGTGCTTGCGGCTTGGCGCTGCATCTAGAAGAGCTTTTAGCCGCAGATACGGTATTGGATTTGGAACTGCTGCTCTTGCCTTCGCAGTTGTTGTTGCGCTGCATTGGTGTGGTGATTGATGCATCACAAGACTCAAGTGATCATTATTTTACGCGCATAAATTTTCAAGCCATCGAACCTAACGACCAAGAGCTTTTGATACAGTATTTGGTTCGTCGCCAAGGCGCGCTATTAAAAGCGTCGCGGGATGAATCGCTGAATGACAACTGATGCATGTTTCTGCCTTTAACCACCTTTAATAGGTGACTCAAATCAAGCCGATGCGATATTGTCTTTGATTTAGGCCTTGCCGTGGGCGGCTTTTTGTTATGCTTAATCCGAAGCGCTGTATTTGGCGTAAAAAACATTGAACGCGTTGATCAACAGCGTTCGATCATTCAGCGTTGTCTGAAGATGTTGGCTTGGCGACTCCCTCCCCCATACAGCGCCAAGCATTAGCAAAGCTTGTCCGGAGACAAACTATGAAACTTATCAAAATAATTCCTGCGTTGGTTTTAGCGGCATTACCCATTGCGGCACAAGCGGCTGGCGATGCCGCTGCAGGTATGACTAAGGCAGCCGTTTGTGCCGCTTGTCACGGGGTTGATGGCAAAGCCATGATTCCGACTTATCCCAATTTAGCGGGTCAAAATGAGCAATACCTTGTCTTGGCCATTAAAGCTTATAAGAGTGGCCAGCGTAGTGGCGGTCAAGCTGCCATTATGGCTGGGATGGCAGCTCCTTTGAGTGATCAAGATATTGCCGATTTGGCCGCTTATTACCATTCACTAAAATAATTATTATCGGCAATAACATGACAGCATAGGGTGTAGTCTTTTGGTGACATCATCCTATGTAATTTCTTGTTCGTTGAGTGTTCTTCTTGTTTGTCTGTTCCGACCAAGCATTAGGTTCTTTCATCCTCTTTTTTTAAGTTTTTTGATTGCGCTCACTTCATCCGTGTTCTCACCACAAAGTGCATTATACTGTGCCTATTTGAAAACAGTGGTTGCTCGGAAAGTGGGTGCGAACTCGGGTGTTTGTGTGGATGACCGAGCAGAGCACTGAGTCGACAGCTTCTATGGATTGGGGGTAGGTATGAAAGTAGGTTTGATCATTGTAGGGGATGAAATTTTATCAGGTCGTAGGCAGGATCAGCATTTGTCGGCGATTGTGAAGATGCTAACGGATCGAGGTTTATGTTTAAGTTGGGCTCGCATTTTAGGCGATGATCGAGAAGATCTCGTTAAGTGCTATCGAGACAGTTTTGCCAGCGGGGACGTCGTGCTCAGTACGGGTGGTATTGGTGCAACCCCTGATGACCTAACTCGCGAAGCTGTAGCCGAAGCATTGGGGAGCGTGACAGAGCGGCATCCCTTTGGCGTGAACCTGATGGAAGAGTTTTCTCGCGAAAGTGGCAAACCGCTGACCGCAGAACGTTATCGCTTGATTGAATTCCCGAAAGGCAGTGACATCATCCCTAACCCCGTGAATCGAATACCCGGCTTTAGCATTCAGCATCATCACTTTGTTCCCGGCTTCCCGCAAATGGCCTGGCCCATGCTGGAGTGGGTTATGGATACCCACTACGCGGATCTAGGGGATAAAAGTTATCGTGAGTATTCATTATTGGTAGAAGGCGCTAATGAAAGCCGTATTATTCCGTTGATGGAGCAGCTTATGGCTGAGTTCGATGGGGTAAAAGTGTTCAGCTTGCCGATCATGGGGGACAAGCCACGCATTGAACTTGGCGTAAAAGGCCCGCAACTGATGGCCAAAGAGGCGTTTGCTCAGATGAAAGAAGGTCTAAAGCCTTTGGGTTTGGCTTGGTCTAGAGAGTAAACCTAGAGGGTAACGATATTTCACGAAGATATAAGCTGGATACGTAGTTAAGTACTTAGTTAAGTGCTTAGTTGAGTAAGTAGTTGAATACGTCGTAAAGAAGAAGCTTGGCGATCAGCCCAAGTTATATGGGCTGATCGCCTTTGCTGAGGGGCGTGTTAAGGTTCAGCTCTTAAAAAGCTCTCTACCTTTTCAACCATGTTGCTTGAACCGGCAATGAACGGCACTCGCTGATGCAGTTCGGTAGGCTTTATTTCTAAAATGCGTTCATTGTCGCCCGCCACGGCTTTGCCGCCTGCTTGTTCGGCAAGAAAGGCCATCGGGTTGCATTCATACAGCAGGCGCAACTTACCGTTAGGATGGCTGTGTGAAGGCGGGTACAGGTAGATTCCACCTTTGATCATGTTGCGATGAAAATCCGACACCAAAGAGCCAATGTAACGAGACGTGTAAGGTCGGTCAGTGGCTTCGTCTTTTTCTTGGCAGTATTTGATGTATTTTTTCACGCCAGCAGGGAAATTAATGTAATTCCCTTCGTTCACCGAATAAATACGACCGTCTTCTGGGATTTTCATGTCTGGATGTGACAAATAGAACACCCCAAGGCTTGGATCGAACGTGAAGCCATTAACCCCGTTACCTGTGGTGTATACCAGCATTGTGGATGAGCCATAGACCACATAGCCGGCAGCCACTTGTTTGTCACCAGGTTGGAGGAAATCCTCCTCAGTTACCGGCTGGCCTCGCGGTGAGACACGGTGATAAATAGAAAAAATGGTACCCACAGATACGTTAACATCAATGTTGGAGGAACCATCGAGAGGGTCCATTAGCACCACATAGCGCCCGTTAGGACTGGTGCCTTCTTCAAAATAGACGTATTCATCTTCTTCTTCTGAGGCGATACCACAGATGTCCCCACGTGCAGCCAGTGCGGCTTTGAACTTGTCGTTGGCATAGACGTCTAATTTTTGCTGCTGCTCGCCTTGTACATTTTCGGCGCCTGCCGCGCCTGTAATGTCCACTAGACCGGCTTTGTTGATTTCGCGGTGAACGATCTTAGAAGCCAACCGGATAGCCGAGAAAATATTGGTCAGAGCGCCGGTGGCTTCGGGGTATTCCGCTTGGCAGTCGATGATAAATTCACCGAGGGTTTTGGTTACATTCATATTTTGCAGGTCCATCTTGGTGGTCGTCATGTTGTAGCTGTAGCGGTGAGGCGTTAGCTGCATCGTCTAAATTGTGTCATGTTATGGTGTAAATATACCCCATATGAACAGGGTTTTTGGTGCAAAGGCTTAAAAAGAGCCTTGTCTAGCCGTATAGTCCCTAGTGTCACTGTTGCGATGTGATTGTCAACCAGAAGCGCGTATTTTGCCCAGCTACCGATGTTAATGGGCTGTCTCTCACTCCGCTGATTTTTGAGTCGGGATCATAATGACGAAGGCGACTTACATCGTGGTGACATGGGCTTGTAACGCTGTACTTGTCGGCGCTTAATGCCGATGACAGGACAGAATTTCATGCGCTAAAAGCGATGTATTTTTATGTGGTGTATGGTGTGTGTTTGGTGCAGAATTGCGCGCCTGTAGCCTAGGGCTGGCTTACTCTTAGCCAGTTTGTTGTGGCAAATTAAATAGTGTTTTGCGGAGGGTTAAATAGATTGGATGATAACCAATGGGATGTGGCGCAAGCTGCCAATTTGTACGGTATTAACCGCTGGGGTAATGACTATTTTACTCTGAATGATGATGGTTTGGTTGTGGCGAAAACGCTCAATACCCAGGTGCCAATCTTAGATATTGTGCAAGGTATGACAGAGCGTGATTTGCACATGCCGGTACTGTTGCGAATAGAAAATATTCTTGACGCACAAATTCATCGCTTGAATTCGGCGTTTCGTGAAGCGATCGATAACGCGGGTTACCAAAATATTTACCGCGGTGTGTATCCCATTAAGGTGAATCAGCAAGCTCAGGTCGTCGAAGAGATTGCCGACTTTGGTCGTCGCTACCAGCACGGGTTTGAAGTGGGCAGTAAGCCAGAACTCATTGCGGCCTTGGCGACATTAGAAGAGCCAGAAAGCTTAATTGTGTGTAATGGCTATAAAGATGCCGAGTTTATCGAACTGGGTTTGCAAGCCAGCAAACTGGGCTTTATTTGCATTTTTGTGATCGAAACACCAACCGAATTACCAATTATCATTGAGCGTAGCCGAGCTCTAGGCGTATCACCACGCATTGGTGTGCGCGTGAAAATGACGTCTCAAGTGAGTGGTCACTGGAATACCACCAGTGGCGATCGCAGTGTTTTTGGTTTAACCACCACGCAGTTGATTAGCGTAGTGGATGAACTCAAGCGTGAAGATATGCTGAGTTGCCTGGAACTTCTGCACTGCCACTTAGGGTCGCAAATTCCCAATATTCGCGATATTCGTGGTGGTATTGTGGAGGCGTGCCGCTACTTCGTTGATTTACGTCGAGAAGGTGCTGAGCTGTCTTACATTGATTTGGGTGGCGGCTTAGCTGTGGATTACACTGGCGCCAGTAACAGCGATGAACAGAGCCGTAATTACTCTTTAGGTGAATACTGTGCCGATGTGGTGGAAACCATAAAAAGTACGCTGGACGAATACGATGTGCCTCACCCTATCATTGTGACAGAATCGGGACGTGCGACTGTAGCTTACTCATCGGTGCTGCTTTTCAACATATTGGATGTCAATCATTTTGAACCCAGCTTCAACGCGTCGATCGAGGGGGATGAACATCCACAGCTGCAACACATGCGCGAAGTGCTAACGTACATGACGCCTGCCAGAGCGCAGGAATGTTTCAATGATGCACATTTCTACCGCCAAGAAGTGCGCGATTTATTCAAACGTGGTGGTGTAGATTTGCGCACCCGTGCGGTGGCCGAAAACTTGTTCTTGGAAATCTTGCACGCCATCGTTCGACTTACGGAAACGATGGATCATGTACCCAGTGATCTGGAAGGACTGAAAACCTCTCTGGCCGATATTTATTACGGTAATTTTAGTCTTTTCCAGTCGCTGCCAGACATCTGGGCAATTGATCAATTGTTCCCCATTATGCCGATTCACCGCTTAGACGAGGAACCGACACGACAAGCCGTGTTGGCGGATATCACCTGCGACTGCGATGGCAAAATTGATCGCTTTATTGACTCCGGGGTAGGTACCAATAAAACCCTACCGTTGCACAGCATGAAAGACGGCGAAGAGTATTATCTGGGGGTGTTTTTGGTGGGAGCTTACCAAGAAACACTGGGTGATTTGCACAACTTGTTTGGTGATACTAATGTGGTCAGCGTGCGTTTGAACCGTGATGGCACGTATGATTTCGCCAAAGAAATTCACGGTGACACGGTCAGTGATGTACTCAGTTACGTAGAGTATGAGCCGAAAGAGGTGTACTTGCGCTACCGCAACACTGCAGAGCGAGCGGTGCGCGAAGGGCGTATTTCACCGCGTGAGCGCCAACAGATCATGAAAACATTCAGTGAAAGCCTGCAGGGCTACACCTACTACGAAAAACAGTCTCATTAAGGAGCAGCCAAATGACAAAAGTTTTGATTATCGGCGCAGGTGGTGTCGGACAAGTTGTGGCTCATAAATGTGCGCAGTTGCAAGACGTATTTACTGAAATTGTGCTGGCTAGTCGCACACAATCTAAATGTGATGCCATTGCGGCACAAATTAAAGATACCCAAGGTCGCGACATCGCTACCGCGCAAGTGAATGCTGATAACGTACCTGAACTGGTGGCTCTGTTGGCAAAAGAAAAGCCTTTTATGGTGATCAATGTCGCGTTGCCCTACCAAGACCTCACCATTATGGACGCCTGCTTGGAAGCTGGTGTTCATTACTTGGATACTGCTAACTATGAGCCGCTGGACACCGCCAAATTTGAATACAGCTGGCAGTGGGCTTACCAAGAAAAATTTGAAAAAGCCGGCTTGATGGCGCTGCTGGGCTCCGGTTTTGATCCGGGTGCCACCAACATGTTTACTGCCTACATCGCTAAGCATTATTTTGATGAAGTGCACACTTTAGACATCATCGATGTCAATGGCGGTGATCACGGTTACCCGTTTGCCACTAACTTCAATCCAGAAATTAACATTCGTGAAGTTACGGCCGAATGTCGCCACTGGGAAGACGGTGAGTTTGTTACCACCCCAGCCATGTCCGTAAAGCAAAGCTTTACCTGCCCAGACGAAGTCGGCACCTACAATATTTATCGTATGTACCACGAAGAGCTGGAATCGTTAACTAAGCATTTTCCCACTTTGAAAAAAGCTCAGTTTTGGATGAGCTTTGGTGAGAGCTACTTGAAACATCTGGAGGTATTAGGGAACGTTGGTATGACGGGTATTGAGCCAGTCAATTTTAATGGTACCAATATTGTACCTATTCAATTTTTGAAGCAGCTGTTACCCGACCCTTCCACTCTTGGGCCTCGCACCAAAGGCAAAACCTGTATTGGCTGTGTGGTAACCGGTATCAAAGACGGCAAAGAAAAAACCGTTTACGTGTATCAAGTGAAAGATCACCAAGATTGTTATCAAGAAGTTCAATCTCAAGCAATCTCTTACACTACAGGTGTGCCGGCGATGATTGGCGCCAAAATGATGGTGGAAGGAACATGGATGAAGGCGGGTGTTTGGAATATGGAGCAGCTTGACCCCGATGCATTTATGGATGACTTGAACCGTTATGGTCTGCCGTGGAAAGTGATTGAAAATCCAGGTTACGACTTGGTTTAAGCGGCACGTAACGTATTGAGTTGCTGAGATTTACCCAACGGACAATAAGCACGCATGGCAAACATTGAACACACTCTGAATTGCGACACCTTTGCGACCTTTGACCCCACCCGTGTACCATCACCCTGTTATGTGGTAGACGCTGTGGCCATTGAGCGAAATTTAAAAATACTGGGCCGCGTTCAGCAGGAATCCGGCGCTAAAGTTCTTTTGGCGCTGAAAGCGTTTTCTATGTTTAGCCTTGCGCCGCTGGTGAGTCGCTATCTTAGCGGCACCTGCGCCAGTGGTCTTTTCGAGGCACGTTTAGGGGCCGAAGAGTTCGGTGGGGAAGTGCATACCTTTAGCGCGGCTTACACCGAAGGGGATCTGCGCGAGATTCTTAAAATTTCTCACCATGTGGTGTTTAACTCTTTTAGTCAATGGCAGCGTTTTCAGCCTTTGGTGACGGCTGCACAAACCGAAAGGCCGGAGCTAAAAGTAGGTTTACGGGTTAACCCAGAACACTCCGAAGGTGCTGCAGATATTTACAATCCTTGCGCGCCAGGGTCGCGTCTAGGAATTGTGCGTTCTGCGTTTGAAGGGCAGAGTCTTGAGGGCATAACTGGGCTGCATTTTCACACCTTATGTGAGCAGGGTTTTGGGCCTCTCGATCGCACACTTGCCGCTGTAGAAGAGCAGTTCGCTGAGGTGTTGCCTCACCTTGAGTGGGTGAATTTTGGTGGCGGCCACCACATCACCAAGCCAGGCTACGATGTGGATGGTTTAATTGCGCGCATTCGCGCTTTTCAAGAACGCTATCAAGTACAGGTGTACTTGGAGCCCGGTGAGGCGATCGCGATTCACGCGGGTGTGTTGGTCAGTGAAGTGCTGGATCTGACTTACAATCAAAAAGACTTGGCTATTTTAGATACTTCGGCCACGTGTCATATGCCAGATACTCTAGAAATGCCTTACCGAGCAGAAGTTTGGGGTGCCGGTGAAGCGCAAGCAAAGCCTTATTCTTATCGCTTAGGTGGGCAAACGTGTTTAGCGGGCGATGTCATGGGTGATTACAGTTTTGATGCGCCTTTGCAATTAGGGCAGCGCTTGATGTTTGATGACATGGCCCATTACACCATGGTGAAAACCACAACTTTTAATGGTATTGGTTTGCCCTCCTTGGCTCTATGGCACTCAAACAGTGATGAACTTCAGTTGGTCAAATCCTTTGGTTATGAAGATTTTCGTGATCGTTTGTCTTGAGTTCTGCCGCTAATATCTCTTGTCGGCTGGGGGCTTTTGCCCTCGGCACCATGGTTTTTCTCTCCTCTTTGTTGCTTTTCTGCCCCGGGTAAAGTCTCTCTTTTTGCCACAACTTCTGTTGATCTTAACAATAGAAAAAACTTGTTGGCTAGGCGCTGTTTCTGCGACTAGGATTCGCGAAAATCATCAGTCATTGATGTTCTTCATCTTATCCACAGAGTCGCTTTAAAACCGCGACCAAGCGCGAGTAATCCAACCTACCCGATGAATAATTCCACTCATGATCATGTTGCTACGGCTACCCACACAGGGTTGCCTATTGGTTTTCTGAATTTATTAACGTCACTGATTCGTCAACCCTCTGTAGTGGGGGCGGAGCACTCTTTCTTTCGAGTCTTGCAACGTGAATTGGAAGAGCGTGGTGCCAAGGTGACTTGGTACGAAGGCTTATTAGTGGCTCAGCGTGGCCAAGCTGATCGGTTGTTTCTGTCGGCGCACATTGATCGTCACGGCCTAGTCTGTACTGGACCAAATGAATTTCAGTTTGCGGCGTTTGTGTCTGGAGCGCGATCAGACCTACTGGGCAACTCAGTTGGTGAATTATTGATGCGCAAAGTGGTTGATCGTTTTAATGGTGAGCAGGTGTACGCCTATGAGCCCTGGTCGGGTGCTTATCGTGGTAAAGGCGCCATCACCGATGCGTACATTTGTGAGTTCCGCAATAACTTGATTTTCACGTTACAAGGTATGGATCATCTGGTTGCAGGTACCCCTGTAGCATTTTTAGATAACTTGAAAGTAACCGACCAAGCCTTAATCGCACAGCTGGATAATGTGCTTTGCACAGCGGTATTGGTGTATTTGTTTGAGCTGGGGTTTGAGGGTACAGCCTTTTTTACCGCACAAGAAGAAGCTGGCAAGAGCTGGCGTTATTTATTGGAATGGTTTCGTCGTTTTGGCGGATCCACAAATCAGTTGATTGTAGTCGATACCAGTCCGTTTCCCTCTTTTGAAGCCGCACAAGAGCAACATTTGGTGTTGCGCAACCAAGATGCAAACGCCCGTTTTAGCGAAAACTTAACGCAAACGCTCGCCAAAGCCTGTGAAAAGCTGGGTGTGGTCACTCAATATAAAGACGTCTATGTATCGCAAGCCAATGAAGCATTAGTGGCTAGTGGTCAAGAGCCTATGTCACTGGGCTCCACTGAAATGGGGCGTATTATTAAAGCGTCAAACGGCCTTGTGGACGGTACCACTTTGCAAATACCCACATCGGGTTACCACACGCTATCAGAAACGGCACCGATAGACGCCGTTGTTGCTTTCATTGATGTGCTGATGAGTCTATCTGGCTTGTCGGCCTCTCAAGAGATTAAAGAAGATGTTTAAAACCCTAGTAGTCACTGACGGTGACTTAGAACTGCCAGACAACAAAAGTTTTTTGGCTATTAGTTTTCAAGATTACTTGCATCAATACCCCAAGTTAAATGAACCCAAAACGCGCATTATCAACTTGTGCGATGTGGGTACGTATTTGAGTAAGGGGTACTATTGCTCGTTATTAGCGGAAGCTCGCAATCATCAGGTATTGCCTAGCGTGAAAACCATTAATGGCCTGCGGGATAACCATGAGTGGATTGACCTGAGTACAGAATTTAAAGCGGAGCTGTTGGCGCTAGCCGGTGTTAAAGAAGCACAAACACACTTTGTGTTTTTAGGGCGCTGCCTCAGTGAAAATGTGCGCAAACTGGCACGTAAAGTCTTTCAGCAATACCCGGCTCCAATCTTACGGTTGACCTTGGAGCCGGATGCTCATGGCTTGCGCTTGCGCGTGGGTTGTTTCTCGGCCTCTGCCTTAGGGGCACCGGAGCAAGTTCAGCTGATTGAATCTTTGCTGGAGTTTATGCAAAACGCTTGGCGCATTGGTGGCAAGCGTAAACGTCTACGTTGGGATATGGCCATTTTGGTGGACAGCCAAGAAAGCGTGCCACCCAGCAACCGCGAAGCCATCTCTCGGTTTGTGAAAGCGGCCGAAAAAAATGGTATCCACGCCGAGCCAGTGGAAATATCGCAAATCGAAAATATTGCTTATTACGATGCGTTGTTTATTCGTGAGACGACAGCCATCGACCACCACACGTATCGGTTAGCTTGCAAAGCTGAGCAAAATGGCTTGGTGGTAATTGATGACCCTGTATCCATTTTGCGCTGTTGCAATAAGGTTTACCTGCACGATGCCTTTAGTTATCAAAAGGTGCCCAGCTTGAACACGGTTGTGGTCGATAGCGCTGGGGAAGACAGTGTCGACAGTTTAGAAAAAGCTTTCGGTTACCCTCTGGTGTTAAAGATGCCGGAGGGCTCGTTTTCCCGTGGTGTCTTCAAGGTGAAAGATCGCTCGCAGCTACAGGCGAAATTACAGGAGCTGCTGGAGCAAAGTGCGTTGGTGTTAGCACAGGAATACTTGTTCACCGATTACGACTGGCGTATTGGGGTGTTAAATGGTCGTGCGATTTACGCCTGTCGTTATTTGATGGCGCGTAACCACTGGCAAATTTATAACCACAGTTCGAAGCGTTTCAGCACGGGTGGCTTTGAAACGTTGCCAACATTTGAAGTACCGCGTGCGGTCTTGGATGCGGCCTTGAAAGCCGCACGAATCATCGGTGATGGATTGTACGGGGTCGATGTAAAAGAAGTAGATGGTAAAGCGTATGTACTGGAAGTAAATGACAACCCCAGCATCGATCATAAAGTAGAAGATGCTTACCTAGGTAATGAGTTATACATGCAGGTTATGGTGGAATTTCATCGTCGTTTAGAAATGCGGGGCCGTTAATGAGTGAAAATGCGCTCAGTAAAGCGCGCAAAGACGACGTTATGTGTTCGGCCTCAAAAAGCCAGATTCGGACAGCCAGCGAGGCGGATATAGTTGCCTTGCTGAAGGTTGAAGACGAGTGTTTTCAAGCCGATAAGCTCAGCCGACGCAGCTTTAAACGCTGGTTGAAAGCGCCCCATGCCATATTGCTGATCGCCGAGCGTACATTGTCAGAAAGTAACAGCTCGGTCGTAATGGGTTACGGCTTGGTTTGGTTGCATAAAGGTACGCGTTTGGCCCGATTGTATTCTCTGGCGGTGCGACCAGAGGCAAGGGGGTTGGGTGTAGCCAAAGTGTTGATTGAAGCATTGGAAGCGGCCGCTGCTGAACGAGGTCGGCTATTCATGCGACTTGAAGTGGCTAAGCGCAATCACAATGCTATCGGTTTATACGAGTCTTGTGGCTATCAGGCTTTTGGCGAATACTTTGATTACTACGAAGATCACGACGATGCGTTGCGCATGCAAAAGAAGATTCAGCGCTTGCGCATGGCGGCTCAACGGCTCACCCCCTGGTACGCACAGACAACGGAGTTCACTTGCGGGCCAGCGGCCTTAATGATGGCCATGGCCAGTTTGAATCCATCCATACAATTGAACCGCGGTTTAGAGTTGGACTTGTGGCGTGAGGCTACCACCATCTACATGACATCCGGTCATGGCGGTTGTCACCCGGTGGGGTTAGCTTTGGCCGCTCATAGACGTTGCCTAGCCGCAGAAGTGTATTTGAGCACAGCTGCGCCGCTGTTTGTGGATGGTGTTCGCACAAGAAAGAAAAAAGAAGTGGTGACATTGGTGCACGAACAGTTTTGTACTCGTGCGGCCAACGCCGGTATTCCGATTCGTTATCAAGACCTGGGTCAAGAGAGTTTGGCGTCTATTTTACGACAGGGGAAGGTGGTGTTGATGCTCATCAGCACCTATCGGCTGGATGGCAAAAAAGCGCCCCATTGGGTAACGGTGACCGGAATGGATGCCGCGTGTTTTTATGTGCACGACCCAGATCTGGATCAAGATCAGCAATTGTCTATTGATTGCCAGTACTTACCGATTGCACGTGATCACTTTGACAGTATGAGCTCATTCGGTGGTGGGCGGTTACGAGCTTCTGTTGTTTTGGGGCAGAAGCTCTAACCGGATGAGTGCATAAAGGAGCCGCTAAAGTTTTTTTGGCGACTTAGCGACCAGAAAATGCATCATGTTTATCAAGCTCTACGTCATGACGGTCCAACGTGCCGATGTCTAACACTGGGGATGCGTCGATGTGTTGAGCATCCATCATTTGTGCGACTCGCTGTAACGACGAAATAATCATGGTTTGCTCCCATGCCTGCAGGTCAGAAAACTGCCGTGCGAATTGCTCCTGCAAAGGCATAGGTGCGTCTTTTAAGGTTTCCAGTGCGATATCGGTTAAGCATGCATGTACTTTGCGTTTGTCCGACTGAGAGCGTTCACGATAGGCCAGCCCTCGTTTTTCCAGGCGGTCCAAAATAGTGGTGACGGTTGCCTGGCTCAAGCTCATTTTGGTGGCCAGCTCTCCAATCGTGATTTCACCTTTGTCGCGCAGAGTTTGCAGCAGCAAAATTTGTGGGGCTGTCAGGCCAGTGGTTTTTGCCAAGTGCTTGGAATGTAAGTCCGTTGCACGAATGACGCGCCGCAATGCCACCAACACTTCTTCGATACTGTTCACGATGATTTCTCCGCCCCACGGATTGGGAGCGCCATTATAGCGAGGGCTGGTGATTTCTCTACTGGTTTTCGGCTGTCCCATAAGTCTCTCTGTATGTGATTGGTCAATGCGACGCGATTGATGCCACTTAATGGCTATGCTTTAGTCGCTCGAATTTTGTGCGACTAAAGCCTCTGAAGCGGCAAATCCTTTTCTGTGAGTTTTTGCCTATTCCGATCAAGGGTGTCATTAAGTTCGTTTTTTACGTCTCATCTTCGCAACCGATTTTTTTGGTATTTCGGATAGCATTAGGGGGCAGTGTTTAATCACTGACTCCCTCGCCCTATCTTGATGCTGTAGTTCTTATTTCGCCTTGTAAGTGTGCGGTTTCACTTTTTTTGCGATTTGTCATGAACATGATGTTTAGTGTACTATGTTTCGTGTACTAAATAAATTGATGATTAAATTTGTTGGAAAGGCGCTTAATTCGTCATTTTTACTCGATTTAAGCAATAAATATGTTTAGACGTGAATTTATCTACTTAACAAATTATGACTAAAGACTATGGATATCAAAAAAACTGACCGAATTGTACTGCGCCAGCCTGCACTAAAAGATGGCATGGCGGTTTATGAATTGATTGCAAAGTGTCCACCATTGGATCCGAACTCCTCTTACTGCAATTTTTTGCAGTGTGGGCATTTCGCAACCACTTCTGTAGCCGCTGAGTTGGATGGTGAGTTGGTAGGGTTTATTTCTGGTTATTTGAACCCGCAGAAGCCAAACACACTGTTTATATGGCAGGTTGCCGTATCAGAAGCCGCCCGAGGTTGTGGTCTGGCTCGTCGCATGCTGACTTTCATTGTAGGGCAGCAGGCTTGTAACGACGTTACGCACATGGAAACCACGATTACGGCAGACAACGGCGCATCTTGGGCTCTTTTCAAAAGCTTTGCCAGCAGTGTTGATGCCCCTTACGAGCACGCCGTATGGTTGGATAAAGATGAACATTTTCAAGGCCTGCACGACAGCGAAGAACTGCTACGCATTGGCCCGTTTGACTCCAAAGTGTGCCGTGACTGAATGCCACTTTTTAGTGTCGGCTCAAGATTAGCGCCGACTCAAGCGCCTTTGGCAGCCCGAATGAAGCATTGAATATAACGATCTTATTTATTGGAAACCAATAGAATGAAAATTTTTGACGAAATTGAATCAGAAGTAATGAGTTATGCACGCTCTTTCCCACGTGTGTTTACCCGCGCTAAAGGCGAGTTCATGTGGGATGAAGACGGCAACCGCTACCTAGACTTTCTGGCCGGTGCAGGCACCCTGAACTATGGGCACAATAACCCGTTGTTTAAAAAGCCATTGCTGGAATACATCGAAGACGATGGTATTTGCCACGGTCTGGACATGCACACCCGTGCCAAAGGTGAATTTTTAGAATCTTTGAACGAAAACATTCTGAAGCCGCGCAATATGGAATACGTGGTTCAGTTTACGGGTCCAACGGGTACCAATGCAGTAGAAGCGGCCATGAAGATCGCTCGTAACGTTACCGGGCAACAAAATATCGTGACATTCACCAACGGTTTCCACGGTGTGAGCTTGGGTTCATTGGCGGCAACGGGTAACTCTCATCACCGCGATGCGGCCGGTGTGAGCCTAAACGGTATTCACCGTATGCCTTTCGATGGGTACATGGGTGACGGCCTTGATACCACAGCTTATTTAGACAAAGTATTGTCTGACTCCAGCAGCGGCATTAACTCTCCAGCAGCTGTCGTTGTAGAAACCGTACAGGGTGAGGGTGGGATCAACGCTGCCAGCCTAGAGTGGTTGCGCAACCTGCAAACGGTTTGTCGCAAACACGGTTTGTTGCTTATTGTGGATGATATTCAAGCGGGTTGTGGCCGTACCGGTACGTTCTTCAGCTTTGAAGAAGCGGGCATTGAACCAGATATCATTACACTGTCTAAGTCATTGAGTGGCTACGGCTTACCGTTCGCGGTTGTATTGATGCGTCCAGAGCTGGATCAGTGGAAACCGGGTGAGCATAACGGTACTTTCCGTGGTAACAATTTGGCGTTTATTACGGCTAAAGCGGCACTGGATCACTACTGGGCCGATGACACCTTTGCGAAAGAGATACAGCGTAAAGCGGAATACGTGAAAGGTCGTCTAGAAGGCATTGTAGCCAAGTACGGCGAAGGCAACTTCACGACTCGCGGTCGCGGTATGTTCCAAGGTATCAACTGCGTCGATGGTGAACTGGCTGGTAAAATCACGAAGGCGGCATTCAAGCGCGGTTTGATCATTGAAACCAGTGGTGCCGATGACCAAGTGGTTAAATTCTTGTGCTCGCTGACCATTACCGATGAAAACTTGAAGGCCGGTATCGATATTGTTGAAGAGTCAGTGCGCGAAGTTTGTGCGAAAGAAGACGACATGCCTGAAGAAAAAGACTTCTTCGAGCAGGCGAGCTAACACAGCCGCTTTTTGGTAGTAGAACGCTCGTTTTTATTAGCAAAATCATTCATCTGAGCGCAAACAGGCCTTTTAAAAGGCCTGTTTTATAATGCACCTTAAAATGGCAAGCAAGCGTATAACAAAAACGACTTCTACAATGAAAGTTAGAGCGTAGAGGCTTTTTTAGTCTGACGCTTTGTTTAGATCCATATCAGTACCTTATATACTGCGAAAGTCGAAAACACCTTTCGCACAAATACATTCATGAACAATCCCGAGAGGAAACCGTGAATACTATATCTAGCCATCAGCACACCGTTGAAAAAATCGGCGGCACTTCAATGTCTAACTACGATGCGGTGCGTGACAACATCATTGCCAGCCCCATTCAAGGTTACGGCAGTGACAAACCAAGAATTTTTGTCGTGTCAGCCTATGGCGGCATTACTGATCGTTTACTGGAGCATAAAAAAACAGGGCAGTCCGGCATTTACGCTCTGTTTGCCAGCGGAACCACGGATGATGGCTGGCTGAAGGCGTTCGAAGAGCTCACCGAAGAGCTGCATGCGATCAATCGCAAGCTATTTGGTGAGACAGAGCTGTTAATGACAGCCAATCAGTTTATTAATGAGCGCCTACTAAAGGCCAAAAACTGTCTGCGGGACTTACAAAGTGTGTGTGCTCACGGGCACTTTGCACTGGAATCGCACTTGGCGACCGTACGTGAAATGCTGGCCAGTATTGGTGAGGTCCACAGTGCTTGGAACACCGCAACATTGCTGCAGCGCGATGGCGTCAATGCTTGCTTTGTTGACCTTTCTGGTTGGAACAGCCAGATTCACCTCACACTGGACGAACATATACGTCAAGAGATGAGCCATGTGGATTTGACCGCACAGATCCCCATCGTGACTGGATACGCGCACACAGCAGATGGCTTGATGTCTACGTTTGATCGCGGCTACAGCGAAATGACGTTCAGCCGATTGGCGGTAGTCACTCAGGCTCGAGAAGCCATTATCCATAAGGAATTTCACCTTAGCAGTGCTGATCCTCGCTTGGTGGGTGCCGAAAACGCAGTGCCGATTGGCCGTACCAACTACGACGTAGCGGATCAGCTGGCCAATTTAGGTATGGAAGCGATTCACCCGAAAGCGGCGAAGGGATTGCGTCAAAACAATATTCCGCTGCGTGTGAAAAACACTTTTGAGCCGGAGCATGCTGGTACCTTGATCACGGGTAATTACATCAGCGACAAACCTTGTGTCGAAATCATTGCGGGTCGTACAGGTGTTTATGCACTTGAACTGTTTGATCAAGACATGGCCGGTAACATGCATGACTACGACACTAAGATTTTGGCAACGATTAAGCGCTTCAAGGCTCACATCGTGTCGAAAGACATCAATGCCAACACCATTACTCACTACCTTGGTGCCAACATGAAAACGGTTAAACGCATCCGTGCCGCATTGGAAGAACGTTACCCCGATGCCGAGTTTGATGTGCGTAAAGTTGCTATCGTGTCGGCTATTGGCAGTGATATGAAAATTCCAGGAATACTGGCTAAGACGGTACAAGCGGTCGCGAAAGAAAACATCAGCGTACTTGCGATACATCAGTCTATGCGTCAAGTGGATATGCAGTTGGTGGTCAATGAAAGCGATTATGATCAGACAGTAAGAAGTCTGCATAAATCATTGGTAGAAGTTCACGATCACGGAAGAGCTATATGTCTCGCAGGTTAAATTTCTGTGTTTTAATGGTTTTTTTTCTGTCAGTGCTGTCGGTGTTTACGCCGGCAGTGGCTGAACCCACAAGTACGAGTTCACTCCCTTCCTCCTCCCCGCCTGAGCCAGCTGTAGACCAACTTCAAGAGCCTTTGTTTAAACCTTTTATTGAGCGTTATGTGTTGGATGAGTTAAAGGCGCTAAGGGTAGAGCAAGCGCAAACTAAAAATGAGTTGCTGCAACAAATAGTTGATAGGGAGCACCACTCTGTCGACCGAGCAGTAGCTTACGCGACAGACACAGTAACGTACTTTTTCTATTTGATCGCCGCCGCTACCTCAGTATTGGTGATTGTGGGGTGGAATTCCATCCGAGATATCAAAGAGCGAGTTCACGGAATTGCCGAAGCTGAAATTTCACGCATTGTGAGTGAGTATGAAACTCGGCTAGAAAATATCGAAAAACAGTTAAGACAAAAATCGCGCTCTATTGAAGAAAACCGAGAAGAAATCGAGCTCACGCAGGATGTCCAAAGTTTATGGTTACGTGCACAGCAAGATGCATCCCCCACCAATAAAATCAAAGTGTACGATGAAATCTTAAAACTCAAGCCGTATGACTGTGAAGCGTTGTCTTACAAAGCTGATGCGGTATTGGAGCTGGATGAGCCACAGTGGGCTATTAACTTGTGCCTTCAGTCGTTAAAAGGTGATCCACAGAACGCACACGCGCTTTATCAATTGGCTTGTGCTTACGCCGTCATGTCTGAGTTCGACGAAGCGCTTCAATACTTGCAAAAAGCGATTGAGCTGCAGCCCAGCTACCGCGACGAAGTTCACTACGATGTCGCAATGTCGGAGTTGATCACCCAGCCTGCATGTCAAGAACTGTTGGGATTCAAAACAACCCAGTCAGACGAATCCGATGAGTCAAGTACTTCAAGCTCAGCAGGTACTCAATAAAAGCACTTAACAATCACTAAGGCACTTTACCCTATGACTGTAATCTCTTTTGTAGTCTGTTTGCTGGCGTTTGCGCTTGTGGGCATATCATCGGCGATGAAAAGTCGCGGTACCAAATCTGATTATTACCTAGCCAGTTCCAGTGTGCCTCCTTGGTTGGTGGGTTTAAGTGCGGTGGCTACGAACAACAGTGGTTACATGTTCATTGGGGTTATTGGGTATACCTACGTTACTGGATTGGCGTCTATTTGGCTGATGGTGGGTTGGATTGCGGGTGATTTTTTAGCCTCGCTCTACGTGCATCGTCGCATACGCCAAGCTACAGAGCGTACTGGCGAGGTCAGTTATGCTGGTGTTTTATCCAATTGGTGGGGCAAAGAGCAAAGTCAGTTACAGCGATTGATTGCCATTGTGTCGCTGGTATTTTTGATGACCTATGCCGCGGCCCAGTTAGTCGCGGGCAGCAAGGCGCTCTATGTACTCTTGGGGTGGCCTATTTGGTCAGGAGCCGTCGTTGGTGCTGTGATGGTCTGCGCTTATTGTCTGGCAGGAGGCATACGCGCCTCTATCTGGACGGATGCTGCACAATCCACGGTGATGGTGTTGGCGATGGGCATGCTTCTGGTCGTTGCTGTGCAGGCTTTAGGGGGAATCAGTGCGAGTATCGAACAGCTGAACGGCATTGAAGGGTTTATGGCGTGGGCGCCTCAAGATTTGGCCTTCCCAGGCTGGGTTGGTGGTGCCATGTTTGCGGCCAGTTGGATGGTGGCGGGCTTCTCTGTCATTGGCCAGCCGCACATTATGGTGCGTTTTATGGCGCTCAGTAATGGTGGCAGCATGAGGCAGGCAAAAAGCTGGTATTACGTGTGGTTTACCATATTTTATGCCATGGCGACCGCGGTTGGTATGTTGTCTCGATTGTACCTAGCGGATACCGGTAACTTCGATGCCGAGTTAGCCTTACCTACTTTGGCACAGCAGTTGTTGCCTGCGGTCTTTGTAGGGGTCATCTTAGCTGGTATTTTTGCCGCGACCATGTCGACAGCGGACTCATTGGTGTTGAGTTGCTCGGCGGCCGTCACACACGATTTAATGCCAGCTAAAATCGAAAATACAAGGTCTTTGAAGCTGGTTACCCTTGCAGTTACGGTCGTGGTGCTGTTGTTGGCGTTGTCTGGCAGTCAAAGTGTTTTCAATATGGTGATTTTGGCTTGGTCTGGAATGGCCAGTGCGTTTGCCCCTCTGTTGCTCGTGCACTGCATGGGAATGCGCCCACCTCAATGGGTGAGTATGGTGGCGGTAATCGTGGGTTTGTCTGTGGCAATCTTATGGCGCTACTTGGGCTTTCACGCACAAGTCTTTGAGGGCGTCCCGGGTGTATTAAGTGGTTTGGTAGTATTTGGGTTGGCTAAAGTGTTATATCAGCGGCCTGAGCCATCGACGGCAAAGTTATAGGCACTTTGCCGCTGTGTTTGAGGGGCAACTCAACGTTCGTTTTTTTGCAGTGACTCTGACCACTGTTCAGCAAGAAGCAAAAAGTTTTGCAGTAAGGCTTTGGTTTCGTTGAGTTGTGCTAGCTGATTGTCGTAAGAGGCGTCCTCCTCGATAGTGTGTTCTAGTTGTTGTAAGCGTTCGCGTAATTTTTTGGCACCGTAGTGCCCCACACTGCCTTTTAAACTGTGGAAGATAAATTTAGCCTGCTTTAAATCTCGGCTTTCTAGAGCTTTTTGCCCCTCTTCTAGCTGCTTAGGCGCTTCGGCGCATAATGTCTTTACCGCGGTTCTAAAGTGCTGCGCGCGCTCTGGTTTTCTCTTGATCAATTGATCAATCATAGTGGTATCAAACTGACTCGCATCAATGGGTGTGCCTGTATTTGACATGGCAGTCTCTGTAGCCTCCTGTGTTTGAGGTGAGGGTATTGAAAGGTTGTGCTCGGGTGTGGCAAGTGCTGGAAGGTGCTCTTGTAAAGCGACAAGCAGTTGTTGTTGATCAATAGGCTTTGGCACGAATCCATTGATGCCAGCGGCCTTGCACTCATTCAGTTCAGCAGGCATAACGCCTGCACTGATGGCAATCACCGGAGTGCTGAGCTTGAGGTCATTGCGAATGTGTTGCGTGGCGGTGATACCGTCCATTACGGGCATTTGGATGTCCATTAAGATGGTGTGCCAGCGAGTCGGTTGTGCTCTCAGCATGTCTAGTGCTTCTTTGCCGTTGTCAGCGATGGAAACGGAAGCGCCAAGGTCTTCTAATAAACCATAGGCTACGGCTTGGTTCATAGCATTGTCTTCCACCAATAGCAGCGACACTCCACTGAGCGGTTTGTGACTGGGTTTTGTGGTTTTAACGTTGCCGCATTCGCCTTTTAGCAATTGAGTTAATGAACCTGAAAGCTTACCCGGAGTCACTGGTTTTACTAAGTTGTGTATGACAGTGCCGTCAGCTTTATGATCAACCTGTACAGGAGTACGAGTGATGTGTAACAAAGGGGGAATAGCTACGCCTTGCGGAATCTCAATAGATTTTAAAAAGCGCTCGTAAGTTGGGCAGTTAGCGGTGGCCGACCACACGATGGCGTCGAACGACTGGCTGGCTAACGTCGTGATAAATTGGCTGTGTAGCTGCTCATGTGGCAGGTGTACATAGTTCCAACCCATACGTTTGAGAGATGATTGTAGAGACAACGCGGTATAGGGGTGTGGTGCAATCAGCAAGGCGATTAGAGGCCCTTCTCTCTCAATGCCGGGTGTTGTACTGCCTTTTGTTATAACTGGAGCCTCGTGACTCGGTTGAGTGAAAGGGATGCGTACGGTGAATTCTGAGCCTTGTGCTTCTGTGCTGTTAAGCTTCAGGGTGCCACCAAACAAATCAATTAAGCGAGTACAAATCACAAGCCCCAAGCCCGTGCCGCCAAACTTGCGTGTGATAGAGTTGTCAGCCTGAGTAAAAGCATTAAAAATCCGTTCTTGTTGCTCTTGCGACATGCCAATGCCTGTATCTTTGACATGAAATACCAGTTCCCATTGTGGATCTGAGTGTTCCTGTACAGAAGGAATCGGTGTGCCACTAACGCTTAGCACAACCTCGCCAGCCTCGGTAAACTTAATAGCGTTGCTGGTTAGGTTTAAAAGTATTTGTTGTAACCTTAAGGCATCGCCTTGCAAAATATCGGGCACATCAGATGCCACAACGATCACCGGCTCGATGATTTTGTCAGCCGCTTGGCTAGCCATCAAAGAGGCAACGCTTGAGAGTACATCTTCTAAGCTGAAAGCCTCGTTCAGCAGTTCTAATTTACCCGCTTCGATTTTAGAAAAATCAAGAATGTCATTGATGATGGCAAACAGTGCCTGCCCCGACCGTAAGATCATATCCAGATAATTGTGTTGGGATTGACTCAATGAGCTTTTAGACAGCAACTGGGCTGTGCCCAATACGGCATTCAGTGGTGTGCGAATTTCGTGACTCATGTTAGCGACAAAATCACTCTTTGCTCTGCTGGCCAACTCCGCCTGATCTCTTGCTTGCAATAGCTTGAGCTCTGTCGCTTTTTGCACGGATATATCTCGGATACTGGCCAAAACATGAACGCTTCCCGCACGCTCCATGGGCACTAAGTCAATCAAAACCGCTAACTCTGAACCATCGGCGCGCCGTGCAGAAATGGTGTTGGCCGATGCCATGATTCTGCGAAATGGACGTTGCATAAACGTGTCGCGCAAGTGGTGATGCTGAGCTCGAAATTGTTCCGGTACGAGTGTATCAACGGGCACCCCCGTGAGCTCGCCTTCGGGGTACTGCAACATGGCGTAAGCTTGAGGGTTGGCTCTCACAATGGTGCCGGTAGCGTCGACTTCAATGAATCCTTCGGGGGCAATATTGAATAACAGATCGGCTTCTTGTGCTGCCGCGTCAATCTCAACACGTTGTTCATCTAGATGCTTTTGCATCTGTAAGTAATCACGATATAAACGCTGTGAAGATTTGCGGCTCTTACGCTGTACGTAATAAAAGGAAAAAACCACATAAAACAATAACAGGTTAATCACTACGCCAGCAGTGGCTACGTATGAAGGGCGATAAGCAGAAATGGCCTTCATTTTTGGGGTTGGCTGAAAGACCATTGTCCACTCGTACCCGGGTAAGAGGACGTTGCGAGTTACCGTGAGTGGAGCTTTCGCTTGCGGTGTCATGGTGCTGAACAGTCGTTGATCGTCGTGTAGGGTGGCACCATCGTAAATGCTAATCTCAATGTCTGGGCCAGAGGATGTAAACAGTTGTTGCATCGAGCCCTGTACATCAAACAGCAGATAAACCCAGCCTTTTAATTGTTCGCGGCGCTGCTCAGCGGTCTGCGGCTGATGGTGGTAAATGGGGTAAAACGTGATGAACCCTTTTTTACTGTTTTCTGTTGCCGCTTGGCTAAAATAAATGGCGCTCGTAGTGTGTGCGTCACCCGTATTCATAGCGGCTTCCATGGCTTGACGCCGAGGCGTCTCGCGCCACATATCTGATCCGAGGCTTGTTTGGTTGTCTTTCGCGGGTTCTGCATAGACTGTACTGGTGGTAAACCCATCATGATTTGGCGGGTTAAGGTTTCCAATATTGCCACTGTCGTTCGGAGAACCTTGATTGTGAGGGTGTCGTTCGAGGGTTTTTTCCGGTGCTGCCGGAATGGCTTCGATGTAGCCTAACGTTCTGATGCCGGGTAATTGCTGTTTCAGCTTCAGGGTCGAAACGTAGTTGCTCCATTCATCTCGGGAGACCTTATTGGATGCCGAAAAAAAGGCGGATGATGCCACCAGTACGGCCTCGTAGTGGCTTAATCGTTCCGCGACCACTTGGGTAATGTCGTCCGCTCGAGTATTAAGCTGGTCTTTTTCGTGTTTTTTTAAGTCCTGTGCTGCCAATAAATAACCAAGAGCGCTAATGAGTACTGAGGTGATGAGCACACCCCAGGCCAGCGCTGGATTGTAGAGTGATGTGTGGCGCTTAAAATCGGTGAAACCTTGTTTATCCATCTACGCTGTGGCTCTTCACTGTTTTGCTATTTTCTGCAGAGTGGCTTACGGGAGTTTACGGTGCTGTGCCGTTAAGCTTCGTCAGAGGGGTGACGGCTTCGGCAGTCCATTCAGTATAGACACTCTCCGGCGTCTAGCTCGGATATTCTTGGCCGTGGAGCCCGCCTTAGGCCTCAGCGCCGTAATAGGCGGGAAGTGCACGTCTAAAGTACAGAGGCAGTGTGTGAGCACACGCTAACAGTGGGGCCATTGCCCAAGTTTAAGAGCCTGAGCGTTTAAGAGCTTTCAGCTGTTGTTCGTCGATGGCTGTAAACGGCCCAAGAGGGCAGAGGGGGCCTTCATTAAAGCGGGTGTCCGTGGAGCGTAATACCGAGATATTATCGAGATCACACAGTTGTGGCAGAGAGGTTTTGTAGACGATGGTGGCATTTTTATGCAGGCCAGAACAGCGTCGTGGCAGCTCATTCAGATACAGGCTTTTTCCCTGTAAATGAAATACCAGGCGTTGGTTGTCTAGTATTTCAATGTGATCGAGCTTACGCAGTGAAATACACGGCTGCACAGATTTTGGAGCGGCGTCTGCTGCATCGCTCGAAGCACTTTCTGCCCAGCTTACCGTGCTGGCCAGCGTGCATAACAACAGCGTGCATAACAACAGCGTGCATAACAAAGACGAAGCATTTAACAGCGAGTTATCTTTTGGTGGACGCGTTCGCAGTGAAAAACCTAAAACATAAGGAAAGTACGTCATATGATGGGCTCCTGTGGGGGGTGAGTGAATCTAGGCGGGATAAGCTGTGAAGGCTTACCCCACGGCATTAAGACACTGTTTGATTTCAGCCACCAATTCCAAAGGGTGGTCAATCATAATGTGATGGTGCGCTCCAGGAATGATGCTAAGCCCCTGAGGATTGCCATAGTACTCAAGCGCTCGTTTGGGTCGGTCGTTATCATTAAACATACTGAGCTCGGCGTAAATCGTGTGCACAGGCGTGGTGACTTGTTGCAACAAATTGATGTCCCAGAGCTCACCATAGTTTTGAATGTTGGGGTCAAACTTCCAGTACCAACCGCTGTCATCGCCAATGCAGGAATGATAGGCAATATAGTCAACCAAAGTGGGAACCGAATCCGCTTGTGGTGGCATTAAACGGAAGGCTTGTTGGCAGCTTTCTAAACTACTGCGTCGTCGGTGTGTTCCTTTTTTATCGATCAGCCGCAACATCTTTTCTTCTGGCATATGCACCAGTGAATCTACAATGATGCCCTGCTTGAACCGCTCGGGAGCCAGCGCCATGGCGCGAATACTCTGAATGCCACCAAAGCTATGACCGATGATGGTGATGTCGTGAAGCTGTTGATGCTTAGCGACGGCCAGAATGCCGCGAGCGAAACAGTCATCATCGTACTCGGGTAAATGACTGCTGTCGCCCATCCCGAGTAAGTCGATGGAAGCGACTCGGTAATGGTTCATAAAAAAAGGCGCGAGATAACTCCACCAACGAGCGTGACCACAAAAACCGTGTAGCAAAAATATCACCGGTAGGTCGTGGTTGTCCCAATTCCACGTCAAATAGTGGACCTGCGTATCTTGTGAGTTGGGATCTTCTCCGTAAGGGGCATACCTAGATTCACCGGGGGTATTTAGGTGGTTCACAAACCATTGCGGGGCATCGTCACCCGGGAGGAAGTCTGGCTTAATCAAAAGAGGCATGTCACAGCTCCGGCAGTCATCGAGACCCACTAGCATAGTCATTCTCGTGAGAAAAATCATAAATGCCGCCGATACCTTGCGATTCCTTACACAGGTGCTGTAAAGCAAGTCTCGTCAGGCCGCGGTTAATGGGGTATTTTGAGCGGTAGTCCTTCACCCTTAGTCAGGGTTTTCTGGATAACGTTCTTTTTGAGTCTCGTTTTTTCTTCAATCGGTTTTTTATAGGTATTTTTATGTTGATCAAACCAAGTATTGGTTCTAAGCGCGAGCGATCTGTGCGTGCGAGTTTACTGGCTTTGCCAGTGCTGACATTGTGTTTAAGCAGCCCCGTTCATGCGTTTGGTTTGAACGATATCATCGGCCTGTTTACAGGCTCCGATGCCGCCGCTGAAAACGAAACGCCATCAGCTTCCCCGTCCAAGCCTGAGGCATCAGCCACGACAACTTCTGTACCGATGAATAATGGCTCAATGATCGGCAACATCACTGATGGATTGGTTGGTCAGCTGAGCAGTAAATTGGGTATCAGTAAGACACAAGCTTTGGCTGGGTTAGGGATGTTAGTCAGCTATGCGAGTAACCAATTGCCGCCTGAATACGGTGCACAGATTAAACAGTTGTTGCCAAACGTCGGCGGTGCAAAGGCTGGTGGAATGTTGGGGTCGCTAATGGGTGGTTTTGACAGTCTAGAGGCGGTTAAAACGGGCTTTAGCACATTGGGGATGGATGCTTCACTGGTAAACAGTTTCACCCCA